>NZ_JBNLXQ010000002.1:0-158099 GCF_053840905.1 Caproiciproducens sp.
TTTACTTCCCCCTGCGTTTCATTCCCCGGATGACCGCTTTGGTCCGGTCGTCCACACGGAAGGATTCCACGATTTTCTGCAGCGTTTTGTTATAGGTCCAGTCGTCCAGGCCGTCCGTGCGCAGATAAGCCATGGTCTTTTCCGGATATTTCACAAAACAGACGGACAGCGCCCACGCCACGCCCATTTTGACATAATAGCCGTCGTGGCGCACCCCGTAGTAGATTTTCAGGACCGGGTCGATGGTTTCATCCGTAATAAAATAATCCATCAGCATGATGACGGCAAAGCGCAGCTCGTATTCCCCGCCGCTTTGCAGATACGGCTGTAAAAACGCGAACAGCCTTTCCCGGTCCTTCGCGGCCGCTTTCAGGGTGGAGCAAAAGCCGTCGCACACCGCCCAGCTGTTGATTCTCGGGACAAAGTCCGCGATCCGGGCGAAAAGCTCGTCCTGCCCCATTTTGGCATAGCCGATGAGAAACCCGCGCAGCATGATTTCTTCCATGGAGGCGTCCCGCAGCCCCGTAAGGCAGGCGCGCCAGTCGCCCTTCCCGATCTGCCTTGCGAGCGCCCGCAGCTTCGGGACCCGCACGCCGAGGATATGCTCCACCCCGGGGACAATTTTATACTGCATTTTGCGGTATGGCTCGTCGGCCAGCGACAGAAGATGCTCCGAAAGCGCGGGATAACCGGTGTATACAAAATCGTTCATATCGTTTCCCCTGTTATGATTTGGTAATTCCATTATATATTCTTTTGAAGATAAAGACAACAGCCGCCGATCAAAATGGCCGGCGGCTGAAGAATCCTATCCGTTCTGCCTTTGATGAATCATGCTCCTGCTGCCGAAATAGGTCGTGAGGAAATAGCCCCCGTAAATCACAAGGAAAAACACGGCGGTAACGAGGGTGTTTCCCAAAATGTCCAGGTGGCCGAACTGCGACACCACCGAATTGGCGACATAGATGCCGACCGCCGAATGGACGGCCGCCAGAGAAAGCGGAAGCATAAAATAAATGGCGATCTGGACAAACAGGGAGTGATCGATCATGCTCTGCTCCGCGCCGAGCCGTTTCAGCAGCCCATAGCGCTCCAGATTCTCGGAGGCTTCGGAAAGCTGCTGCAGCGCAAGCACGGCGGCGCTGGTAATCAGGAAGACCAGCCCGATATAGATCGCGAGATACGAAATCATCGTCTTGATCCCCGTGCTCTGATCGTAGACCAGCTGTTTGGTAAGCGACGTGCGATAGGGGACGGAAGACTCGTCAGCCGATGCTTCGGGATAAGCCTTTTCGACCGCGACAAGGAACTGCTCGTCGGTGACGCCGTCTTTATACTGGAGGTTGAGAAAAGCGCTCTCTTTTTGCAGACCCTCCACCAGCGCGTCCGGCACGATCAGCGTTCCCGGATCGGCCATCATCATGCTTGTCTGGAAGGCGGTGTCCAGATACCGGCGGCTCTGCGCCTTCAGCGTTTTCCCGTTCAGCACAACCGTACCCTTATGATTCAGAAAATACCCGATCACGGGCTTCATGTCGTCGTAGCTGCAGTTGATCAGAAATTCATCGTCCTTCAGGGAAACCGTGGGCCTCCCCTGCAGCTTCGCGGCCGCATTGTAGTCGCTTTGCGAAACGCAGACCACCGCGGCGTCCCCGCCCTGTTCCATCAGCTTGCCCTGTGACGGCGCGCCCGGAAGAAACAGCTCGGAGTATTTCAGACGATCGGTGTAATAAACAGTCATCTGCGCGTACGATCGGGTCAGTCCGTCCAAATCGACGCCATGGGCAATCATCTGCCCGGCGATATCCTCCGCCAGCGCATTGCGTTTCAGTTCGTCCTCCCCGTACGAATAATAATAGGTGTAGGTCGCGTCATACGGCGTAGCGCCCTTCAGGTCCTTGCTGAGCACGTCGGAAAGCCCGATCCCCGTGGACAGCGTCCCGATAGTGACCAGCAGCATGATGCAGATGACCGACATGGAGACGAAGGTCGTATTGATTTTGGAATTGATCTGGCGCAGCACGAACATGTTCAGGTTTTTGAGATACAGTTTTTTGTTCGCCTTCACCACGCGGAGCAGAAAACCGGACAGGGACATAAAGAACAGCAGCGTGCCGACGCTGCCCAGAACAATGGCCGCCGTAAACTCGGAATTCACCTCCAGCATACCGTTGTCGATAATCAGGTGATAGGCGGTGAGGATACAGACAAGCGACACCAGAAACAGGACCACCGAAAGCCAGAGATGCGTGAACCGCAGCTTCTGATTTTTCTTCGAAGCGTTCAGCAGATCGATCAGCTTATACCGCGAGACCGCAATCGTGTTGAAGACAATCACGATCAGGAAGATGATTCCGAAATACAAAACGGTCTTGTAAAACGCGTGGGCGGAAAACGTAAAGACGAACGCTTTCATGTCCACCTCGAACAGCTTCGCGGTGACGACGGAAAGCCACTGGGAGGCGAACACGCCGACCAAAAGTCCCGCCGCAAGCGAGAACACGCCGATAATCATCGTTTCCAGAATCAAAATGCGCGATATCCTGCCTTTCGCCATGCCGAGCGTCATATAAACGGCCAGCTCTTTTTTCCGGCGCCTGATCAGGAACTGGTTCGCGTAAACAACCAGAAATCCCAGAATCACGGAGATAAAAACGGACACATAGTCGATCATGGTAACCAGCGACGCAAGGATTTCCGCCTGCGCCTTGCTGACCTCCAGCAGCGCGGTCTGGGAATCGATGGAATTGAAAACATAAAACAGGCTGACGCCGAACGTCAGGGTCAGAAAATAGACGGTAAAGTCGCGGATGCTTTTCGTGACATTCTTGAAAGCGAGCTTACAGAACATTGGCGTTGTCACCTCCGAGCAGGGTCACGACCTCAATGATCTTATTGAAGAACTGCCTGCGGGTGTCGCCGCCGCGGACCAGCTCGTTGAAAATCCTGCCGTCCTTGATGAACAGGATCCGATGGCAGTAGCTGGCGGTAAACGCGTCGTGCGTGACCATCAGGATGGTCGCTTCCAGATTGCTGTTGAGCGTTTCAAAGCTTTCCAGCAGCATCCGGGAGGATTTGGAGTCCAGCGCGCCGGTGGGCTCATCCGCCAGAACCAGCGCGGGCTGGGTGACGATGGCGCGGGCCGAGGCGACGCGCTGCTTCTGCCCGCCGGACATCTGGTACGGATACTTTTTCAGGACATCCTCGATCTCCAGCTTTTTCGCGACCTGACGCACGCGCACGTCGATTTCCCCCGCCGGGGTCTTGATAATGGTCAGCGCGAGCGCGATGTTTTCATACGCGGTCAGTGTGTCCAGCAGGTTGAAATCCTGAAAGATAAACCCGAGCTGTTCGCGGCGGAACCGGGACAGCCTTCCGGAATTCAGCCGGGTAATATCCTTTCCGTCGATCAGGATATGGCCGGCCGTCGGGGAGTCGATGGTGGAAATGCAGTTCAGCAGCGTCGTTTTTCCGCTGCCGGAAGCGCCCATGATGCCGACGAATTCCCCTTTTTCCACCTCAAAGCTGATATCGTCCACCGCTTTGGTCAGGTTGCCCTTATTTCCGTAATATTTTTCAACATTCTCAACCGTCAGAATTTTTTGCATCAACTTTTCTCCTTTTCAAATTGTATTAACAGTATAATACAATTTTACGGAACAAACCATTGATTTCCCTTACGGCAGACTTACAGTTTTGTAAGCTTAAGGCGGATCATTCAAACATGTTGCTTCTCGGGAAGACGATGGAAACCAGCGTCCCCTTTCCCTCGGTGGACGCGATCGAGATGCCGAGGTTCAGCTTGTCGCAGAGCTTTTTGCACAGATACAGCCCGATCCCGGTCGATTTTACGGCGGTTCTTCCGTTTTCACCGGTAAAGCCCTTTTCAAACACCCGGCCCCGATCCTTTTTCGAAATTCCGATCCCGTTGTCCGAAATCATCAGCGTGACGCTGTTCGGATTCTGAAGCCCGTAAATCTTGATTTCCGGCTCCCGGCTCCGGTACTTTACGGAGTTCATCAGGATCTGGCCGATAATAAAGTCCGTCCACTTTCCGTCGGTAAACACTGTTTTGTCCAGCGCGGAGGTTTCCACATGGGTCCTGCTTTCGATCAGCGCGGCGGAATTCTTTTTGAGCGCCGAGCCGACAAGCGCTTTCAGCGTGGTGCTTTTGATGACGTAATCCTTTTCCACATGGTTGCTTCTGGAATAGAAAAGCGCCTGCTCCACATAATTCTCTATTTTGGACAGTTCCTCGTTCAGGCTGAGCGTAATCCCGTTTTTGTTGTTTTCAATCATCAGCCTGCTGGAGGAAATCGGCGTTTTGACCTCGTGCACCCATGTTTCAATGTATTCCCGGTATTCGCGGGAAGCGCGGCGGTACCCGGCGATCTCGTCGTTCATCGCCTTGCCTGCCGTCTTCACGCATTCGCAAAGAAGCTTTCCCTCAAGAAAGGACGGCTCGTCCAGCATTTCGGAAATCAGATATTTTTTGTCCAGCTTTTCCAGGTTTTCAAGCATTCCGTTATAAAATTCCCTTTTTCTGAAAAATTCCAATGCCAGCGCAGCCGCTTCCCCCGCCAGAAACACCAGCGGAACAAAAAGGGCGGCATAAGCGCCCACCCTCAGGACGGACAGCAGCACGGCCGCAAAAAAGGCCGTCAGCAGCACAAAGAGCAAATGATAAATCTTATCCGCTAAAAAATTCTTCACACTCATACCAGATACCCCAGTCCCCGTTTGGTCGTCAGATAACCGCGCACGCCGATGCCGTCCAGCTTTTTGCGCAGCCGGTTGATGTTGACCGTCAGCGTGTTGTCGTCCACGAATTCCTCCGACTGCCACAGGTCGTTCATGATTTCCTCCCGGGAAACGATACGGCCCCGGTTGCACAGAAGCATGTGCAGGATGCGCAGTTCGTTTTTGGAAAGCTCCGTCTCGTTTTCCCCGAAACGCGCGGTCCCGCGGGAAAGGTCGAGCTCCAGCCCCCGGTGGGAAAGGACGCTGGCCGGTTCCGACGGATAAGCGCGCTTTAGGACGGAGGCGATCCGCGCGAGCAGAATCTGCGTATTGTAGGGCTTCGTGATAAAATCGTCCGCGCCCAGGCTCATGCTCATCAGTTCGTCGACGTCGCTGTCGCGGCTGGTCACGATGATAATGGGAAGCTGGGAGCTGCGCCGGATTTCCCGGCAGATATGGTACCCGTCGTAGACCGGCAGGTTGATGTCCAGAAGCACGAGTTGTGGATTTTCCTTCAGGATCACCTCCGGCATATGGGCAAAATCATCCGACGAAGCACAGGCATAGCCGTATTTTTCAAGGAGCCTTGTCAGCTCCTGTCTGATTTTCACATCATCTTCCACAATAAAAACAGAGGACACGCAAATCCCGTCCTTTCTACCAAAATATCATTGGTCCCATTTTTCTGGTTTTCATTATAAGGCATTCCGTGTTGGGAAGCAATTGGGCGGTTTTGTAGAAACTGCGCGAAAAAGCTTGGAGAATGCGCCTGATTTTAGAGATCGCTTCATTTACTTTCCATGCTATTAATGATAGTATATTGTAAATTATGTTCATCAATATAACCGGGGTGTTACCATGAATCAATTACTGCTGATTACCACCGGGGGGACCATCGCCTCCGAACCGACGGACGAAGGGCTTGCGCCGTCGCCGAGCAGCCGGCAGCTGGCCGACTTCATCGGCGGGCTGACCACCGAATACGACGTTGACGTTGAAGATTTATTTCAGCTTGACAGCTCCAACATACAGCCCGAGGAGTGGCAGTGCATTGCGCGCACCATTGCCCGAAAATACCGTAATTACGACGGAATCGTTCTGACCCACGGCACGGACACCATGGCGTACACCGCCTCCGTACTTTCGTTTATGCTGCGCAGCATCCCCATTCCGGTTGTTATCACCGGCTCCCAGCTGCCGATCGGCCACCCTCTGACGGACGGCGTGGAAAACCTGCGCTGCGCCTTCGCGATGGCCTGCTCCAAAAAGCCGGGGGTCTTTCTCGCGTTTGACCGCAAGGTCATTCTGGGGACGCGTGCGGTGAAGGTGCGCACCACGGGCTTTGACGCCTTTGAAAGCGTCAACTGTCCCCCCGCCGCGACCGTCGACGCGGGCGGCTTAACGTTCAACGAAAGCATTCTGCCGCAAACGGGGGGCGAATTTTCTCTGGAGGATTCGCTTTGCACCGATGTTTTTCTGATCAAGCTGACCCCCGGCCTGAACCCCGAAATTTTCGACATGCTGCTGAAAATGAACTATAAGGGAATCGTGATTGAAGCGTTCGGAGCGGGCGGGCTGAATTTTATCCGCCGCGATCTGACCGCGCAGCTGCAAAAGATCGTGGAGCGCGGCATTTCCGTTGTCGTATGCAGCCAGTGCCTGTATGAACGAAGCGACTTCACCATTTATCAGGCCGGACAGAAAGCGCTGCGGAGCGGAGTCGTCCAGGGATTCGACATGACGACGGAGGCGGCTGTCACAAAGCTGATGTGGGCGCTGGGCAAAACAGAAGAATCCGGGGAAATCAAGCGGATTTTCGCCACAAATTATGTGGGAGAGATCCGCCTTACATAATATTCTGCACTCTTTGCGTAATAATATTGACATATCACTCATTATGTTATATAGTATTTAATACTATATAACAGATTTACTGTCATTACCAAAGGAGTGCTGTTATGATTCAATCCGTATGCGTATTCGGCGATTCCGTGGCCAAAGGGATTGCTTTTGACAGTGTCCGCAAGAAATATATTCTTCTGAAAGACAGCTTTGTCAGCATGGTTGAAAAGAACGATCATATTGTGATCCGAAATTTTTCAAAATTCGGCTGTACCGTCACCAAAGGCGGCGAGGTGCTCAAAAAGCACATGTCCGAGCTGGGCCGGTACGACTACACAGTGCTGGAATTCGGCGGAAACGACTGCGATTTCAACTGGGCGGAGGTCTCGGCTTCCCCGGAAAGCAACCATGTACCGAACACCCCGGTTTCCGTATTTGAAGAATATTATTCCCGGATGATCGACGAAGTGAAAGCGTGCGGCGGCAAGCCGGTGCTGCTTTCCCTGCCGCCGATCGACGCGAAACGGTACTTTGACTGGATTTCGCGCGGGCTGAACCCGGAAAATATCCTCCGCTGGCTCGGCGACGTGGAATTTATCTACCGCTGGCACGAAATGTATAACCTTGCCGTCAACCGGCTGGCGATCCTGCACCATGTCCCGCTGATCGACATCAGCAGCGCGTTTCTGAAAACCGGAAATTATCAGAACCTGATCTGCGAGGACGGAATCCATCCCAATGAAAACGGACACCGGCTGATCGGCCGGACCATTGAAAAATACGCACTTATAAACGCATAAGACAGAGAAAAACGCCTAATCCCGTTCTCAGGGATAAGGCGTTTTTGTATTGGTCAGGCCAGCCAGATAATCCACGCTCACCCGATAATACCGGGCAAGCCTTACCATCAGGTGCAGTGGAATCTCCCTTTCCTCCCGTTCGTATTTGGAGTACAGGGACTGGTCGCACATTAAGTAGTCGGCTATCTGTTTTTGGGTAAGGTCCCGGTCTTCTCTGATATCACGGATTCTCAATTTCATGATGATCACCAAATGCATTATACTTTAGTACAATCTGGCTGTCTATTGACATTATGGACGATTTTTGAATACCGTATCCCTGATTTTCTTTTCGGCAAGGCCGAGCGCCTCCGCGCTGATTTTGGAAACCATCCCCTTCTGCACTTCGTCGTAATATCGTTTCGCGCGGGCCAGCTGTTTGGTCGCCTTTGCGACTTCCGCCTTATAATCCACCATAACGGCCGTGATCTCCGCGCGGTATTTTTCGTCTGTTTTCTCCGCGACCGCGGCTTTGTAAATATCAATGACCTCGTCGTCCGGTCGGGAGGGGAAATACTCGTGCGGGGAAGTGCTGTCAAACAGGGCCACGCTCAGCTCCCGCAGAATCACCATATCCAGGCTGTTCGGGTCAAACGCGCAGTGGTAAATTTCCGTATCGAATCCCGCCGCGGCGGCATACTCCGCAATTTTCCCCAGGAAAGTCGACTTCCCGGTGCCGGGCCGGCCTTTGATAAAGTAGCGTTTTTCAAGGTCCTCCGTCAGATTGTCAATGTAATCGTAAGCGCCGTTCACGGTTGCCGCGCCGAAGTAACGGTGAACCTGCGCCCCCCTTTTTCCCAGTGTTTTTTCCCCGATCACCTTTTCAATTGTCCGGGCCGTCAGCCTGTTGGCGGCGTCGAAATCCATATTGGAAACATAGATTTGCTCCCATTTGTCGTGGATGGCGCGCGCGGCGGAAAAATGCCGGACCGCGCCCGCCAGGCAGGAATGGGTCTGGCTCAGATTGTCGTCATTGAGAATTGCCGCCACGGGATATTCTTCCTCCCCGTAAAGCGGGAAATTGATCATTCCCGCGTTTCTTTCCGGGATAATGACCCCTTCCATGGAATTGTCCAGACAATTATGGATCAATTGCGCGTGACAGCCGCCGTCACGCGCGGCGGAACAAAGCCCGCTCACAATATCCGACACGACGACGGACGGATAGCCGCTGAGACGGACGACCGTTTTCAGGCGGCCAAAATTCGATTGAAAAAAGCTGACATATCCCCTTGAGCTGTTGGAACCGATAAAATAGTTCAAAGAAAAATCCGGCAATGAAACATCCTCCCTCCACATATTGTTTATCACATTATATGATTGGATTTTTAAGACATTCATAAAAGCGGCAAACCCGCCGGAGGGGTTTGCCGCTTTTCGAGCTTTCAAAGAATTCAGTTCCGCTTGTTCGCGATATCCCTCGCGACCACAACGCCGGTTACGGAAGCCTGCATCAGCCCGCGGGTAATGCCGGCACCGTCGCCGATGGTGTACAGGTTTTCGATTTCGGTCTCAAAATTCTTTTTGACCGATACCTTGGAGGAATAGAACTTGACCTCCACCCCGTAAAGCAGGGTGTTCTTGGAGTAAAGCCCCGGGGCCAGCTTGTCAAACGCGCGGAGCGATTCCACGATACTGGTCAGATGACGGTGGGGCAGCACAAAGGACAAATCGCCCGGCACCGCGTTTTTCAGGGTGGGCACCGTCGTGGACTTTTTCAGTCTGGTGTAATCCGTGCGCCTTCCCATCAGGAGGTCGCCCAGCCGCTGCACCATGATGCCGCCGCCCGTCAGCATGTTCCCCAGCTGCGCGATATACCGGCCGTACTCGATCGGCTGATTGAACGGCTCGGTAAAACGGGTGGAAACCAGCATGGCAAAATTGGTGTTTTCGCTGTGCTTGTCTTCGTCGGCGTAGGAATGGCCGTTCACAACCGCGATGCCCCCGCCGATGCCGCCGTCGTAATGCTCCTCGCTGACAATGCCGCCCGGATTCATGCAGAAGGTACGCACCTTATTTTCAAATGTATCCGAATAATAAACCAGCTTCGCCTCATACAGGTTCTTGGTGAGGTGGTCCATCACCGCGTTCGGCACTTCCACACGCACGCCGATGTCGACCTCGTTGTTGGTGGTTTCAAGCTTGTTTTCCTGGGCAATGCGGGCCAGCCACTCGGCACCGCCGCGTCCCGGCGCGGCCACCACGTAGGGCGCGCGGACAAGGGTGCGCCCGCCGGAACGGTCAACCAGCCACACGCCCTCCGCTTTGCCGTTTTCCACAAAGATGGAATCCGCCGTGGTGTGTTCCCTGAACTCGAAATTCGGCCTGCCGGAAAGGTAACGGTACATACCCCTCAGCACTTCAAAGGAGTATTCCGTACCCATGTGGCGTACCGGGCAGGGGATCAGCTGGATATTTTCCCTGCGCGCCTCGTAGGACACCTTTTCCGCAAATTTGTCGCTTTTCCCGAAAATCTTGTCCGGCGCTCCGAAATGCAGATAAATATCGTCGGCGTAGCGGATGAGCTCCCGCGCCTTTTCCACCGGCATGTAATCCGTGATGTTGCCGCCGACTTCCTCCGAAAGGGACAGCTTTCCGTCCGAAAAGGCTCCGGCGCCGGCCCAGCCGTTCATAATGTTGCAGGTCTTGCAGTGGGCGCACTGCCCGGAGGTTCTTGCCGGGCAGGCGCGCCGGTCAATCGTGCTGCCGCTGTCTACCACCAGCATCTTTTTCCCGGGCGCGAGCTTATCCATCTCCAGAGCCGTAAAAATGCCGGCAGGGCCGGCACCGATGACAATCAAATCATAATCGTACATATTTTCAACCTCACAATATTCGTGTTAATCGCTATTTTTTAACTACAGCATTTCCAGTGGATTCTGCAAACAAGGTTACATTTCTCCCCCGCCTTCGGCGGGGGAGAAATGTATTTTATCTCGCAAACGGAAATGGATTTGCTATATGATTTTTTGCTTCAGGCAAAACAATGGTATTATAACATATCCATTCCGTTTGTCAAATATTTTCTTCCAGCATACGGGAAAGGACCCGCTCAAACGATTCGTCGTCCTGCCTGCTTCTCTTTTTGAACTTTCCGGTCCTTGCGCCCGCGCGGCGCATTTCCTGGCCGAGCGCGCGTTCAAACAAAAGGCGGTCCATATTGGAATCGTCGTAGACCATGCCGTTCTGGTTCAGCGCCTTTGCGCCCTTGGCGAGCGCCATGGCCGCCACGCCGAAATCCTGGGTGACGACAATGTCCCCGCTCCCGGCCAGATTGACCAGGCGGATATCCGCGCTGTCGCGGCCCTTGTCCACCGTGATCACCTTGCTGTACCCGTCGTCGAGCAGATGGCTGGTGTCGGTCAGCATGATGACGGGCACCTTCTGTTTTTTCGCCAGCCGGACAATGATTTCCCTGACCGGACAGGCATCGGCATCCACCAGAATATTCATCAAATAACCGCCGCCTTCTAAAATTCCCCAATTTCGGCGCCCGAAGCTTCGCTCCGGTTTGCGCTACGAGGTTATTATAGCACGAAACCGCAAAAGATGGATGGATGGATTGTATTAAAATATAACAGAATTGTAATGATTTATTACAATTTTTACATCATAATTGACTTTTACAAGCACCCGGAATATGATGTAGCTGTAAAGTTATGCCCGAATGGAGGAGATTTATGAGGAAACTGAAGCTTTTCATACCGCTACTATCGGTTCTGCTGGTTTTGCTGACCGCATGCGCGTCAAAAACGGAGGCTCCCGCCGTCATGTTTGCGGAAACCGCCCCGTCTGAAATCAGAGCCAAAAGCAACGCAAAAAGCAGTGCTGTTCAGAAATTTTATACAAACGACAAACTGAGTTTTTCACTTGCGGTCCCCGACAGCTGGGAGGATAAGAATTATACCCCGGCGGTTTCTGCGGAAACCATGTCGGACGGCGGCACAAAATATACGAAAGTGGATTTTCTTTTTCAAAATGACAAAAACTGCTCGCTGCTTACGATTTTCCTTGTTTCCAAGGACTGGTGGGAGAAAACAAAGGGCGAAACGCTCGATCCCAAACCCACCTATCTGGGAACAAAAGAAGACGTTGTTTATTGCTTTACTCTGCCGAAGAGCTCCCCTTACGAAGTAGGAGAAAAGTCGGACCTGTTCAACAGTATGGTTCTGCCGGACAGCGACGTCCTCAACCGGTTCAAGATTCTGGACGCGAACGCTTCCTCCGGCGGTATTTCCACCTTGGAAGGAACGCTGGAAGAAATCATGACGCAGACCATTACCATCAAGACGGACGACGGCCGCTCGATCACCTTCCTCAGGGACGGAACCGACGCGGATGCTTCCGGCAATAGTCTGCAGCTGGGGCGCAGGCTGAGAGTCTATTATGAAGGCGCCATAGACGGCGCGAACACCAGAAGCGTAACCGTCACCAAAATCGAAAGGCTGAACTGAACACGCGAAAAGGGGCTGTTGCAAAACAAATTTGTAACAGCAAGTTGCACAAAGCAATCGTTTTTAAGCAAAAAAATGCACCTCGAAACGGCTTTGAAGGCCCAATCGCGGCGCATTTTTTGTGCATTATTTTCCTTTTTTCAGGTCCTCCAGCAGCGGAATGACGCCCCGGAGAGTGGGGACGCACGCAAAGAGCATTTTCTCCAGTTCCGGATTCGTGGGAACCGTGTCCGGTATCATCACGGTTTTCATCCCCGCGCGGTAAGCGGAGAGAATTCCGTTCGGCGAATCCTCCAGCGCCATGCACTCCTGCGGCGGAACCTGAAGCGCCTGGGCCGCTTTCAGATAAATATCGGGATCGGGTTTGCTTTTTTCAATCATGTCGCCGCAAATGATCTGATCGAAATAACCGGTTATCTTTGTATTTTCAAAATGGCTCATGGTGCTGCCGCGCGAAGAGGACGTTGCGACCGCGATCCGGTAGCCTTCCCGTTTCAGATAGTCCAGCAGCTCAAACAGCCCCTCTTTTACCGGGACGCCGTTTTTTTTGATATAGTCCCTGCTGTAATCCTCACTGATCTTTCTGAACTCCTCATACGGAAAATCGGGTCCGTATTTTGTTAAAAACAATTCTTCTATGGCGGCGGTGGTAATTCCCGTCGCCTGCTCCGTCAATTCCATCACATCACCGCGCCCGAGCGCTTCTCCGGCCTTCTTCCAGCCGTCGATCGAAAGGCGTTCGGTGTCGAACATGGTTCCGTCCATATCCAGTACCACTGCTTTCATCATGCGTAAACCTCACTTATTCCTTACTGATTCATTTCATTGGGGGAAAAAGCGCTTCCCCGCCCTGTACCTTTGCGTAATTCGTCAACACACCGTCATCCGGATCAATCCGGATTTTCTTTTTCGCGGCAATTTCCAGCCGGATTCCGAAATCCCGCAGCCGGGTAAGCTGCTCCGCCAGTCTTTTCTGCTGCTTTTTGGTCAGTCCCTCCTTTTCCGCATATTTTTTAAGCCCGGACTGCGTTTTCCGCAGAAAATCCAGCCCGCGGGCGAAGGTGTTTTCATCATAGGCATGCATATAACAAAGCGCCCGAAAAGCGCCGCCGTCAATCATCCAGTAAATCGGCCTCTTTTTATAAATACGGATATGCTCGCGGTAAAATTCATTCCCGTAATAGTTTCGGATAACGTCCACCGCGCTGCCGCTCCCGCCGAGTGCGGAAACAATAAAAGAGAGATTCTCTTCCAGCGTTTTTTCACCGAACACAAGCTTTACAAAGGAAACCAGCCGCACGGCAAGGTCGTTTTCCAGATACGGGGTAACGGGCAGGAGGTCCGTCCCACCCCGCGGATCATAGCCGGGAACGGCGTACCGCCCGAACATGCAGCCCAAGGCGAAGCTGAGGAAGCTGCGGATATCGCGGGAAAGCTCCGCGCGGCGGATGGTGACGTCCCCGTCCTCCACCTGCGGCTTCAGCTCGTTTTGCAGACCGTAAAGGCTGATAAAAATCCGGTTGAGCTCTTCCTCGTTTTCCTTCATCCGCTGAAAACGGAGGTCGGTAAAATCCTTCCACGCCGCAAAGGCATCGGCAATTTTACAGTCTTTTTCCTCCGTCCTGAAACGAACCAGCGGATGAATCCGGAAATTCCAGCTGGTTTCAAAGGAATCCCAGTCTTCCCTGGAAATTTCGATATTTTCAGCGACCAGCACACCGACCCGCCGCTTCACGGTTTCATCCATCCGCAGCGGAAGTTTGGCAATATTGCCCGCCTGATAGTTCAGCGTGGGATTCATCAGGTTCAGCATGGCAAAAGCGCAGCTGCTGGACAAAAATCCAAGAATATAATAGAAATCGTCCTCCCGGTTCGGGAAAACGGAGGACCCGGCGATGTCGAACACAAAGCCCCGCGGATAATACCGCACGCCGAATTTGGAGGAGCTGACGAAGGACCAGGATACGCTCCGCTCAAAATAAAAGCCTTGGCCGGGAAAGGAAGCGGATTGTCCCGACTTTACGCGGAACTCGCTGATCTCCCGCCCGAAATGCTGAAAATTGACCACGTATTCCTGATTGCCGTACCACTTCCGGAAATCGCCGCCCTTGTTATAAGGGTACCATTTCCGGCTGCTCTGCAGGCAGTCGGCCCGGTCGGTGCAGTGGAAATGGATGTTTTCAGGAGCTACCTCGTACCAAAAACGAAGAAAGCGCTGATTGTCACAGGTAAAGAGCCCGTTCGTAACCGCCGCGCTTTCGGAAAGGGGCGGAACGGAGGAGAAGATCTCCCCCGGCTTTTCGCCCGCCCAGTAGGCGATCGGCATGCCGGGAATCCGGGCGAACTGCTTTGCCGGAGTCTCAAAGCGGTAGGAGCAGCGCGGGTTCCGCACCGCTTCTTTTACCTTTTGTTTCTGCACCTCCATGCCGCCCCGGAAGTCGGAGAGCTTCAGATACACGCCGGGCCTGCTTTCCGGCCCGTTTTTCAGCACAAAGGTACAGATCGGCACGGTGGCCTCGTCAAAAGCGGAATACTCCAGCTGAATCAGCGAGGAGATCGATTTTTCCCGGATGATGTATTCCCTCAGTTTTTGATACGATTTGATGAACATCCAGACAAACGGCGACATAAACGCGCAGTAGCCGTCCGGAACGCAAAAGCCGAAGCTGCGGTAAATAAATACGGAGAACAGGTCCCCGGCATAGTCGCGGTAATGCTGATTGATATAGGATTTCAGCTTTTTGTTCATCCGGTTCAGATAAGGCGGATTCGTCGCAACCACCGTGTATTTCCCCGCCATTGCGCGGGCCTGCCGCAGCAGCGGCAAAAGCTTGCGGACGGTATCTTCCCGGTACGCGAGTGCGAACAGGCTGTCGCACGGCTGCCGCCTGATTTCCTCCACCCGCCGGAAAATCCGGTCAAAGCCGGCCGGCGCCACACGGAGCAGGCTGCCGTATTCGGCGGCCCCGTGAAGGGCCGAAAGAAGATTCTGCAGATCCGCTTCGATCTGCCCGTCGCCGTCCGCTACAAAGGACAGCAGGTCCCCGCCGATCCCCGACCCTTCCCGGATGACATACAGGTTCAGCGGTATTTTGAGCGTCAGAATATCCTCATTGTATCCGCGCGCCTTCATCAGCAGCGCGAAGCAGGCCAGCTGCCAGGAACGCCTGTCGATGTCGAACCCGTAAAGGTTGCGGCGAAGGATCAGCTCCGCCGCGTCCCGCCCGCTCACCCCGCGTTCCCGGTAAATTTCAATCAGCAGGTCAAACGCGTAGACAAGGATATGCCCGCTGCCCATGCACGGGTCGAGAAGCTTCAGCTCCTGCGGCGATACGTTTTCCTCTGCGGCGGCATTTTCCGCCCCAAGATAAAATTCCAGCTTTTCTCTGAGCGCGCTGTCCGGATTCCGCTCCAGCCAGTACTGGCCGAGAGAATTGTCCACCATGCTGCGCACGACCCAGTCCGTGGTAAAAAACTGCGTGGCCGCCGGGACGTCCTCTTCTTTCACTCTGCCGCCGTAAAGGCTGATGACCTCACTGCGGCGGGCGTCGTTGTAATACTGGTAAAGCCAGCCGATGATTTCGACCGCTTCCCGGAAATCCTCCTCGGAAATCCCGTCCACCAGGCTGCGGACAACTCCATCTTCCTCCCGGAAGGACAGCTGCAGCAGCGGCTCGAGATACTCGCATTCGCTTTCAAAATACTCCGGGAGGATTTTGGCAAGGGACCGGCAGACAGAAATAAAAAGCGCGGTAAAGCGCTCGTCCGACCGGTCCTCCGGCGGCTCCGCCGCCAGGATATCCGGAAGAATCCGTCCCGGCTGCCCGGAAGAAAGGACGCGCACCTTTCCCGGCAGATAGCCGTTGACCTCCATGAACCGGATGCCGACGATACGGATAAACCACGTATACGATACTTCCTCCACCACGGCCTGAAAGCCGGTGTTTTCAATGTCCTGTGTCAGTCCGGGAAACGGGTTCCGTTTCTGCGCCGCCAGTTCGGCGGCGCGCCGAGAGACGGACGCGATGAGCTTTTCTCTGGCGCCAACCGCAAAGGCCCGGATTGCCGCCTTGTTCACCTTACCATCCCCCTTCTCTTCGAATGAGACTATCATACCATATCTTCGCCAAAAAGTTAATCTTATTGACACCGATTCCCAAAATGATATATGATTAGAACCATATGAAGAAACGGGAAGTGCTGAAACATGTTAGGGACCATTGTCAACGCGCTGGCCATTGTGCTGGGAACGGCGCTGGGATTGATTTTAAAAAGCGGTATCCGGGATCATTACCGTGAAACCATTATGGACGGGGTCGCGCTGTCCGTCCTGCTGATCGGAATCATGAGCGCCGTCAAAACAAACGATCTGGTGCTGCTGATTTTCAGCCTGGTGATCGGCAGCATCCTCGGCGAGGCGCTGAAAATCGAGGACCGGCTCGCGGGGCTGGGCCGGCTGATCGAAAGCAGGACTTCGAGCACGGACGGCAGCGTCTCAAAAGCCTTTGTGACCGCCAGCCTTGTGTTCTGCGTCGGCTCCATGGCGATCGTCGGCTCCATTGAAAGCGGGCTGACCGGCAATCACCAGACGCTGTTCGCCAAATCGGTGCTCGACGGCATCGTGTCCATTTTTCTCAGCTCGACCATGGGCTTCGGCGTGATTTTTTCCGCCGCGGCCGTGTTCGTTTATCAGGGGATTATCACGCTGCTGGCGTCTTCCCTCAAAGCCCTGCTGACCGACGAAATGATCCGGGAGATTTCGGCCATCGGCGGCGTCCTGATTATGGCGATCGGGCTGAACATGCTGAAAATCAAAAAAATAAAGGTCGGCAACATGCTGCCGGCCATTCTTCTTCCTTTCCTGTATTATTTTATTAAAAAAGCGATCGGGATCGCGTAAGGTTTTCCCGATGAAGGCGTATCGACGAAAAGGCCGCCGCCGGATTTCCGGCGGCGGCTGTTTGTTGAGTGCTTCAAAAGATGTTCAGCATCTGGATTTGAATACCCCGTCCTGATAGACCTGTGTTACGGTGTCGTCAGGGTAATAGCAAAGGACGGCGCCGTTGTGCTTGCTGACAATGATGGACGGCTCTATGGACTCGTTTTTGTCGGAAATTAAAAACTGGTAGTACTGGTTTCCCTGATATTCAAAATTTCCGTTGATCAGGTCGATTTTGTATTTTGTATAATCCATACGGATCATATTTTTGACGGCGTTCCTTGCTTCGTTCCGGTCGATGTTCTGTACCGACTGCGCGGGCTGAAGGATCTCCGGGGTACCGTTCTGAGCCGTTCCGGCTTTTGAGCAGGCGGTCAGAATTGTCAATAAAGCCACCAAAACGATCGCAGCCGCAAACTTCCCTGTTTTCATTGAAATTCCTCCCTATCATTTTCACTTTACAAATTTATCATAGTACCCGCCGGCGGTGAAAGCAAGAAAAGCAACAGAACTGTAAGTGGTTGCTACAAAACTGTAAACGACGGCGGTAAAAATGAAGGATTGTAAGCCGGCGATTTTATGCTATAATAAATCCATCATTACAGGCTTATCCTTCGCCGCGCCGGATACGAAATCCTGCGGCCGGCTGTAAAATCATTTCAGGTTGTGAGGAAAATTCATGAAGCAAAACAGAAGATACCCTAAGATCACCCTGACCCGCAAGGCGGAAAACAGCATCCAGTCCGGGCACCCGTGGGTCTACAACACGGAGATCCTCAAAATCGAGGGCGCGTATGAAAACGGCGGGCTGGCCGACGTGTTCAGCATCCGCGAAAAATATCTGGGCACCGGGTTTATCAACGACCACTCCAAAATCAGGATCCGGCTGATTTCCCGCAGCGCCAACGACGTCTTTGACGAAGCTTTTTTCGAGCGCCGCCTTCGCCACGCATGGGAGTACCGAAAAACCGTGATGGGGGACGACGTCTCCTGCTGCCGGATCATTTTCGGCGAGGCGGATCTTTTTCCCGGGCTGACGGTGGACCGCTTTCAAAACATACTGGTCGCGCAGACGCTTTCTCTCGGCATGGAAAAGCTGAAGCCCGTCCTCTTCCCCCTGCTGTGCAAAATCCTGAGGGAGGACGGCCAGAGCATAGACGGCGTCTACGAGCGAAACGACGTCGCTATCCGCGAGCTGGAAGGGATGCGGCAAAATAAGGGTTTCTTCCCCATCGCCGGGCTGGAAACGCCGCAGACGACCCGGACAACGATCACGGAAAACGGGATCGAATACGCCGTCGACTTTGAAAACGGGCAGAAAACCGGATTTTTCCTCGACCAGAAATACAACCGGCAGGCGGTCGCGAAAATCAGCCGCGGCAAGCGGGTGCTGGACTGCTTTACCCACACCGGCTCCTTTGCGCTGAACGCGGCGAAGGGCGGCGCGGAACACGTACACGCGGTGGACATTTCCGCCGACGCGGTCGCCATGGCGGAGGAAAACGCCGGGCGCAACCAATTGCAGGAAAAAATGAGCTTCCAGACGGCCAACGTGTTCGACCTGCTGCCGCAGATGCCGATGGGCAAAAAGGACGGCTACGACCTGATCGTACTCGACCCGCCGGCCTTCACCAAATCGCGCCAGACCGTCGACCACGCGATGAAGGGGTACAAGGAAATCAACCTGCGCGCCATGAAGCTGCTGCCGCGCGGCGGCTACCTCGCGACCTGCTCCTGCTCCCATTTCATGACGGAACCCCTTTTTTGCAGCATGCTGCGCAGCGCGGCGTTTGACGCCCAGGTGTCGCTCCGCCAGATCGAAGCGAGGCAGCAGTCCCCCGACCATCCTGTTTTATGGAATGTGCCGGAAACCAATTACCTCAAATTTTATATTTTTCAGATTACCTGAATCACCCTGCGCCCCGGTATCAGGAGCTTTCGCGCCTGATACCGGGGCGCTTTTTTAGAAAAAAGCCTTGACATTTCTCCTTTCACGTAGTACTATGTCAACAATATATATTACTAATTCGATATGAATTATAATATTACCATAAAAGGAGGAGCCCTATGAAGACAAAGTACCACTCTTTTCACAAGCCGAATCGTTCCCTCTTTCCGTATGACCGAATGTGCGCCTCCTATTGTTGCAGCAGGAAATCGATTTTGTAATTTCCCGGGATACGGAAATAAAGATGCAGAAGGAGCAACGACAATGAGCGAAAGAAAATACAGGTTTGAGACCATACAGGTACACGCGGGACAGGAAAAGCCGGATTCCGCAACGGATGCGAGAGCGGTTCCGATTTACCAGACCGCTTCCTTCGTGTTTAAGGATTCCGCGCAGGCTGCGGGCCGCTTCGGCCTGACGGAAGGCGGCAACGTCTACGGCAGACTGATGAACCCCACCTCCGATGTGTTTGAACAGCGCATGGCCGCCCTAGAAGGCGGCGTAGCGGCGCTGGCCACCGCGTCCGGCGCGGCCGCCATCACCTACGCGATTGAAAATGTCGCTCACGCGGGCGACCATATCGTCTCCGCCAACACCATTTACGGCGGGACCTACAATCTGCTGGAACATACGCTCGCGGCTTTCGGCATCACCACCACGTTTGTCGACCCCGACGTGGAAGGAAGCTTTGAAAACGCGATCCGGCCCAATACCAAGGCGATTTTTATCGAGACCCTCGGCAACCCGAATTCCAGTATTGTCGACATCGACGCGGTCGCCGCGGTCGCGCACAAAAACGGGATCCCCCTGATTGTGGACAACACCTTTGCGACGCCGTACCTTCTGCGCCCCATTGAGCACGGCGCGGACGTAGTCGTCCATTCCGCGACAAAGTTTATCGGCGGCCACGGCTCCTCCTTGGGCGGAGTCATCATCGACGGCGGCGGCTTCGACTGGGAGGCCTCCGGCAAATTCCCGTGGCTGAGCGAGCCCGATCCGAGCTACCACGGCATCAGCTTTACAAAAAACGTCGGCGCGGCGGCTTTTGTGACCCGAATCCGCGTAATCCTGCTGAGAGATACCGGCGCGACCATCAGCCCGTTTAACTCCTTCCTGCTGCTGCAGGGCCTTGAGACCCTCTCCCTTCGCGTGGAGCGCCATGTTGAGAACGCTCTGAAGGCAGTGGATTTCCTTTCCAGACACCCGAAGGTGGAGCGCGTCAATCACCCCGCCTTACCGGACAGCAAATACAACTTTTTATATAACAAATATTTTCCCAACGGCGCAGGCTCCATCTTTACGTTTGAGATCAAAGGCGGCGCGGAAGAGGCGAAGGACTTTATCGACCGTCTTGAAATTTTCTCTCTGCTGGCAAACGTGGCCGACGTGAAATCGCTGGTCATCCACCCGGCGAGCACCACTCATTCCCAGATGAACGAAGACGAGCTGCTCCGGTCCGGCATCAAGCCGAACACCGTCCGTCTTTCCATCGGCACCGAGCACATCGACGATATTCTGTACGATCTTCAGCAGGCGCTGGCGTAGCCCCGCGTTTTGCAAAGCAGTTTTTTAAAAGAGCGGCAGTCCTGTTTTGCAGGGCTGCCGCTCTTTCCCGTTTGGGCCGTGTCTTTTATTCTTCGGGCTTTAAGTGGACATCGAGCTGATTGTGAGGAATCCGGATGCCCGCCTCGTCAAACGCAAGCTTTACCTTTTCCTGCATGTCAAAATAAAGGGTCAGGTAATCGTCCGTTTTACACCACGCCCTCACCTCCACAGCGACGCCGTTTTCCCCGTGTTCACCGACCACGACCAGCGGAGCGGGGCTGCCGACCACCATGGAATTCCGTCCGGCCAGATTTTCGAGCAGGCTTTTCACCTTTCCGATATCCTCGTCGTAAGCGACGGTGTATTTCAGGTCCAGGCGGCGGGTCGCCATGGCGGAATAATTGACGATGACGCCGGAGGTGATTTTGGCGTTCGGAATCACGACCTCTTTATTGTCGAAGGTCCTGAGCGTGGTAAACATGGTTTCGATCCGCTCCACCGTTCCTTCCGTTTCCTCAAAGAGGATGTAATCCCCGACGCGGAACGGCTTTGTAAAGATGATCTGCGCGCCGCAGGCGATGTTGGCCATATTGTCTTTCACGGCAAGGCCGATCGTCAGGCCCGCCGCGCCGATCGCGGCGATAACGGAACCGACGTTCATGCCGAGCTGGGCCGCCGCCGTAATGCATACGATCGTTTTCAGCAGCACTTTGGCGAGAGAGCTGATAAAAGTGACGAGGCCCGTGTCCGTCTTTGAGCGCGACATCGCGCGGAACATCAGTCTGACCGCCTGGTTGCTGAGCCACCAGCCGACCCCTAAAATCAGCAGCGCGCCCAGGATTTTCGGCAGGGACGATTCCAGCAGCGAAAGGAACTGCTGTGCGTATTTTTCAAAGCTGAATTCCAAAAAAATGACCTCCCTTAACGGTTCAGTGATCTGTTTTCCTGTTTTTGGAGATGTCGAAGAATGACGCATTCTATTGAATTATACAGAAAAAGGTTATAAAATGGAAAGGATCGAAAAACTGTCAGGAATGATAGAAATAAAAGGTGTGATTCAATCCATGAAACAATTTCTCGCAATGCTGACCGTACTGGCAGTCTGCTTTTCTCTTTCCGCCTGTTCAAAAAACGACGGAAGTGAGTCCTCCAGTCAGTCGAGCAGCGCCGTGGTCAGTGAAACGGGTTCCTCCGGACCGGATACATCCTCCGGACCGGAGGACAGCTCTGGGGTTTCTTCCGTTTCCTCCCCGGCAGTGACCTCTTCCAAGGGGACATCCTCCCAAAAGCAGAGTGCTTCTTCCGCGCCCGCTTCCCCATCCCAGCCGGAAAAGGCCCAGACCGTGCGCGTGGTGATCCCCGAGGGATATACGCTGTCGCAGATCGGCGACCGGCTGGAAGCGAACGGCGTCTGCAAAAAAAGCGAACTGCTGAGCACCGCGAATTCCTACGATTTCAGCTATTATTCCCTGATCGGCAAGCTGGGTTCCAACGCGAACCGCTGCTACAAGCTGGAAGGATACCTTTTCCCCGATACCTATGAATTTTATAAAGACATGAAGCCGCAGGACGCGCTCGGCAAAATGTTGAAAAACGCGGAAAGCAGAATCGGCGGCAGCTACAGCTATTCCGGTATGACCACCGACCAGATCGTCACCCTTGCCTCCATTATCGAAAAGGAATCGGGAAACGTAAACGAAATGGCAAAGGTGTCCTCCGTGTTCCACAACCGGCTGAAAGCCGGCATGAAGCTGCAGGCGGATGTAACGGTCATCTATGTGGAAAAATATCTGAAGCCCAACCTCACCGGCGATATCAACCGCTACAATTCCTATTATAATACCCGGAAATGCCCCGCCCTGCCGGTCGGCGCCATCTGCAACCCCGGCAAAGCCGCGCTGAACGCCGCGGTCAACCCGGCAGACACCGACTACCTTTACTTTGCCGCCGATTCCAGCGGAAATTACTACTACGCGAAAACCTATGAGGAACACAAGCAGAACCTGAACAAAGCGGGCATCATCGAGGGCGGCAGCATGCAGTAACCGCTCCGAACGGAAGGAGAATCGTATGAAAGCCGAAATCAGATATCTGTACAACAGCGGCTTCACTTTAAAAACAGACCGCCATTTTTTTATCTTCGATTATTACCTTGACTCCCCGAAGGGCTGCGGGCTAGCAAAGGGCGTCGTCGACCCGGAGGAAATCAAAGACCTCGACGTGGTCGTCTTTGTCTCTCACAGCCACCCCGACCACTATAACCCGAGGATTTTCAGCTGGCGCAAAACCGTCGGAAAAATCCGCTACGTACTCTCCGACGATATCAAAACCTCCGAGGACGTAATCAGGGTCGCTCCCGGAAGGGAATACGACCTTGGCAACCTGAGCGTGCGCACGCTCGATTCCACCGATATCGGCGTGGCGTTCCTCATTCAGGCGGACGGCCTGTGCATTTATCACGCCGGGGATTTAAACGACTGGTACTGGAACGGGGAGCCCGACGGCGACAACCGCGAAATGACCCGCCGTTACAGGGAACAGGTCGACACGCTGAAGGGCGAAGCGATCGATATCGCGTTTGTTCCGGCCGACCCCAGGCTGGAGGAACACGCGCTGCGCGGTCTGGACTACTTTATGAGAACCGTGGGCGCAGAGCTGGCGGTACCGATGCATTTCAGCGAAAACACCTCCGTGTTTGAGGAGCTGAAAACCGACAGCCGTACGGAAGGCTACCGCGGCCGGATCGCATTCTTTTCCCAAAGGGGAGATATGATTCCCTATCCGAACGCCGACAAATAAAGCGGGAACGCGTTCCTGACAGCGATCAAGCCGCACAGCCTCTTTTGGGCTCCCTCTTTGAAGGAGTTAACCCCCTCCGGCGCCCCGCTTCCCTCACGGAGGGAGGCTCATTGGATTTTCGCTTTCGCTTTAACACGATTTCTCATCTTTCGATACTCTCGGAGCGCTTTTCGGTTGAAAAGGCGCTCTTTTTTATACATATCGTTTTCCCTGCCAGGTATCCTTCTGGACAAGCGCACGGTCGATGCCGCCGAGCACGGCGATTTTATCCACACCCCAGAGCGGCGCGATCAGCTGATCGCGGGCGCCGTCCCCCGTGATCCGTTCGATCACCGTTTCGGGCGGCAGAACCTCCAGCTGGGAACAGACCACGTCGAGATACCCTTCCCTGGTCATGGGGACGACTTCTCCCGCCGCAAGCTGGCTCTCCATAGGAGTCCCCCGCATGACCTGCAGGAGATGGATTTTCACCGCGTCCGCCCCCAGCGCGCCGACCGCCCGGGCAGTGTCCAGCATCATTTCAGGGGTCTCCCCCGGAAGCCCGTTGATGATGTGTACGCAGACACGGATGCCGCGGGATTTGAGCGCCTGAAAAGCCTCTGTAAATACGGCACAGGAATGGCAGCGGTTGATTCTCCTGGCGGTGGCGTCATGGATGGTCTGCAAGCCCAGCTCCACCGTCAGATACGTTTTTCCGGACAGTCCGGCAAGATAATCCATCGTTTCGGCTTCCAGAGCGTCCGCGCGCGTGGCGATGCTGATCCCGCACACGCCTTCGGCGCCCAGGGCGGATTCATACAGCTCCCGCAGCCTGGGAAGCGGCGCGTAGGTGTTGGTATGCGCCTGAAAGTAGGCAATCACATCCGCGCCGGGTGTTTTTTCGCGCACCCGATTGAGCTCCATGCGCACCTGCTCGGCGACGCTCCTGTCCGCCCCGTGGGTAAAGTCCCCGCTGCCGGACAGGCAATAGGTGCAGCCGCCGAAGCCTTTGGAGCCGTCCAGATTCGGGCAGGTGAAGCCCGCGTCGATCACCGCCTTGAAAACCCGGCGGTCAAACCGCTTTTTCAGATGATAGCTCAGCGTATGATACCGTTTATTGTCATTGGAATAAAGGAAAGGACTTTTCAAACCGACGCTCCGTCCCGGGAGTTCAGATACATTTCAGAAAGATATTCCTTACCTGTTTCCGTTTTGAAATATTTTTGCAGAACGGACCGCGCCTGCGCTTCGGCCATACCGTCCTCATAAAGGTTGACCAAAAAATCCGCCTCGACCAGAATCTGATAATCCGGGCCGCTGATTTCGGTATAGGTGTGGTGGCGGCCGATCAGAAAACAGACTCGGTCGATCACCGCCCGCGGGATACCGGCCTCCAGAAGAATTTTTTCCGCGACCGGGGGGCCCTCCAGCTCCTGATATTTTCCGGAGGAGGAGCCGTATTTCCGTTCGCTGTTCCGGATTCCGATATCGTGAAGGATGGCGGCAAGCTCCAGAATCTCCATTGTATTTTCGTCCAGGCCTTCCAGCTCGCCGATGGACTTTGCAAATGCATATACCTTCAGCGCGTGCTGTACCCTTTTCGGGTCCCCCTCGTTGTAGCGGACCATGGCTTTCAGAATCCGGTTGTTTTGGCTGTTCATTTGTCTCTCCCCTTTCGTTTTCAGGTTTCTACTGCACAAAGCTTTTCAGCTTTTCCACGTCGAGCAGTTCGAAGCTGTCCCCGCGAAAGGCGAGGATTCCCTCATCGCGCATCCGGCCGAGCTCGCGGGACATGGACGGGCGGGAAACATTGAGAAAATCCGCAAGCTCATTGCGGTTGTACGGCAAAGTGAACCGCTGTTTTCCCGATTTGCGGTACTGCTCGAAAAGATAAGTGCAGAGCTTCCCGCGCATACTTTTGATCGTCAGAAAGTCGATCTTGCGGTTCAGATACAGCGCCCTGTCCGCCACAAGACGAATCAAATTTTCCGTCAGCAGGGTGTGCCAGCGGCAGGTTCTGCTGCACGGCGTTAAAATTTTAGACGGCAGGATAAACATCACCGTGCTTTTTTCCAGCGCGAAAATCGTCGCAGGGGAACGCTGAAGATCGGACAGAGCCGCCACTTCCCCGAAAATTCCCCCGGGCTGGATTTTATTGAAAACGATCCGTTCACCGAGCGGGGTTTCCTTCGTCACCGCGACCGCGCCGTCAAGCACGATTCCGATTTCCTGCATCGGCCCCGAGGCCTGAGCGACCAGACCGCCCTTTGCGTAATCCGCTCCGCGGGGAGAAAGGCAGTTCAGCATCTGTGCGATCTCGGCCGGGGTGATGCCCTTGAACAGCACGCACTTTTCGAGAACGCCGATGAATGTCTCAAAAATAAAATCACTTCCCCTTGAGGTTGTTTTCCCTTACTGTAAACCCGTATAGCCGCAGTCCTTACAACATTTCCAGTTGATTCTGCAACAAGATTTCGTTTCTTCCCCGCCAAAGGCGGGGAAGAAACGTGTTTTGTCTCGCAAACTGAAATGGAGTTGCTGTTGGGCATGGGCATATTGGAAATACTTAAAATGATTATAGCTTGATTTTATTAAAAAAACAACCGGAGCGCTCCGCTTTTGGACGAGCGGATCATTGAAAAGCAGCCCGATATGAAATATAATAAATCCATAAAAAGACGGAGGTGTTTTTATGAAAGCGAAATTTCTGCACAACAACCTGAATGTGTTTGATTTAGACAAAAGCATCGCGTTTTACAAAAAGGCGCTCGGGCTGACGGAAATCAGGCGCAAAACCGCCTCGGACGGCTCCTTTACCCTTGCGTTTTTAGGGGACGGGCAGACGGAGCATCAGCTTGAGCTGACCTGGCTGCGCGACCGTAAGGAACCGTACAACCTAGGCGACAACGAAATCCACATCGCGTTCGGTGTGCCCGACAAGGCGGAAGCCTACGCCCTGCACAAGGAAATGGGGTGCATCTGCTACGAAAACCACGACATGGACCTGTATTTTATCGCCGACCCCGACGGATACTGGCTGGAAATTCTGGCGGAAGACAGGAACTGAACCGACAGCCAAAAAACGCGCCCCGACCCGGATCAAACCCCCGGTCAGGACGCGTTTTTTATCTTTTCAATTTATGTAAACATGGAAGACAGGCGGAAAAATGCCTTCTTAAAAAATCAAGCTTCTTTCCGAACGCCGCAGCGTTTTACAAGCAGCTGGGCAAAACAAGCGGCCAGCACCTGCTGAAAGAGCGTCCCGATCATAACCGGGAACATGACCTCCGCCGGAAAATACGCCGCGGCAATGACCGCGCCCGCGCTGATATTTCTCATCCCACAGCCGAACGTCATGGATACGACCAGCTCCCGTTTCAGCTTCAGCACCGCCGCAAAGGCCCAGCCCAGCGCGTACCCCAGCACGGCAAGCAGCAGAATGGACCCGGCCACCGCAAAGAGACGCGGCGTCATGTTGCGGATAAAGGGCGCCACCTTGGACGAATTGGCGCAGACCACCAGCATCAGCGCGATTTTCCCGAACGGCGCGAGTTTGGGCGACAGGGTCTGTTTGACCGTACCCCCGGTCAGCTGATTCAGCGTCATCCCCACAAGCGCGGGGATGCCCACCATCAGCAAAAGCTCCTTCATCATGCCCACGGTGTCGACCTGCACATTCGAGCCGACGAAAAGACGTAAACTGAACGGCACGCTGAACGGAGCCAGAAGCGTATCGATCAGCAGAAGGGAAAGCGTGAACGGAGCGCTGCCGCAATAGATGGAAACCCACATGGTGCTGACCACGGCGCTCGGCACAACGAATTCCAAAACCATCCCGGTAACGATATACGGACTTTGTGGAAAAAACAGGTTCCCCGCGCTGAGCGCGAGAAGCGGCAGGACCGCGTGCAAAATCAAAACGGACAGAAACAGCGGCAGAGGGTGCTGCACCACCCGCCCGATATCGGAGAATTTTGACCCCAGACTGCCGCAAAAGGTCATAAACGCAAAAATGTAGGGCACCAGAAATAAGATCCGGCCGAACTGGGGCGCGAAAAGCACGCCCATAAAAAGGCAGAGCGGCGTAACCAGCGCCATCCATTTCTCAATAAACGCATTAAAGCTCCTCATAAAGCGCACAAGAGCCCCTCCAATACCGTATCCTCCGTCATCTGCCGAATTCCGCGAGGTTCAGGCCCCGATTGTGCTCCTGCGCCCAGCGGATGCTCCATTCATTCGCGAAAATCAGAAGGCGGCTGCCCTTCAGGTCCTGAATCCGTTTGGTGTCGGACGTCAGGTTCAGCGTCTTGGGGTCAAGCCCTTCGTTTTCGATCCAGCGGATATACTGATACGGCAGCCCTTCCATGCGGATGTCGACGTTATACTCGTTTTTCAGACGGTATTCCAGAACGTCGAACTGAAGGGTCCCCACCACGCCGACGATCACTTCTTCCATACCGCCGCCCAGCTCCTGGAAAATCTGGATGGCGCCTTCCTGCGCGATCTGAGAAATCCCCTTGACGAACTGTTTCCTTTTCATGGTGTCCACCTGCTGCACGCGGTTGAAATGCTCCGGCGCGAAGGTCGGGATCCCGCCGAACAGGAATTTTTGCGGCGGGGTACAGATGGTGTCGCCAATGGAAAAGATGCCGGGGTCAAACACGCCGATGATATCGCCCGCGTAGGCCTCGTCGATCACCTCGCGGTCCTGCGCCATCAGCTGCTGGGGCTGCGAAAGCTTCATCTTCTTTCCGCCCTGCATATGCATGACTTCCATGTTCTTCTCAAACCTGCCCGAACAGATGCGCATGAACGCGATTCTGTCGCGGTGCGCCTTGTTCATATTGGCCTGAATCTTAAAGACAAAAGCGGAAAACTCGTTGGTCAGAGGATCGATCAGGCCGGTGTCCGCCTCTCTGGGAAGCGGCGGGGTGGTCATATTCAGAAACTCCTCAAGAAAAGGCTCCACGCCGAAATTGGTGAGCGCCGAACCGAAGAAAACCGGCGAAAGTTTTCCGTTCCGGACGGCCTCCAGATCAAATTCGCCGCCCGCGCCGTCGAGCAGCTCGATATCGTCCACCAAAGTCCCGCGGTGATCCCCGCCGATCAGGGCTTCCAGCTTTTCATCGTCGAGCCCGACTTCCGTCGCCTCCACCTCCCGCTGGCCGTTGTTGGCGGTAAAGGCGATGATCTCCTTTTTATTCCGGTCATAAACGCCCTTGAATTCTTTTCCCGAACCGATCGGCCAGTTTATGGGAAAGGTCTGGATGCCCAGTTCCTTTTCGATCTCTTCCAGAAGGTCGAACGGGCTTCTGGCTTCCCTGTCCATTTTATTGATAAAGGTAAAAATAGGGATATGCCTCAGCGTGCAGACCTTAAAAAGCTTGCGGGTCTGCTTTTCAACGCCCTTGGAAGCGTCGATCACCATGACGGCGGAGTCCGCCGCCATCAGAGTGCGGTAGGTGTCCTCTGAAAAATCCTGATGCCCCGGGGTGTCCAGAATATTGATACAGTAGCCGTTGTAATTGAACTGCATAACGGAAGAAGTAACCGAGATTCCCCTCTGTTTTTCGATCTCCATCCAGTCGGAAACCGCGTGCTTCGCGGTCTTTTTCCCTTTGACCGAACCCGCCAGCGCGATGGCCCCGCCGTAAAGCAAAAGCTTTTCCGTCAAGGTCGTCTTTCCCGCATCCGGGTGGGAAATAATAGCGAACGTCCTTCTTCTTTCAATCTCATTTACATAACTTGACAAATTACTTCCTCCAACCAATACAGCATTTTCAGTTGATTCTACAACAAGTTTGCGTTTTCCTCCCGCCTTCGGCGGGGGGAAAACGTGTTTTGTCCCGCAAACTGAAATGAAATTGCTGTAAAAATACACTTGTCCATTGTAAAGCATTTACTGAAAATAATCAAATATAATTTTGCCGTTTATAATTTTGCCGTTCTTTTCGGCGGGAATAAAAAAGCAAAAGGGAATTTATCCCAAAAAGCAGGGGGCAAATCCGGGGCTTTTAAAACGCAATCCCAGAAATATTCAGGAAAACTGCCACTTTTTGCTCTTTCCGGTCCGTTTTGTTATTCTTTCAGGGGAATTTGACGTATTTTGGGGGATGGAGTTTTTTGGTGTATTTACTTGACATAATTAGTAATAAAAAATATAATTGAGATTGTATCGTTCCTGCTGTATTGTGCAGTGTTGCTACTTCAAAACCGAGAAGAAAAAATGCATGCCTTTTGCGAATTTCAGTGGGTAAAAACATGGTGGACCAACGAAAACAATTGGAGGAAAATTATGAAAAGAAAGCTCGTCTCTCTCGTATTGGCGCTCGCAATGATTGTATCGCTCTGCACAACTGCTGCTTATGCGACGGACACCGGCACCATTACCAACGCGGCCATGACTCTTGACAGCACCAAGCTGGCTTTAAGAGTCGGCGAAAGCGCTTCCCTGACGGCTTCCGTTATGGGATGCATCATGAGCGACGCTGTTCTGACTTCCAGCGACCCCGGCGTGGCGACCGTCGTAGGCAATACGGTAACGGGCGCCGGTCTGGGAAAGGCGGTCATTACGGCGACAACAAGCGACGGACAGACCGCGGCCTGCAACGTACACGTGGTCCTGAAGGGAATTGATGTTTCCGCCTGGCAGGGCGGCATTGACTGGAGCAGTGTAAAAAGCAGCGGCGTTGATTTCGCTATCATCCGCACCGGCTACGGCAGCGAGCAGTGGGATAAGCAGACCGACGCTTATTTTAACGCCAACTACGAAGGGGCCACCGCGAACGGGATCAAGGTGGGCGTCTATCACTTCAGCTACGCAACGACCGTGGCGGCTGCCGCTGAGGAAGCGAGAATGTGCCTCAGCATCTTAAATGGCCGCAAGCTCGATTACCCGGTCTTTTACGATATTGAAGACAGCACCCAGCGTGTTCTTTCGCGGGAGCTTCTTTCCAGTATCGCTCAGACCTTCTGCTCCGCGATCGAAAGCGCGGGCTACAAGGCCGGTATTTACAGTTCTCCCAGCATCTTCAACTCCAACCTCTCCAGCTCCGTTCTGGACCCCTACGACAAATGGGTGGCGCATTGGGGCGTGGACGTCGCCCGGTACAGCAATCCGTATACCGTATGGCAGTACGGTTCCGCGACTGTTCCCGGGATCAGCGGCGCGGTCGATCAGGACTACTCCTATGTGGATTACTCCTCCTCCAGCCAGCCCACCAATCCGGTGCAGGATCCTGCTCAGACGCCCTCTGCAACCACTTTCAAATCGGATACCACGGCGCCGTATTATTTCAGCGCCAACAGCTCCTATATCTATAAAATAACCACCACCTCATCCGTCATGCCGCAGGCGGTTTCATCCAACCCCTCGGCGGTTTCCGTGGCGTTTTACCAGAAAACGGCGGGCGGTTATCTTTATCGGATCACAAATGTGAACCAGGGCTCCGCTACTATTACCACCACCCTGGGGGACCTTTCCACCTCCTTCACCGCCAACGGCAAGGCGGCCGGGGTAATCTCCGACACGACCTATCCGTTCACGATCAAGCGGGGCGCTACTTATCAGTTCAAATTTACCGCCAACGGCACCAGCGACGTTCCGGCATTCGTTACGGGGAACGGCAGCGTGCTCAAGCCCGTCCTTCAGCAGAAGGTCGGCTCGAGCTACTATTATAAAATCAGCGGCCTGAGCGCGGGGTGCGCCGGCGTTTATTCCATACTGCCCGGCCAGCAGGCGGTCCGTCAGTGTATCGTGACCGTGGCGTAATATAGGAAAACGGGGCGTATCAGAAATCATACAAGGCGGCGGAGAATTCTCCGCCGCCTTTTTATCGCCTGTTTTCTCATGGAAAAACGGAATGGAAGGGCTCGCCGGCCGTTCACTGCCGGGCAAAAAAACGCCTGATTTCGATTTCCGCGCTTTCCGCTGAATCCGAGCCGTGAATCAGGTTCTGCCGGGTGCTGAACGCATAATCGCCGCGGATGGTTCCGGCGGCCGCGTCCTCAAAGCGGGTGGCGCCGATGATCTTGCGCGTTCCCTCAACGGCGTTTTCCCCCTCTACAATCATGGCGAGCACCGGACCGGATACCATGTATTTGACGATGTCGGGGAAAAAAGACTGGTCCGCAAGGTGGGAATAGTGTTCCCGCAAAACGGCTTCGTCCAGCCGTAGCATTCTGGCGTCCGCAATTATGTATCCCTTGTCCTCAATTCTTGCAATAATTCTGCCCGCCAGCCGCCGTTTCAACGCGTCCGGCTTCAAAATGATACAGGTTCTTTCCATCGTTTCATCCTCCTGTCGTCATTGATGATTCCTTTGATCTTTCATTCAGTATATCATAATTTCCGGAAGTTTTCATGGAAACGGATTTTTCTTTTCCTGCTTTTCCGTTTATGGAAAAGTCCGTCCATTGAATATCTTTAATAAAATAAATTTTCAGGCTGCTATAACGGAAATCCGCTGAATGATTTGACGCTGCGGGCTAACACTAATCCGGGAGGTGATAACGGTGGAGCTTCCGCTGGGTTTTGGCATGGCGCTCGCCCAAAACGTGCAGGCAATGGAACATTTTTCGGCTCTTCCTCAACAGAGGCAGGAGGACATTGTCCAGCAGACGCACGCGATCCAGTCCAAGCAGGAAATGCACGATTATGTGCAGAGCCTGATAAACAAATATTAACAGTCATATCTCTGCTGAGCGCGGAGAAGATATTAGCGGCGGGGCATTTATCATCTTTATAAAAACGTGCCTTGTGCATGGATATATACCCTGTTAGGGCGAGGCCCAAACCTCGCCCGGTCTACATATTGGATTCCCGCTACATGGGCGGGGCTTTCTCCTTGGTACGCTTTGCTTTCCCCTGAAGCTCCGGAACGGGCTGAACATCATTTTTCGGGATATGCGTCTTATGATTGCTTTCCGTTCCGTGCGGCTCCTTTGGGTCCGGCCGTCTCATCCCTGCTTTTGCCAAGATTCTTCCCCCTTAAACGTCGTTGTTTTTGATGGACTGTTTTTTGGCGTTTTTATTTTGATTCTGATTTTCCCGGGTAACCGGCGTCTGTCCGTTCGCCTTTTTCACCCGGCTTTCCTTGTTGTCCGGCTGGCTGTCCTTCGGCAATGCATCCACCTCCCTTTGCCGTTATTATGTGCATAGGGAAATACCTTATGCAGTTTTAAGAGGGCGCTATTTTACATACTCGTACCCCGCGTCCCTGCCGGTCAGGTCAAAGAGAAGCGTATTGCCCTCATACAGACGGAACCGTACGCCGGAGGACATGTTTTCGCGGATGATCCGGGACATTTCGCCCGACTGCGGCGCAAACAGCTTGTGGGCGGGCCGGGAGAGGATGTCCGCTTCCAGCAGATATTTCCCCTGCTTCAGAAGAAATCCCTGCTCCGTACAGCGAAGTATTCTGACGCCGAGGTAGGTGGCAAAACGGTATTCCCTGCCCTGAAAGCAGACAACGGCAATGCATCCCTGAAAATGAAACAGTCCAAACGGAATTTTGGCAATGGAAACCATTATGCTGCAGGAAGGATCGGGAAAACGGTTGCACTGCACCCAGAGATAGCTGGAGGGAAACGAAGTCCCCCAATCCTTTTCAATGTATCCGTCGCCCCCGCCAAAATCGATTTTTTCGCCGTTCAGGATCATGGAACCCGTCAGGGAATGTTTCATGCTGATGACGCCGTGATTGCACTCCATAAAGGGAACAAAGCGAAACGGACCCATAATGTCCGACGCAATCGGTGTAAGCGGACCGTAGCGGATATCCCCCGTGCAGCGGATGTCCGGGCCGGCCAGATCGATATGAACGCCCTTCTCGGTAAAAATATTTCTGCCGACGCGTACGGAAAAACGTTTCCGGCAGACGCGGAACGCGGAATACGGATAAGCCAGCTGAAAAGAGCCTTCCCGGGTAATCACCTGAAGGAAGGCTCTTTTTTCCCCCTGCGGGCTGAAGCTGACCCCCGGGATAAAGGCGGCGGCGCCGTCCGCGTTTTGGTGCTTGAAGTACCAGCCCTCGAAGAAGGAACGGGTTTTGTGAAGAGCGCGGTAATCAGTCATGCTTGATCCCCCTTAACGCGGGATCGCCGATCAGCTCTCCCTGCGCGGTAAATCTTGACCCATGGCAGGGGCAGTCCCACGTTCCTTCCTCCGGATTCCAGTGCAGGCGGCAGCCCAGGTGCGTGCATTTCCGTTCCGGCACGGAAAACAAGCCGGCCGTCAGTTCCACGGCGGAGGTTCCGAAGTCGGCCAGCATGTTTTTCGCGGACGCCGCCGCGTGGAAGCGCTGGGGAGAAAAGACTTCCGCTTCCCCGTTCCTTCGCCCGCAGATCATATCCGTAAGGATCATGGCGGAGGCCATGGAGGTCGTCATTCCCCATTTTTGAAAGCCCGTCGCCACATACAGGTTCGGGGTGGACGAAGCGTAGCGGCCGATATAGGGAAGATTGTCCCACGTCACGCAGTCCTGCGCGGACCAGCGACAAACCTCCTCGCTTTGCGGGAAAAACTGCTTGGCCGCGCTGCGGAGCTTATCATAGCAGCCTGTTCCCGGATGCTTGCCCGTGCGGTGCCCGGCCCCGCCCAGAAGGACATACTCCCCGTAGGTGCGGAACGAATAGCCGTCCGGGTCCGCGTCGATATACATCCCCTCGAGCCGGCCCGCATTTTTCAGCGCGATGACATAGGAGCGCTCCTGATGCATCCGCGCGAAGTACCAGCCGGGAACATTGACGATCGGGAAATGCGTGGCAATGACGATCTGGTCCGCCGTCACCCTGCCCCGGTTGGTAATAATCGTATCGCCGCGGACGATCAGCGCCCTGGTGTTTTCATAAACCGTAAGGTCCGCCGAGATGGATTTCAGGAATTTCAGGGGATGGAACTGAGCCTGACCGTTGAATTTCACCGCCGCCGGAACCGGAAACGGCAGGTCGGTCTCCGTTGTAAACTCCGCGTCGATACCCAGCTTTTCCGCCGCCTGCGCCTCGGACATCAGTTCCTCTTCCCTGTCGAGGGAATAGACGAAGGCGGGTTTTATTTCAAACTCGCAGTCAATGCCATTCTCTGTAATGATCTTCTCAAACTCGCCGATTGCCTTTTGGTTGGCAACGGCATATTGCCTTGCGGATTCTTCCCCGAAGTCCCGGATCATACTGTCATAAATCAGATCATGCTGCGAGGTGATCTTTGCCGTTGTGTTTTTGGTCACGCCGCCTGCGGTCTGCTCCGCTTCCAGCACAGCGACGTTTCGTCCCTCCTTCTGCAGAAGGTACGCGGTCAGAAGTCCGGCCATACCCGCCCCAATCACCGCGGTATCGACCACGATGTCGTTTTTCAGCGAATCTCTTTTCGGAAAGCCGCAGCTTTCGCTCCATATTGATTTCATTTCAGATCCCTCCGCCATTAAGGTTTACGAAAAGAAAAACAATATGCAAAAAGCCGCCTGATTTCCGGCGGCTTTTTTCACAGGGCGGATTTCTTTCCCGCTCCCGTTATCCCTCGCTCAATGCAAGGGGCAGACGGACGATAAAGGTGCTGCCCTTTCCGACTTCGCTTTCCACGCCGACCTCTCCGCCGTAAAGCGCGGCAAGGTGCTTGACGATGGACAGCCCCAGCCCGGTTCCCCCGATTTTCCGCGAGCGGCTGGCGTCCACGCGGTAGAAGCGCTCGAACAGCCGGTCAAAATGCTCCGGCGCAATGCCGATCCCGGTATCCTTCACCCGGATGACCGCCATCTGACGCTGGCGGCGCGCCGTCACGGAGACGCTGCCGCCGGACCTGTTGTATTTGATTCCGTTTTCGATCAGATTACCGAACATCTGCTGAAGCCGGGTCGGGGAACAGGCTACAAACAGCGTGCTGTCGGCGTCCAGCGTAAGTCCGATCTGATTTTTTTCCGCCAAAGGTCCGAGCCGCCCGATGCACTGCTCCAGCTCGTTCCGGACACTGCACCGGCGCACCGAAGGGTCTTCCTTCGCATTCTCAATCTGCGACAGCGCCAGCATATCGTCGATCAGCCGGTGCAGCCGTTCGGCTTCTATATCCAGTACGTCGTAGAAATAGCGCCGGGTCTCCTCGTCCCTGTCCGCGCTTTTTAAAAGCTCGATACTGCCGCGGATGGAAGTCAGCGGTGTTTTCAGCTCGTGGGTGACATTGGCCACGAACTCGCTTCGCATCTGCTCCAGCTTGTGCATCCGCGTGACGTCGGTGATGACGGCGAGGGTGGACTGCTCCTGCGGCCCCGCTACGGGAGAGACATAAACGGTAAACTGCTTTTCATTGGGTCCGCCCAGCACCGTCTCTTTTCCGGCCGCGGAGTTTTCAATGGCACGCTTCATCATCTTTGCGATTTTTCCGATCAGCAGGCTGCCCTCCAGCTTTCCTTTTTCGGCAAGGCTCTGCTTTTCCAGAAGGCGGCGGGCGCTCTGGTTCAGGAACAGGATTTCATTTTCGGCGTTGACCGCGAGCACTCCGTCGTCCATGCCCTGAAGCACGCCCTCCAGCTGATTCTGTTTGCTGACCAGCTGGGAAACGGCTGTCTCGGTGCTCTGCGCCATCGTGTTGAAGGAACGGGCAAGCTCCCCTACTTCATCCTTGTAGCTCCCCGTCACACGGCTCGAATAATCGCCGCCGGAGATTTCCCTCGCCGCGTCGGTCAGCTGCTTGAGCGGCTCCGTCGTGCGGTAAACAAGAACGCCGGTCACAACGCAGACAACGGCGATGCCCAGAAGCATGCTGAGAGCGGCGACCATCCACAGCCGGTACAGGACCCTGTCGAGGTCCGCGGTGGGAAGCGCGGCGCGGATAAAAAAGCGGTCCCTGATATAGACGGCCTCGTAATAATAACGCTGGTTCAGGCTTGCGCTGATGCGCGTATCGTATCCCCGGCCGTTTTTCCGCGCCTCGATGATCTCCGGCCGGCCGCTGTGGTCCTGATTGATCTCTTCCCTGGCGCTGTCGCCGGTCACCTTGCCGTCCAGGCCGATGATGCTGATGCGCATTTCCTGGCCGTTTTTTTCCAGCTCGACACCGACGTTGGTCGCGGCGGCCTCGGGGTCGCGCCCGATCTCTTCGAGCTGCGTGGAAAGGATGCTCAGCGCGGTGTCGAGCCGCCGGGTGAATTCGGTCTGATACTGCCGCTGGATCTGAAGCGCGGCAAGCAAAAAAGCCGCGATAAATCCGACCACGATAATGGCCGCATTGCCGAGCATCAATTTCCTTTTCATAGCCGCCTCCGATCAATTCTGTCCGCTGAATTTATATCCCACCCCGCGCACCGTCTGAATATAGGCCGGGTCGTCGGGATTATTCTCTATTTTCTGGCGCAGGTAGCGCACGTGGACGTCCACCGTCCGGGTATCGCCGTAGTACTCGATTCCCCACACCTTATCCAGAAGGGTGTCGCGGGTAAGCACCTTGCCGCTGTTTTTCATCAGCATGACAAGCAGGTCGAATTCCTTCACGGTCAGCTCGACCGCGGCATCTCCTTTGGTCACGCTGTGCCGGGTGATATCCACGGTCAGGCCGCCGCTTGTCAGCACCTGATCCGCCGCGGTCTCCTGCCGCGCCGCCCTGCGCAGAACGGCCCGCACGCGGGCGCAGAGCTCCTTGATGCTGAACGGTTTCACAATATAATCATCCGCGCCGATTTCCAGCCCCAGCACGCGGTCGATTTCTTCGCCCTTCGCCGTGAGCATCAGCACCGGCACGGCGCGCGTGCTCTCGTTTTCCCGCAGCATGCGGCAGACGGCAAGGCCGTCCGGCTGCGGCATCATCCAGTCCAGGATGATCGCGTCCGGCACCCGCTGCCGGACAGCGTTCATCAGCCGGGTCCCGTCCGGAAACTCCGCGGTTTCAAATCCGCTGTCCTTCAGCCCGAAAGAAACCAGCTTGCGGATATTCAGCTCGTCGTCCGCAATATAAATCAGAGCCATGTGATCCTCCTTAGCTTTCTTTGGTATTCAGGTCGGGATGCATCCCGGTCTCCATATAAATAACCCATTCGGCGATATTGGTGGCGTGGTCGCCCATGCGCTCAATATATTTTGAAATGAAGAGAAGGTCGACCTCGCGCATCACGTTCTGCGGATTCCGGGTGATGATGCCGCAGACCTCCAGTATGATTTTCGAGAACATGCCGTCGACGATATCGTCGCTTTCACAGACCGCCTGAGCCGCTTCCACGTCGCGGCTGAGGAAAACGTCCATTGCGCGGCGGAACATGTCGTGCGCCGCCTCCAGCATCTGCACCACGTGCGTGATGGCCAGGCTGTTGGTGTTCAGCTCCCCGATGGTAAGAATATCGCAGATATCCGCACACTGGTCGGCCTCGCGTTCAATATCCGTCAGGATTTTCAAGCAGGCCGCAATCACCCGCAGGTCCGTGGCGATCGGCTGCTGCATTGCGATCAGGTTCATGCACATTTTCTCGATATTGTGCTCGAGCCGGTCAATTTCATTGTCGCCGTTCGCAACCTCCGCGGCCTTTTCCAGGTCCATGGTGCGCAGGGCGGCAATCGTGTCCTCTATGCGCTGATTGACCGTGTTGCCCATGTCTGTCATCTGTGTGATCAGACTGGCAAGCTCCCGGTCAAAGATTTTTCTCGGCATGATATTTCCTCCTTTATTATACGATTTCCTTTCTGAAATAGCTATAGGCAGCCGGCTTTTCCGACCGCAAAATCACCCGAAACGTCCCGTAATATAGCGTTCCGTGCGCTCATCCTTCGGATTGTTGAACATGGAAAGCGTATCGGTGTATTCCACAATTTCCCCCAAAAGAAAAAACGCGGTCCTGTCGGCGATGCGCGCGGCCTGCTGCATATTGTGCGTCACAATAATCACGGTATACCTGGCGCGCAGATCGTCCATCAGGTCCTCGATTTTCAGCGTGGAAATCGGGTCAAGCGCACTGGTCGGCTCATCCATCAGAATAATGTCCGGCTCCACGGCCAGCGCGCGCGCAATACACAGGCGCTGCTGCTGCCCGCCCGAAAGGCCGAGCGCGGATTTTCTGAGCCGGTCCTTGACTTCTTCCCAGAGCGCCGCGCTTTTGAGCGACTGCTCCACGATTTCATCGAGCTTCTGTTTATTTTTAATCCCGTGAACACGCGGGCCGTAGGCGATGTTGTCGTACAGCGTCATAGGGAACGGGTTCGGCTTCTGGAACACCATGCCGGCGCGCTTGCGCAGCAGGGTAACGTCGGTGCGGGGGTCGTAGATATCCTCGCCGTCGATCGTTACCTTTCCCGTAATTTTGCAGTTTTCGATCAGGTCGTTCATCCGGTTGATCGTTTTCAGGCAGGTGGATTTCCCGCAGCCGGAGGGACCGATAAAAGCCGTTACCTGATTGCGGGGGATTTCCATATGGACGCTTTTCAGCGCCTGGAAATCTCCGTAAAACAAATTTAAATCCTGAATGGATATCTTCGTTTCCATATTTTATCCTTCTTATCCTTTCCTGAGAGTCCTGGAGAGCAGCGCCGCAAGCCGGTTGAGCAAAAAGACCAGAATCAGCAGCACGGACGCCGTGGCAAACGCGATGTGCATGGCGTCGGGCGAGTTGGCCTCCCGCGCGGTCTGGTAAAGGTGCAGGGTCAGCGTGCGGCCGCTCGCAAAGATCTGCCGGACAAATCCCTTCGGCATGTTATAGGACAATCCCGAGGTAAACAGAAGGGCTGCGCTTTCGCCCACGATTCTTCCCATGGCGAGAATCACGGCGGTCAGAACGCCGGGCATGGCGCAGGGCAGCACAATCCCCATCACGACGCGCAGCTTTCCGGCGCCGAGGGCCAGAGCGCCCTCTTTATAGCTGCCCGGGACGGACAGGAGCGACTCCTCCGTCGTGCGGATGATCGTCGGCAGAATGCACAGGGTCATGGTAAGGCATCCGGCCAGAAGCGAGGTCTGCAGGCGGAACAGGATACAAAAGACCGTATAGCCGAACAAACCGAAGATAATGGACGGAATCCCCGAGAGAATCTCCGTGGTAAAGCGGATCGCTTTGACCAGCCTGCCCTGCTTTGCGTACTGCGTCAGATAGATTGCCGAGGAAATGCCGATGGGGGCGGAAATCAGCAGAGTAATGACCACAATATACAGGGTGTTGATGATCATGGGCAGAATGCCCTTCAAGTCGTCATTCGTTTCCGAATAGGCTGTGGAAATGAATTTCCACGAAAGATAGGAGACGCCGTTGACCAGGATGTAGAAAATAATCCCCAGAAGCACGATCACCGTGACCGCCGCCGCGGTATCGATCAGCACCTTCAGGAGGGTGTCGAAGGGGCGCTTCCGTTTTCCGTAAAGAGAGCTACTCGGCATCCATCTGCACCCCCTTCCTTGAAATATAAGTAAAGCTGATATTGACGATCATGATAAACACAAACAGCACCAGACCGATGGCAAAAAGCGCCTGACGGTGCAGACCGGAGGCATAGCTCATCTCCATGGCGATACCGGTCGTCAGGAAGCGCACCGTTCCCAGAAGGGACGGCATATTGGCGACGTTTCCCGCCACCATGATGACCGCCATCGTCTCGCCGACCGCGCGGCCGACACCCAGAATGACGCCCGCAAGGATTCCGGACCGGGCAGCCGGGATACTGACCTTGAAAATCGTGGCGGTGGGCGTTGCGCCCAGAGCGAGGGACGCCTCCCGGTAAGCCTGGGGCACCGCTTTTAACGAGGTCTCCGTTACGCTGACGATGGTGGGAAGCACCATGATCGCAAGAATCAGGATCGACGCCAGCAGGCTGTCGCCGATGGTGTTGTTCCGGAACGGCGGAAAATCGCGGATAGCCGGAACAATGACCAGCATCCCGAAAAAGCCGTAGATGACGGACGGAATCCCGGCGAGCAGCTCGATCGCCGGGTGGACCAGACGGGCAAGCCGCGGTTTCGCCGTTTCCGCAAGGAAAACAGCCGTCAGAATCCCGACGGGAACCCCCAGCAGAATGGCTCCCACCGTCCCAGCGATGGAGGAAAGGATCAGCGGCAGGATGCCGAAGATGTTCGCCTCCGCGTTCCATTCCCTGCCGAACAGGAACTGCCCCAGGCCGATCTGCAGAACGGCGGGAGAGCCCGCGGCGAAAATGTACACGGTAATGAGGACGACCGAGCCGACGGACACACAGGAAAAAACCAGAAAAACGGATTCCGCAAGCTTTTCCGTCCCCTGCGTCCAGATGGACAGGACCGCGCACACGATTCCGCCGACCAGCACGTAAATGGACGGCCAGAGGTAGGCAATCGAAATTTCGCTGATATTCAGCTGCGTGACCGCCGTCTGGATGCCGGAGGTGGTAATCAGGACGATCAGGGGAGTAACCGCGGACAGCACAAACGCCGTTCCGGCCATCACCGGTTTTTTGAGCAGAAGCAAAAGGATCCCGGCGGCCGGAAGAAGCACCCCGGCGATCACCGCAATTCTGGTCAGAAGCGGAATCGTGACAAGGCCGCTGAGCTCCTCCCCCCGTACGCGCATCCCCCTCACCGTCGCCAGCTGGAAAGCGCTGAGGACATATGTTGTATTTTTAAACACAAACTGAATGTATGGAAGAAAAAACGCAAGGACGGAAATAAGGCCGAACAAAATTGCCAGGCCTTTTTTCACACGATTCTTTTTTTTATTCTTCAGCGCGTTCTCCGCGCTGTCCATCGCTATGCTCATTTTGCCAGTACCAGCCCGACTTTCTTGATAACATCCTGTCCTTCGTCCGATTTGATGAATGCAAACCACGCCTTCACAAGATCGCTGTCGATGCCTTTTTTATAGATTTCAAGGAAGGGTCTCTGCGCTTTGTAGCTTCCGTTTACAATATTTTCCTCATTCGCTTTGACGCCGTCGACGTCGACCGCTTTTACGGTATCGTTTACCGAGTCGAGGGAAACGTAGCCGACCGCGCCCTTGTCGCTGCCTACTTTGGTAACCACTTCACCGGTGGAGGAAAGCTCCGCGGCGTATTTGCACTTTTTCTCCACCTTGAAGATGCTTTCAAAGCCGTCGCGCGTACCGCTTGCCGCTTCACGGCCGAGCACCGTGATTTTGGCGTCGCCGCCGCCGACATCTTTCCAGTTTGTAATTTCGCCCGTGAAGATTTTGGAAATCTGTTCGGAGGTAAGGCCGCTGACCTTGTTGTCCTGATTGACCGCGATGGCGATCCCGTCTATGGCGATCTGTACGATCTCATAATCTTCCGGTTTTTCTTCGTCCTTCATTTTTCTGGAAAGGTCGCCGATCAGGGCCGTACCCGCGCTGACCGCCTTTGCCGCGTCACCGGAACCGGTTCCGCTTTTTTCAACCGTTACGCCCGGGTATTTCGCCTGGAAAGCTTCTCCCAGAGCCTGGCAGACCTTCGCCATGGAAGTGGAACCGTTGAGTGTCAGCTTGCCGCTCAACTGCTCTGCGGCAGACGGCCCGCTTTCGGATACCGCCGTATCGGGTACATTTGCGGCGGAAGAAATTCCTTCCACCTCCGAACTGCACCCCACAAATACAGACCCCAGAATCGCAGCTGTTAAAACAGCAGATATGATTTTCTTCATTTTGGACAGTCCTCCTGCAAAATTATGTTTTCGGTTCTTTGATACATTGCCATTTTACGAATCCAATGTTAAATCCCTGTTAAGCTTAGTTTAGATTGAATTTAAATAAATATGCCGCCCATAATCGGCTTTGAAATTCATTTTGCAAAAACATATTTTATCCGCCTGTCACGATTCATTTGAAAGCCTTTTTCAGCCGCCGGAAAGAATTTTGATCGATTTACCGTCACCCGCCGGACATATTTTTTGAAATTAACGATTGACGAACGGGAAAAAATATAGTAAAATTAAGAAATCAATTTAAAGCGATAAAGTATTTATAGCTTTAAAGCAATAAAATCCGAAATAGGCGAGAGGATGGGTATTTCATGAAAAAAACACTCGCATTGCTGTTGGCCGGTGTGATCGCGCTTTCCGCGGCGGCTTGTACTTCCAGTACTTCCGCTTCTTCCGCCGCAGGCCCGGCGGCCGGTTCGCAGGCGGCTTCCGGAGCGGCTGAAAAGAAACTGAAAATCGGCATTGTCCAGCTTGTGGAGCATCCCGCGCTGGACGCGGCGTATAAGGGCTTTGTCGACGGGCTTGCGGAAGCAGGCTATGTCGACGGGAAAAACATTACGCTGGACTACCAGAACGCGCAGAACGAGCAGGCAAACTGTCAGACCATAGCAAGCAAGCTGGTCAACGACAAATCCGACCTGATCCTTGCGATCGCGACCCCGGCCGCTCAGGCGGTCGCGAACACGACCAAGGACATTCCGGTCCTGGTGACCGCGGTGACCGACCCCGCGGACGCGAAGCTCGTCGCTTCCAATGAGAAGCCGGGCGGAAACGTGACGGGTACCTCCGACCTGACCCCGGTGGCCGAGCAGATGAAGCTGTTGAAGCAGCTGGTACCGAACGCGAAGAAGGTTGCGATGCTGTACTGCTCCAATGAAAGCAACTCGAAATTCCAGGTGGAAATCGCAAAGAAGAGCGCGGCCGGGCTCGGGCTGGAAGCGGTGGACGCGACGGTTTCCAATTCCAACGAGATTCAGCAGGTGGTCCAGTCGCTGGTCGGCAAGGTCGACGCGATTTACACCCCGACCGACAACATGATCGCCTCCGGCATGGCGACGGTTTCCATGGTTGCGCAGCCCGCGAAGCTGCCGGTCATCGTGGGCGAATCCGGCATGGTGGAAAACGGCGGGCTCGCTACATACGGCATCAATTACTACAACCTCGGGCTGCTTACCGCGAAACAGGCGGTAAAAATCCTGAAGGACGGCGCAAAACCGGCGGATATGCCGATTGAGTATTCCACCGACTGCGACCTGACCATCAATAAAGAAGTCGCCGAAAAAGTCGGCGTGACCATCCCGCAGGAGCTGCTGGATAAGTCGGGTGCCGCAAGCACCGCCAGCAAATAAACACCAAAAACAGAACAGCACGGCGATAGGAGGAAATCCCCCTATCGCTCATGTTGCGTTAAGGAGAATTTACAATGGGTCTGTTACAGGCAATGCAGGGCGCGGCGGCGCAGGGTGTTCTTTGGAGCATTATGACGCTGGGCGTCTACATCACCTTCAAGGTACTGGATTTTGCCGATCTGACGGTCGACGGCAGCTTTGCCACCGGCGGCGCGGTCACGGCGATTTTGATTTCTCACGGAATGAATCCCTTCCTCTCGCTTTTACTCGCTTTGGCCGCCGGCATGGCCTGCGGCTTTATCACCGGCTTTTTGCACACCAAACTGGAGATTCCGGGGATTCTGGCGGGGATCCTGACCATGATCGCCCTCTACTCCATCAATATCCGCATCATGGGGCAGGCAAACATTCCCCTTCTCGGCATCTCCACCATCATCACCACGATTTCCGGGCTGTATCCGGTGCTCAGCGTGAACATGATCTCGCTCATGATCGGCCTGATTTTCACCGCCGTGGTGATCCTGTTCCTGTACTGGTTCTTCGGTACGGAAATCGGATGCTCGGTCCGTGCGACCGGCAACAACGAATACATGGTCCGCGCGCTGGGCGTCAATACCGACAAGACAAAAATTCTGGGGCTGGTACTGAGCAACGGCCTTGTCGCGCTGTCCGGCGCGATGGTGGCTCAAAGTCAGGGGTACGCGGACGTCGGCATGGGCACCGGCACCATCATGATCGGCCTTGCTTCCGTCATCATCGGCGAGGTGCTGATGGGCAACCGGTTCTCGTTCGCCTACAAGCTGATTTCGGCGGTCGTCGGCTCCGTGATCTATCGCGTGATTATCGCCCTTGTGCTGTGGTTCGGACTGAAATCCACGGACCTGAAGCTTCTCACAGCGGTCATGGTTGCGGTGGCTCTGGCCATTCCGGTTGTGAAGCGAAAGCTTCCCGCCTTTTTTCATAATCTGGCGGAGAAATGGCAGGGTTTCTTCAGCCGCTTCAGGAAAGGCAGAAAAGCATCCGCCGCGAACGGAGGGGAAACAAGATGATTCAACTTACAAATGTGAACAAAACCTTCAACGCCAACACCATCAACGAGAAAAAGGCGCTGGTCGATTTGAACCTGACCATTGAGACCGGCGATTTTATTACGGTCATCGGCGGAAACGGCGCCGGAAAATCCACGCTGCTGAACCTGATCGCGGGCGTTTTCCCCTGTGACGGCGGACAGATCCTGCTGGATGACATCGACCTGACCAAGCAGCCCGAATACCGCCGGGCAAAGCTTCTGGGCCGTGTGTTTCAGGACCCGATGATGGGCACCGCCGCGGACATGGGCATTGAGGAAAATCTGGCCATGGCGTATCGCAGAGGAAAGAAACGCGGTTTGGGCTGGGGAATCAAAAAAGGCGAACGGGCCGTTTATAAAGAAAAACTGGAAACGCTGGAGCTCGGACTGGAAACCAGGCTTTCCAGCAAGGTGGGACTGCTGTCCGGCGGCCAGCGCCAGGCGCTGACCCTGCTGATGGCTACGCTTCAGAAGCCGAAGCTCCTGCTGTTGGACGAGCACACCGCGGCGCTGGACCCCAAAACCGCGCGCAAGGTGCTGGAGCTGACCGACGAGATGGTCAGCCGGGACAGCCTGACCACGCTGATGGTCACACACAACATGAAGGACGCGATCCGGCTGGGCAACCGCCTGATTATGATGCACGAAGGCAGAATTATTTTCGATATCAAGGGCCAGGAAAAGAAGAACCTGCAGGTAAAGGACCTGCTTGAAAAATTCGAGACCGTGAGCGGAGACACCATGGACAACGACAGAATGCTCCTGTCATAACCCCAGGTAAGAACCAGCCGCGTTTCAGGCTTTTTTGTCTCCCTCTTTGAGGGAACCGGCAGGCAACGGGGTACTCCCTCCGGCGCGCCGAGCGCGCCGCCTCCCTCAAGGAGGGCGGCTCATGAGGTCTGTGCTTGTTTTTCGCACGATTTTCCGAAACCTGACAGTTTTTCGATGTTCCTGGGCGCGGCGGATTTTACGCCGCGCCCTCTCTGTGCCTTTTTTCTTTTCCGATCGGTATATTTTGTCCATATCGCGGGGAAAAGAAGCGGGATTTCCGGTTATCCTTCGTACAATATCCCCAAATTTTTAAATACCTCTTTACTTTAGCGTGCTAATAAGGTAAAATACTGATATCGGAGAGTCCAACGAGAAGAGAAGCGGGGTATTTAAAATGAAAAAAATATTGTCTTTATTATTAGCGGCGGGCATCGCCCTTTCCTGCGCCGCCTGCGGCGGCACAGCCGCCGGCAGCGCGGGTACCGCGTCGGGAGCGGACGAATCCTGGACCAAGGTTGAGAAAGCGGGCAAGCTGGTGCTCGGCCTTGACGACGCCTTCCCCCCGATGGGGTATGTGGACACCAAAACGGGCGAGCTGGTCGGTTTTGATATCGACCTTGCCAGGGAAGCCTGCAAACGCCTCAACATCGAGCTGAAAACACAGCCGATCGACTGGGACAGCAAAACCGCCGAACTGAGCAACGGCAACATCGACTGCCTGTGGAACGGTTTCAGCAAAACCGACGAGCGCGAAAAGGAATTCCGGCTGAGCATCCCTTACATGAAAAACGAGCAGATCATCCTGATCAAGACGGATTCCGCCTATCAGGGGCTTGAGTCCCTGGCCGGAAAGACCATCGGCGTGCAGTCGGATTCTTCCGCGGAGGCCGCCCTGAACAAGAACGAGGATTTCAAGAAAACCTTAAAATCCGTCGTACAGATCGACGACTATTCCAAAGCGGTCATGGAGCTGCAGAACGGCACCATTGACGCGATCAGCATTGACGAAGTGGTTGCGCGTTACTACCTGACCAACAACCCGGGCGCCTATAGGGTGCTTCAGGACAAGGACGGCAAGGACGCTTCTCTCGCCACGGAGGATTATGTCATCGGCTTCCGAAAGGCGGACAGCGCGCTGACGGAAAAAATCAACGGCGCCTTGAAGGAAATGACGGCGGACGGCACTATGGCGACGATTTCCCGAAAATGGTTCGGCGAGGATGTTACCACCGTAGAAAAATAGAGTGATTTCACGTTGTATTCTGAGGGATAACCGAAAAATCCATGTTATAGCTGTCGTCTGGGACACTCTCTTCACTCAGAAGGACAGATTCAGATTTTTCCCCTGCGCGGCATAGAGCCGGACTCCGTCCGGTTCTGTGCCTTTGGCTTTTTTACACAAACACGTTATGGAGGTCGCGTTCATGAATTATCAGGCGCTTTTGACACAGATGCTGGAAGCAACCCTTATGTCGCTGCGTATCTTTTTCGTCACGCTTATTTTTTCGCTGCCGCTCGGGCTGCTGGTGGCCAAAGGACGCATGACGAAGGTCAGGGTCGTCAATCTTCCGGTCAAGATTTACATACTGCTGATGCGCGGAACACCGCTGATGCTGCAGCTTCTGTTCTTCTTTTATGCCCTGAAGCCCCTGTTCGGGATTCAGCTGGACCGCGTTCTGGCGGCGGAAGTCGCCTTTGTCCTGAACTACGCGGCGTATTTCGCGGAAATCTTCCGCGGGGGGATCGAGGGGATTCCCCGCGGTCAGCACGAGGCGGCAAAGGTGCTCGGTTTTACGCGCGGCCAGACCTTCTTTCGCATCATCCTGCCGCAGGTCGTCAAGCACATCATCCCGCCGATGGGAAACGAGTTCATCACGCTCGTGAAGGACACCTCCCTGGCGCAGGTGATCGGCATTGTCGAGCTGCTCAAGGTAACCTCCAACTGGGTCTCCTCGGCGGTCAACATGACGCCGCTGGTGATTGCCGGCGCGTTCTATCTTGTGATGAACGGCGTGGTCACCCGGTTCTTTACGATGGCTGAAAACCGGCTGAACTATTATCGTTAGGAGGATGAAAATGCATATCTTAACCGCTAAAGACATCTGCAAAAGCTTCGACGGCACAAAAGTGCTGAACGGCATTTCAATAGAGGTAACCAAGGGGCAGGTACTCGCGGTCATCGGGCCGTCCGGCTCGGGAAAAAGCACCCTGCTGCGCTGCGTCACCCAGCTGGAAACGGTGGATTCCGGCGAGATCACCATCTGTGGAGATACGCTGGTGAAAAACGGCGAAAACGGTAAAGCCGTGTATTCGGACAAGGCCGCATGCAGCAAAATCGGGCTGCATATCGGGTTGGTTTTCCAGAATTTCAACCTTTTCCCCCACCTGTCCGTGATGCAGAACATTACGGAAGCGCCCATCCGCGTACTGCGCCGTTCGAAGACGGAAGCGGAAACTGCCGCAAAAGAGCTTCTGAAGAAAATGGATCTGGCGGATAAGGCGGACGCCTACCCCTGCCAGCTTTCCGGCGGACAGCAGCAGCGCGTATCCATTGCCCGCGCGCTCGCAATGAATCCGGATATCCTGTTTTTCGACGAGCCGACCAGCGCGCTCGATCCGGAGCTGACGGGAGAAATCCTCAAGGTCATCCGCGAGCTCGCGGCGGAGCATATGACGATGGTGGTCGTCACCCACGAAATGAAATTTGCCCGGGACGTGGCCGACTACGTGGTCTTTATGGACAACGGAACGATTGTTGAGCAGGGAAATCCGGAACAGCTTTTCGGCAATACGCAGAACGACCGCACCAAAGCCTTCCTGTCCCGTTTCAATGAAAATTAAGGAACGTTAAAAAAGACGACAAAACGAATTTGCAACACAAATCGCAAAGCAGCGCCTCAAACGAAAAAATGCGCCCTGAAACGGCTTTGAAAGCCCAATCAAGACGCATTTTTGATTTTTCTGTAATGCTGTTTTCAACCGCTTCTTCGCTTTATGCCCTTTCGACCGGCCGGGTATGGTCCTTCAGCCACTGGAGCTCTTTTCCGGAAAGGCCCGGGGAAAGCTTTTCGCAGACCGTCCGATGGTAGTTGTTCAGCCATTCCAGCTCGTCGTCCGTCATCAGTTCGGTCAGGATCCCCGCGGTATCGATCGGAAAATAAGTAACGGGTTCAAATTTTAAGAACTGCCCGTACTCGTTATTGACAAAATCGGTGACAAGAAGAATGTTTTCAGTGCGGATCCCGTGCTTGCCCTCTTCATAAATACCGGGTTCGTCGGTGATGGTCATGCCCTTTTTGAAGACGACATTGTTGTTGATCCTCAGGTTCTGCGGGCCCTCGTGCACCCCGCTGAACATGCCCACGCCGTGGCCCGTGCCGCAGCGGTAGTCGATGCCGTGCTTCCAGACCTGCTCGCGGCTGAGGATATCGATGTTCCCGCCGGTGCAGCCCTCCAGAAACACGGCCGCAGCCAGCGCGATATGCGCTTTCAGCACGTAGGTGTAATGCTCCTTTTCCTCCCGGCTGAGCGGTCCTAAAACGAAGGTGCGGGTGATGTCGGTCGTCCCCTCCAGATACTGCCCGCCGGAATCGATCAGCAGGAAGCCCCGGTTTTTCAGGGTGCTGCAGGTTTCCGGCTTCGGGCTGTAATGCATCATCGCGGCGTTCGCGCCGTAGGCCGCAATGGTGCCGAAGCTTTCGCCCTTATTGTTCGGCTGCTTTGCCCTGCACTCCCGCAGCAGATCGCAAACGGTGCATTCGGTGACGGTCTCCCCGTTCTTCATCCTGTCCTCGAACTGGACGCAGAACGCAACGAGCGCGTGGCCGTCCCTGATATGCGCCTCCATGATATTTTTAATCTCCGTTTCATTCTTGACCCCCTTGAGGGCAATGACGGTATCGCCGCCTTCTTTGACGGTCACATGCCTGTTCTGCTGCAGCAGCTGATACAGGTCGTAATTCACGTTGACCGGGTCGACCAGAATCGTCTTATCGGAGCTGATTTTTTCCAGAGCGCGGTCGATTTCCTCGTATTCCCTGACCGTGACGCCGTTTTCCTTCAGATAGGCAAGCGTTTCCGGCAGGACGCGGCCGGTATTGATAAACAGGTATGCGGAATCGGTATAAACCATCGCGTAGGAAACCGCGAGCGGGTTATATTCGATGTCGTCCGCGCGGATATTCATCAGCCAGGCGACGCAGTCCAGTCTGGTAAAGATTTCCCCGTCGGCATGCTGCTTTTTCAGCTCAGCGCGAACCTGTTCCAGCTTTTCTTGGCAGGTATAGCCCGCGTACTTTACGTCGTGGACAAACACCTTGCTCGCGGGCATTTCCGGCCTGTCCGTCCAGATATCCTGAATGAGGTCGACCGCCTTGATCTTCAGCTTTTTCCCGGCAAATTTCTCCTGCATTTCCTCGACGGCGGCGGCGGAAAGCATCTTGCCGTCAAATCCGACCGTTGCGCCCTCGTCCAGCTCCTCGGCCAGAAATTCGGTATAGGTCGGCACGCCCTTGACCGCCATGCGGTACAGGGTGATTTCGCTGCCCTCCAGCTGGTGCGCGGCCTGGATAAAATACCGCCCGTCCGTCCAGAGCCCGCTTTGCGTTTCTGTAACCACCAGCGTTCCCGCGGAGCCGGTAAAGCCGGAAAAATAGCTTCTTGCCGCCCAGTAAGCGGGCAGGTACTCGCTCATATGAGGGTCGGCGGAAGGCACGATACAGGCCTGCACGCCGTTCTGCTGCATCTGGCGGCGCAGCGCGGCAAGCCTTTCATTTACGCTGTTCATGATTCATTTCCCCTTCTATCTTAAAATGGCATCTTCCCTGAATCTGTATTACAGATTTCCAGTCGATTCCGCAGCAAGTTTCTGTTTCTCCCCCGCCGAAGGCGGGAGAGAAACGTGTTTTGTCACGCAAACTGAAATAGAATTGCTGTAGTGCGAATATTAAAAATTATAGGCTCAATCCCAGGGATTGTCAAGCCGATCCCCCGCGGGCCGCTTTGCCATTCCGGAAGTTTTCCCCGGACAGCAAACGCCGTCCGGGAGCTGACCCGGACGGCGTTTGTTCTTCTATTTTGCTTCGGATTTCTTTTCGTCCCAGCTGACGACCGGCACGGCTCCGTTCATGGCAGCCTGCTCCATCAGCTTGAGCATTTCCAGGGCGCTGCGAAAATGAAGCGTCTGATTCTGTTCAACCCAGGTGATCGTACCCTGCCAGGTGGCGTTCTTGCGGTACTGCACGTTTACGGCAAAGGTCGCCGGTGTTTCACTCATGATTTTATTCATTGTCTCTTCCACAGCGTCATCCACCCTTTTTATTTTTAGTTCTGCCTTTTTTACTGTAAATTCCCGTTCCTGAAAAGAAGCCTGAGGAAAGGAAATGCTGTCAAACAGATCGTCCATTCCGCGCAGAAGCTCACATTCATTGCGAAAAGACAGGATCCTGTTGTAGTACTCACTGTAGACATACCCTCTCAGCGTTGCGTTTTTGATGGGATTCAGATAGATAATGCTTCGGGAGTTGGCAGGAGCCTGTCCCCTTTGCCCGTTTTGCATCTTTATCACCTGTGTTTCAAATATGTTCTGCTCCGTTCCGGCCGTCTGCCGGTATCCATCGCAGACAGGATCAAACAAGGCCATTTTAACATAACTGTGTAAAATAATCAAAGAGTTTTCAGCGTTTTTTTATAAAGCCGTGTATAAATCAGGATACTCGCCGCCATCGACACCATCTCAGCGATTGGGAAGGCATACCAGACGGACGGAAGATTGATTTTTGAAAGCAGAAACGCCGCAGGAAGCAGTACGACCAGCTGACGCAGCACGGAAATAAACAGGCTTTTTAAGCCGCTGCCCACAGCCTGAAACACCGTTGAAAACATAATGCCGAGCGCCGCCGGCACAAAGCAGATGCTGATGGTCCGCAGCGCGGGGATGCCGATTTCGAGCATAACCTGAGAAGCGTTGAAAATCAGCAGGAGCTTATCCGTCGCCGTCCAGAACAAGATCGTTCCCAGCGCCATAATCACCGCCGCAATGACGGAACCGATCTTAACCGCGGACAAAAGGCGGCCGCGATTGCGCGCGCCGAAATTGTACCCGATAATCGGCATAACGCCCTGCGTCAGGCCGAACACCGGCATAAAAACAAAAGACTGCAATTTAAAGTAAACGCCGAACAGGGCGACGGCCGTTTCCGTAAATCCGATTAAAATCGCGTTCATCCCGACCACCATGACGGAACCGATCGCCTGCATAATGATGGAGGGGAAGCCGACTGAATAAATATTCTTTATCGTGGTAAAATCCAGTCTGAAATTCCGGAAACTGATCACTACCTGATGATCCTTTTTCACAATGATATAAATAAGAAACAGCATCGCGAAAATCTGGCCGATCACCGTCGCAATCGCCGCACCCGCGACGCCCATTTTGGGTACGCCCAGCAGTCCGAAAATAAAAATCGGATCCAGAATAATATTTGTTACCGCGCCCAGAAGCTGCGACAGCATGGGATAAATCATATTCCCGGTAGCCTGAAGTGTTTTTTCGATGTTGATCTCGATAAAAACGCCGACAGAGACGACGCACACAATGCTCATATATTGAGTACCCATTGTCACAATTTCCTGATTCGCCGTAAAGCTGCGAAAGAACGGTTCTGAAAAAAGCAGCCCTACCAATGCAAAAACAACCCAGTTGAACGCTCCCAACAAAATCCCGTGCGTAGCGGCCGAATTGGCCTCCTCCTGCTTTTGTTCCCCCAGCCGGCGCGCTACCAGCGAATTGATTCCTACGGAAGTTCCCACCGCCAGCGCAATCAGCAAACTCTGAACGGGAAACGCGAGCGAAACCGCGGTCAGCGCGTTTTCACTTACTTTTGCCACAAAAAAACTGTCGACTACGTTATACAGAGCCTGTACCAGCATCGACAGCATGGCCGGTACCGACATGGACACAATCAGGGGGAATACCGACACCGTACCCATTTTATTTTCCGTTTTCTCCAAAAATTTCACTCCTTCATTCATTGTTCCCATTTTACACGATCATCCGACTTTTTTCAACTCCGTTTACGGAAATAAAAGGGCCGCAAAGCCCGCCGGACTTGCAACGGACAGGCGCCCGACGGCATATAATGGCAAACGACGATATAAAGGAGTGGTTATATGCTTGGTGCCGTACTTGGATTTGCGTTCTCCGGACTGCTGTTTTTTATTCTTCACGTCACAGGCTCGGGTTCCTTTCCCAGACCGCTTACGGCACAGGAAGAGAGAGACTGTCTGGAGCGGCTGAAAAACGGGGACATGAAGGCCAAAAACGAGCTGATCGAACACAACCTCCGCCTGGTCGCCCATATCATCAAAAAATACTACGCTAACTCAAACGATCAGGACGACCTGATCTCCATTGGAACCATCGGTTTGATTAAAGCGGTAAACACGTTTGACAGCAGCAAGGGAATCCGCCTTTCCAGCTACGCGGCCCGGTGTATTGAAAACGAAGTGCTGATGTTCTTCCGTTCTTCCAAAAAAACCGCGCAGGATATCTCCATCAACGAGCCGATCGACACCGACAAGGATGGAAACGCGCTGACGCTGATGGACGTGATGGCTACGGAGGACAACATCGTTGACAACCTCGACTGTAAAATCAAATCGGAGCAGCTCAAACGGTATATCCGAGAAGTCCTGTCCCCCCGGGAGCAGACCATTATCGAGCTGCGGTACGGCCTGACCGGACGCGGTCCGCTGACGCAGCGTGAAGTGGCGCAGAAGCTGGGCATCTCGCGCTCGTATGTATCGGGGCATCCGATTTAGAAACAATGGGTAAATAAGAAGCGCCTCCCCAACGCCCCGGAAAAGATTCGCGCACACAGAAAAGAGCATCCGCCGTTTCCGACCGATGCCCTCTGTGTGTTGCGCCCGTTAGATCTCCTTTTCTATTTGAGGAGGAGGTCTTTCTTTTCGAGGATCGCCGCGCCGGCCGAGCAGGCCGGGCAATCGCAGTATTTCGCTCCGGCGGACTTGAGCTCCCTTGCGTGCGCCGCGATTTTCCCGGCGGTGTCCGCTCCGAATTTTTGGATTCCGATATCAGATTCCGCCAAAGCGATCAACCCGTCGAGCGGCGTAACGTCGGCCTCCAGTTCATCCAGATATTTTTTGGTTTCCGCGGCTTCCCTCCCGGTCCCGATCGCGTCAAGCCAATCCTGAGCCGCCGCTTTTGCCCCGCCGCTGCAGGACGGCGCGTTCATCAGCTCATGTGTGTGTTCAACGGTTTCACGCAATACTTTTTGATCCATAAGGATATTCCTTCTTTCTTCGGCATTTATCTGTATTTTACCACGGTGATCCGGTTTTTACAATTTCAGAGGTGCGGAACCGTTGGAAATTTTTTGATTGTTTTAAGCCCAAATTGCGTTTATTCCGTTTTAAGGAACGCCGATTCGTAGATTTCCTCCTGCTCCGGCAAATGGGTCACATATCCGACGGGAATCTTATTCTCAGTCGCGCCGATTACTTTTTTAGCCCCTTCTTCCCCGAACGCCCCGCAGAGCTCAATACAACCGATTCCTTTTTCACAGAGCGTCTTCGCCGCGGCGCACGCCTCACCAATATTTGACACGCCGACGATTTGTGCCGTTCCGTCATGGATCGCGGCTCTGTCGCGCCGCGCGTCAAAGTCACCCATAATGATAAATGCAAATTTCATGTCAAACCCTCCCTGCGTTTTTGTTGATTGTCAAGATGGATTTTTATCCACAGAAAATCACTATTCCCATTTCTTTTTTATTATATATCGAAAGCCCGGTTTTTTCAATTTCCCTGATTGGGGAAAAATCACAAGCCGGGAGTACCCGTGCGGGAATGATCCTGACGCGCGGGCAAAAAACCTGCGCGCTGTCATGCGGACAAACGGACGCAGCGTAAACATATGGGAGGGGGTGTTTACATGAATCGGGAAAAAGGGAACGGACGTGTAAAAGTCACCTGCCGCTATGATGAGAACGGAGAAGACGTCGGAAATATTTTAGCGGAATGTTTCGCTTCATTCCTGGCCGGCGAAGCCGAAAAGAGTGAACTTGACCAAAACAGGCGGCTGCTTGCCGGAGGTGCGGAATGTATCCCATAATAAGCAATCCGACGGATTACAAAACCGCATTTTACATTCGTCTTTCAAAGGAGGATGACCATGACAAGGAATCCGAAAGCGTAACCAATCAGCGCAGCCTGCTGACGGAGTTTGCCAGAGAGCAGCGGCTGGATGTTTTCGGCACCTATATCGACGACGGATTTTCGGGCACCAACTTTGACCGCCCCGATTTTCAGCGGATGATTGCCGATATCGAGGCAAAAAAGATCAATATGGTAGTTACGAAAGATATGTCGCGTCTGGGCAGGGATTATATTCAAACCGGCTACTACCTGGAAAAATACTTTCCAATGAACGGCGTCCGCTATATTTCCCTGCTGGACGGTGTCGACACGGGAGTCGACAGCAGCGTCAACGACATCACCCCGTTCAAGGCCATCCTGAACGACCTGTACGCCAAGGACATCAGTAAAAAAATCACCAGCGTCAAGCGGGATAAGCAGCGCAGGGGGCAGTTCATCGGCGGCAAGGCTGCGTACGGCTACAAGCTTTCGGAGAAACACAAAAACACGATTGAAATCGACCCGCCCGCCGCCGAAGTCGTCCGCAGGATGTTTTCGCTGGCGCTCGAAGGAAAATCCTGCCATAATATTGCCGTTACGCTCAACAAGGAAGGAATCCCGACGCCGTCGCAGTACGCGAATCTGACCGCAGCAAAAAAAGGGGCGTACAACGGGAAATGGAGTTCCGAACGCGTGACGTTCATGCTTAGAAACGAAGTCTACATCGGCAACATGGTGCAGGGGCGCACCCGCAAAATCAACTACAAAATCAACGGCTGCAGAAGGCTCCCGCCCGAGGAATGGACGGTGGTGGAGGGAACCCACGAACCGATCATCGGCCGCGAAACCTTCCGCAAAGTGCAGATGATGGTTGCAAGCCGGGTGCACACCCACTCCTGCACCCATGACTTCCTGCTCAAGGGGCTGATCTTCTGCCACGAATGCGGGCATCCGCTGGGCGTTCTGGAGCGCACGCTTGCGGGCAATAAAAAAGTCCTTTACTTCTTCTGCCGGACCTACCAGCGCTTCACGAGGGCCGGAAAATGCACCTGCCACTGCATGCGCGTGGATACCGTCACCGAGGCGGTTCTGAATAAGGTGCGGGAAGTCTGCACGGAATCCCTCGACCGCGGCAAATGCGCCGAGGAAGTCAAAAATGCAAAGGCCGGGGCGGCGCGGAAACGCAGCCCGGGGGAAGAAATCAAGCGGACGGAACAGCAGATTGACAAACTGACCGCCCGTCTCGATCAGGTTTACGACGACAAGCTTTCCGGCGCGCTGGAGGAAGCGGATTTTCAGCGTATCTACGAAAAGATCAGGAAAGAACGCCTTTCCTTGAAAAGCAGGCTGAAAAAACTGCACAATCCGGCGGAAAACGTTTCTTCCCCCGAATTTGACGCGGAACCGCTGATGAAAAGATTTATCGAATCCGCGGATGCCAACCGGGAACTGCTGGTCAGCCTCATTTCCCGCATCGAATACAGTGAAAAGAAAGAAATTATCATTTATTTTCGATTCAAGGAATGAAATGCAGATCATACGATTAAGCTTGTGTGAATATTTCTATAAAATGAGTTTGGAAGTATCCCGCATTGAGAAAAAATCGCTCGGCGCTTTGTATAAGCGCTTTACAAAATAGCCTGGACGATACATAAATATTCTCCGTTTGTTTAAGCGTCTCCCGTTCCGGTTTTTATCTGTTGACTTGACACGGCAAAACGGGCATGATATAGTAAGAACGATAAAAATAAGAACTGGAGCTGAAAAGATGCGCAATTTTTCTTGCTGACTATGAATTGAATAGTGTACTTCAAAAGAAGCGGCGTTCGGGCTGTTTGTTTTGTTGTGCGTAAGCAGGAAAGTTGCAAATCTCATACCCCGGAATTCGGAATAAAGTTCAGAACATCTCCATGCTTTTATGCGTGGAGTGGCTGTATTTTCGGTCCGCAGGAATTGACTTTCCTGCGGACCTTTTATTTTTATCGGAGGTGTATGCTTATGTCGCTGATTCAGATCAGCAGCCTGACCTTCTGCTACGACGGAAGCTATGATCCCATATTTGAAAACGTCTCCTTCCAGATCGACACCGACTGGAAGCTTGGATTTACAGGCCGGAACGGACGGGGAAAAACCACGTTTCTGAATCTTCTGATGGGAAAATACGAGTATGCCGGAACGATCTCGTCTTCCGTGCCGTTCGACTATTTTCCCTTCGACGTTCCCGACAAAACACAGGACACGCTGGACGCGGTCAACAGCATCTGCCCCCGGGCGGAGCTCTGGCAGCTGAACCGGGAGCTGTCCCTGCTGGACGTTTCACAGGACGTCCTGTACCGCCCATTTAAGACACTGAGCAACGGGGAGCAGACCAAGGTCCTGCTGGCCGCGCTGTTTCTGAACGACCATCATTTTCTGCTGATTGACGAGCCGACCAACCATCTGGATATGGAAGCCCGCAAAATCGTCGGCGATTATCTGAACGCAAAAAAGGGATTTATTCTGGTTTCCCATGACCGTGCGTTTCTGGACCGCTGTATCGACCACGTCCTGTCGATCAATAAAACCGATATAGAAATCCAGAAAGGGAATTTTTCTTCCTGGCTGCATAACAAGGAAATGCGGGACCGGTTTGAAACCGAGGAAAACACGAAGCTGAAAAAGCAGATCGGCCAGCTTTCCGCCGCCGCGAAAAGAACCGCCGGATGGTCGGATAAAGTGGAAAAAACAAAAATCGGCAGCCTGAATTCCGGGCTGAAGCCGGATAAAGGCTATATCGGCCACAAGGCGGCCAAAATGATGAAGCGGGCGGGCGCGATTGAAGCGCGTAAGGAACAGGCGGCGCAGGAAAAGGAAAAGCTCCTGAAAAATATCGAAACAGCCGAAAGCCTGTCCGTCAAGCCGCTGGAATACCCCAAAAACAGGCTGATAGAGTTTGAAAACCTCTCCGTGCTTTACGGGGACAAAAGGGTCTTCGACGGTCTTTCCTTTACGGTCAGCCAGGGCGACCGGATTGCGCTGTGCGGTAAAAACGGCTGCGGAAAATCCAGTGTCCTCAAGCTGCTGACCGGGGAAAAAATCGATTTCACCGGCAGCCTGCAGGTGGGAAAAAATCTGATTATTTCCTATGTTCCCCAGGACACCTCCTTTTTACGGGGGAATTTAAAGGACTACGCGGAAGAAAGTCATATTGACGAAAGCCTGTTCAAGGCGATTCTGCGCAAGCTGGATTTTTCAAGGGCGCAGTTTGAAAAGGACATGGCGGATTTCAGCGAAGGGCAGAAAAAGAAGACGCTTATCGCGAAAAGCCTGTGCGAGCGGGCGCACCTGTATCTTTGGGATGAACCGCTCAACTTCATCGACGTTCTGTCCCGTATGCAGATCGAGGAGCTCCTTCTGAAATACCGGCCGACCATGCTGTTTGTGGAACACGACAGTTCGTTTGCCGACTCCATAGCAACCCGCCGGATCCTTTTTTAAGCTTTGAAACATTATCACCAAAGTCAGCCGTACGAAACACCCGAATTTAATGGATTATTTCGCTTGTAAAACGGGAAAACAGTGTTATAATATTAATGTACACTAATTTAGTATACATTAAGTTTAAAAGAGGTGTTGCATGGTGTCACTGTTGGAAATAAAAAATCTGCGCGTCAGCGCAGATGACAAAGCGATATTAAAAGGGATCGACCTGTCCGTGGGCAAAGGGGAAATCCATGTGCTGATGGGACCCAACGGCGGGGGGAAATCCACGCTGGTCAATACGGTTATGGGACATCCCCAATACCGTGTGGATGAAGGCTCGATCGTGTTCGACGGCAAGGACATCACCCGGGAGCCCACGAACGAGCGCGCAAAGGCGGGACTGTTTTTATCGTTCCAAAATCCGGAAGAGGTTCCGGGGGTCACGCTGGAAAACTTTATGAGGACTTCACGCACGGCAATCACCGGAAAGCCCGTGAAGCTGTTCGCCTATCAGAAGGAGCTAAAGAGAAAAATGGAGGAACTCGGCATGGACGGGGAATACGCTTCGCGCTACCTGAACGTGGGGTTCTCCGGCGGCGAGAAGAAAAAGTCCGAGATCCTGCAGATGCTGATGCTGAACCCGAAGCTGGCCATTTTGGACGAAACGGATTCGGGGCTGGACGTGGACGCGGTAAAAATCGTTTCGCAGGGTGTGGAGAAATTCAAGAACAGGGACAATTCCCTGCTTGTGATCACGCATAATACCAAAATTCTCGAATACCTGAACGTGGACTGCGTCCATGTCCTGATGGACGGAAAAATTGTGAAAACCGGTCCCCGCTCGCTGATCGATCAGATCAACGAATCCGGCTTTCAGCAGCTCGCCGTGTCCGCCGCGGGCTGACGGAGGAGGAAACCGAATTGAAAGATACAGGTGTCAGAAAGACCTATGTGGAAGATATCGACCGCAGTATTTACGACGTGAAGGACAAGGTCAACGCCTCTTTTCAGGTCGAAAAGGGACTGACCGCAAAGATCGTCAACGAAATTGCAATCAAGAAAAACGACCCGGAGTGGATGCGGCTTTTCCGGCTGAAATCCCTTCAGGTTTACAACCGCCTCCCCATGCCCTCCTGGGGCCCGCCGCTGGACGGACTGGACATGGATCAGATCATCACCTATATCCGCCCGGATACTGGGATGAGCGCCAAATGGACGGAGGTTCCCGACGATATCAAAAACACCTTTGAACGGCTCGGCATTCCGAAGGCGGAACGGGATTATCTTTCCGGCGTCGGCGCGCAGTACGATTCCGAGGTGGTTTATCACAACCTGCGCGAGGAAGTCAGCCGCCAGGGCGTGATTTACACCGATATGGAAAGCGCGATTCACGACCCGGTGTACGGGCCGATGGTGAAAAAACACTTTATGAAGCTGGTTCCGCCCGAGGATCACAAATTTGTGGCGCTGCACGGGGCGGTCTGGTCCGGCGGGTCGTTCGTATATGTTCCGCCCGGAGTCAATGTGGAAATACCGCTGCAGTCCTATTTCCGGCTGAACGCGCCGGGCGCGGGGCAGTTTGAGCACACCCTGATTATCGTGGGCGCGGGCGCCAGCCTCCATTTTATCGAGGGCTGTTCGGCCCCCAAATACAACGTGGCCAATCTGCACGCGGGCTGTGTGGAGCTGTATGTGGGCGAAAACGCGCATCTGCGCTACTCGACCGTGGAAAACTGGTCGAAGAACATGTACAATCTGAACACCAAGCGCGCGCTGGTCGAAAAGGGCGCCACCATGGAATGGGTTTCCGGCTCGTTCGGCTCCCATGTATCCTATCTGTACCCGATGAGCATCCTGAAGGGCGAAAAGGCCCGCATGGAGTTCACGGGCATCACCTTCGCCGGAAAAGGGCAGTCGCTCGACACCGGAATGAAGGTCGTCCACGCCGCGCCCTACACCTACTCCAACGTCAGCACCAAATCGATTTCCAAGGACGGCGGGAACTGCACCTACCGCAGCTCCGTCAAAATTCTGCCGGACGCGCACGACTGCAAATCCTCCGTTTCGTGCGAATCCCTGATGCTGGACGACCGTTCCCGCTCGGACACCATCCCGGTGACGGATATCCAGAACGACAACGTCGACGTCGGGCACGAGGCGAAGATCGGGCGCATCAGCGACGACGCGATCTTCTACCTGATGAGCCGGGGGCTGTCCGAAGAGGACGCAAAGGCGATGATCGTCACCGGCTTTGCGGAACCGATCGCAAAGGAGCTTCCGATGGAATACGCGGTGGAAATGAACAACCTGATCAGACTGGAAATGGAGGGGGCCATCGGCTGACGCCGGTGCAAAGGAGGCATTCATGAATACGACTTTTCAGAAAATTAACAGCCTGCCCGCTCCCACCTGGGGCTGGCTGGGCGTAAACGGCACGGATGTTCCGGCGGAAATACCGGAAATCGCGCCCTGCAAAAAAGAAAATAAGATTGTCCGGATTCCGGACGGCGTAAAGCTTTTCAGCGGCGCGCTTCCCGTCCTGGAGCCGGAAACAGCGCTGGGGACCGACGCCGCAAATTTTGTCCGGGACCATTGGAATTGCGGCATCACCGCCGTCGTTCCCGCGGGGACCCGGCCGGAACAGCCGATCTTTCTTTCCTACCATATGGATGAAACCAATCCGGCCGTTGTAGACAGGAACACGTTGGTGGCGGAGGAGGGAAGCGAGGTCATGGTGGTCATGAGCTATCTCTCCAAAGAAGGCGTTTCCGGCTTCCACAGCGGGCTGACGCGCCTGTTTGCGGGAAAAAACGCCGTTATCCATCTGGTGCAGGTTCAGCTGCTCGGCGACACCTGCGTAAATTTTGACAACATCGGCGCGGTGACGCAGGAAAACGGCGCGGTCGACGTCGTACAGGTGGAGTTCGGCGCCAAGAGCTCGTACGCGGGCTGCAAGGCCCGTCTGCTGGGAAAAGGCAGCCGGATGGACTACCATACGATTTACTTCGGCGATCAGGACCGTTCCCTCGATATGAACGTCGTCGCGGAACACGCGGGCCCGAAAACAAACAGTGAAATCAGCGCCTCCGGTGCGCTGCTGGACGAAAGCAGCAAGATTTTCCGCGGCACCATCGACTTTCTGCGAGGCGCAAAGCAGGCGGTCGGCCACGAAAGCGAATACAGCCTGCTGTTCAGCCCGAAGGTGCGCAGCCGCACCGCGCCGCTGATTTTATGCGGGGAAGAAAATGTCGAGGGGCAGCATGCCGCGACGACCGGAAAGATCGACGAAAACAAGCTGTTTTACCTGATGTCGCGCGGGCTGGACGAACTCGCCGCAAAAAAGCTGGTGATCGAGGCACAATTCCGCCCGGCAACCGAAAAAATTCCGGACGATGTGCTCAGGCGCGCCGTATCCGATTATGTGGAAGAGAGGCTGAATAAAATTGAACCCTTATCTCAATGATTTTCCCATTCTGCAGGAAAAGGAAAACGGCAGACGTCTGGTCTATCTGGATAACGCCGCCACCACCCAAAAGCCTCTCTCCGTTCTGAAAGCCGTCGAGGAATACTACCGCACAGAAAACGCCAACCCGTACCGCGGGCTGTATAGCCTGAGCGTCCGGGCGACGCAGGCGTACGAAGACGCGCGCCATACGGTCGCCGAATGGATCGGGGCCGGGGACGACAGCGAGATCATTTTCACGCGCAACGCCACGGAGTCTCTCAACCTTGTGGCGTACAGCTACGGCCTTCCGTTTCTGCGTGAAGGGGACGAAGTGACCCTCTCCGTCCTGGAGCATCACAGCAATCTGGTGCCGTGGCAGATGGTGGCCAAGGCGAAGGGCGTCAAATTGAACTTCTTATATCCCGACGCATCCGGGCGCCTGACCGACGAGGAGATCGAAAAAAAGATCACCCCGAATACCCGTGTGGTCGCGGTGACGCATGTCTCCAATGTTCTGGGCACGGTGAACCCGGCCGCGAAGATCATCGACGCGGCGCACCGGGCCGGTGCCGTCGTCGTTCTGGACTGCGCGCAGAGCATCCCCCACTTTCCCCTGAACGTCGGGGAACTCGATGTGGATTTCGCCGCGTTTTCCGGGCATAAAATGCTTGCACCGATGGGCGTCGGCGTGTTGTACGGCAAAAAGGCCCTTCTGGAAAAAATGCCGCCCTTCCTCACCGGCGGCGAAATGATTGAATATGTGTACGAGCAGGACGCGACCTTCGCCCCGCTTCCGCAGAAATTCGAGGCCGGAACCCCGAACGTCGGCGGCGCCGTCGGCCTTGCGGAGGCGGTCCGCTATCTGCGCAAGGTCGGTTACGATACGATTCAAAAGACGGAGGCCGAACTGCTTGCGTATGCGCTTCAGGGGCTTGCGGCCGTCCCGCATGTGACGGTGTACGGAGACAAAACCGGCGCCCGGGACCGCTGCGGCGTCATTTCCTTTAACGTGGACGGGGTGCATCCGCACGACGTGGCCACGATCCTGAATGAGGACGGCGTGGCAATCCGCGCGGGCCACCACTGCGCCCAGCCGCTGATGCGGTACCTGGGCATCAACGCCGCGTGCAGGCTGAGCCTGTACTTCTACAATACGAAAGAGGATATCGACATTTTTCTCGAAAGCCTGAAAAAGGTCAGGGGGTGGCTCGGTTATGGAGCTTAAAGAGCTTTATACACAGATTCTTACGGAACACAACAATTCCAGCCGCAACAAGCACCATATTGAAAATCCCACAACGGTGCTGAAAGGGGTCAATCCCAGCTGCGGCGACGAAATCGAACTTGAACTGAGGATCAGGGACAACGTCATTGAGGACGCCGCGTTCACCGGGGTCGGCTGCGCGATCTCACAGGCGTCCGCCTCCATCATGATCGACCTGATCAGAGGCGAGCCTGCCGACGAAGCGTTAAAGCTTGCCAAGACTTTTCTGGGAATGATCAAAAATGAAATCACGGACGAAAAGCAGTTGGAAGCGCTGGACGAGGCGATCGCCTTCCGCGATATTTCCCACATGCCCGCGAGAGTAAAATGCGCGGTCCTGGGCTGGCATACGCTGGAGAACGCCGTGGAAAAAGACAGGGAAAAACACGAAGCAAAATAAAAGACTGACAAAAGGACGCCCGCCCGGCGCAAAACCGGACAGGCGTCCTTTTTACGGAAAAACTTGAAACTTATTTGACAGGAGAAGATTTCCCCTGATTCGCCACGCGCTCCATTTTGGCTTTCAGCAGCTCCTGATCGCCCAGATAGTATTTGCGCAGGACACGGAACTCCCCGTCGAACTCATAGACGAGCGGGACGCCCGTCGGGATGTTCACTTCCATGATTTCTTCTCTGGTCAGCCCGTCGAAATGCTTGACCAGCGCGCGGATGGAGTTGCCGTGCGCGGCGATCAGGACCCTTTTGCCGTCCCGCATATCCTTTTTGACCGCAGTCTCAAAATAGGGAAGCACCCTGTCTATGGTGTCCTTCAGGCTTTCGCAGAGGGGAAGCTCCTGTTTGATTTCGTTTCTGTACGCCGGGTCGAATTTCGGATTGCGCGTGTCGTCCTCCGCGAGCGCCGGCGGCCGGACGTCGAAGGAGCGCCGCCAGATTTTCACCTGGTCCTCCCCGTACTTTTGGGCGGTCTCCGCTTTGTTCAGCCCCTGCAGCGCTCCGTAATGCCGCTCGTTGAGCTTCCACGATTTTACAACCGGCAGCCATTCTCGGTCAAGCTGCCCAAGCGTCAGATTCAAAGTCTGAATCGCCCTTTTTAAATAGGAAGTGTAGCATACGTCAAAATCATAGCCCTCCTGCTTCAGCAGAACGCCGGCTTCCGCCGCCTCGCGCCTGCCGTTTTCCGAAAGGCCGACATCCGCCCAGCCCGTAAAAAGATTTTTCTGATTCCACTCGCTTTCCCCGTGCCGGACCAAAACCAGTTTCATTTGATGTCCTCCTCAGCCGTCCGGATTCCGTAAACCGCTGCCGGACGGTATCTTCTGTTATCGTCTACTATTTTAGTATACAATATCTTTTCCAAAAAATCAACAGCGATCCGGCGTGCCGCGACAAATTACGCAAGCTCTTCCGGCCTGACGAACTGGCTGTTGTACAGGTTTGCGTAAAATCCGTTTCTGCCGAGCAGCTCCTCGTGGCTGCCCTGCTCCACGATATCGCCGTCCTTCATGACCAGAATCGTGTCGGCGTCGCGGATGGTGGAAAGGCGGTGGGCGATGACAAAGCTGGTGCGGCCCTTCATCAGATGATCCATCGCTTTCTGGATCAGAAGCTCGGTACGGGTGTCCACGCTGCTGGTCGCCTCATCCAGAATCAGGATCTGGGGGTCGGCGAGGATCACGCGGGCGATGGTCAGAAGCTGCTTCTGGCCCTGAGATACATTGCTGGTATCTTCGTTGAGAATCATATTGTAGCCGTCCGGCAGCGTCCGTACAAAATGGTCCACCTGAGCGGCTTTTGCGGCGGCGATGACTTCCTCGTCCGTGGCGTCCAGCCTGCCGTAACGGATATTGTCCGCAATGCTGGCGTTGTAAAGCCAGGTATCCTGCAGGACCATGCCGAACAGGGAGCGCAGGTCGTTGCGTTTGAAATCGCGGATATCGTAGCCGTCGACCAGAATCGCGCCCTCGTTCACGTCGTAGAAGCGCATCAGAAGCTTGACCATCGTGGTTTTTCCCGCGCCCGTCGGGCCGACAATGGCGACCTTCCGCCCCGGCCGGATATCCGCCGAGAAATCGTTGATGATGATCTTGTCCGGATGATACCCGAAGTGGACGTGCGCGAACTGAACGCTTCCCTGAATGTGTACGTTCAGCTCCGTATCCGGACCGTCGCCGGTGTTGACGCTGATCGGGAAGCTGCTTTCCGGAATCTCCTCCGGCTGCTCCAGAAACGTGAACACGCGCTCCGCCGCGGCCGCGGTCTGCTGCAGGATGTTGGAAATATTGGCGACCTGCGTCATCGGCTGCGTAAACTGGCGGACGTACTGAATGAAAGCCTGAATATCGCCGACGGAAATCCTGCCGTTGGCGGCAAGATATCCGCCTAAAATGCAGACCGCAACATAGCCCAGATTGCCGATAAAGTTCATGACGGGCATCATCATGCCGGACATAAACTGACTTTTCCACGCGGAGGAATACAGCGTATCGTTGTAATCCTCAAAGGTTCCGGTCGATTCGGCCTCGCCGTTAAAGGCTTTGACCACAACATGGCTGGCGTACATTTCCTCAATATGGCCGTTGACGTGTCCAAGGTAAGTCTGCTGGGCCATAAAATGCTTCTGTGATTTTTTGACGATGGTCAGGATGAATATCATGGAAACGGGGATAATGCACAGCGCAACCAGCGTCATCTGCCAGCTGATGGACAGCATCATGATCAGGATCCCGACGATGGTGGTGACAGAGGTGATGATCTGCGTGATGCTCTGGTTCAGGCTCTGGCTGATGGCGTCGACGTCGTTCGTGATGTGGGAAAGCACTTCGCCGTTGCTGGTCGTATCGTAATACTGAAACGGCAGCTTCTGGATTTTGGCGGCGATTTCACGCCGAAGCTGATAGGTCACCTTCATGGATACTCCGGTCATAAGGTAGCTCTGGATATAGGAGAACAGGGCGCTGATCAGGTACAGGCCGACCAGCCACAGCATGATGCCCGCGATGTAACCAAAGTCGATGCCGGTCCCCGCGCCGGTGATCTGGCCCATGACACCGGTAAAAAGCGCGTTGGTCGCGCTGCCCAGGATCTTCGGGCCCACAATGGAAAACACGGTGGACGCCACGGCGAAAACGAGGACGGTAATCAGCGAAAATTTATATTTGCCCATATAGCGGACCAGTTTTTTGAAGGTTCCCTTGAAGTCCTTGGCTTTTTCCCCGCGCACCATCATGCCGCGGTTCCCGCGGCCCGGCATCGGCCTGCGCGGCTGGGAGGTTGTTTTACTCATGCCAGTTCCTCCTTTGAAAGCTGTGACGACGCAATTTCATAATAAGTCGGACAGGACTTTAAAAGCTCCCGATGCGTACCGATCCCTGCGATTTTCCCCTCGTCCAGCACAATGATCTGTTCGGCGCTCATGATCGTGCTGACACGCTGCGCCACAATCAGGACGGTGCTCTCGCCCGTGTGCTTTTTCAGAGCGGAGCGCAGAGCCGCGTCGGTTTTATAATCGAGCGCGGAAAAGCTGTCGTCAAAAATATAGACGGGCGGTTTTTTCACCAGCGCGCGCGCAATGGAAAGGCGCTGCTTCTGTCCGCCGGAAACGTTGCCGCCGCCCTGCGCGATCTCCGACTGGAACCCCTCCGGTTTTTCAGAGATGAATTCCATCGCCTGGGCGACCTCCGCCGCGGTGCGGACATCTTCCTCCGCCGCGTCTTTGTCGCCGTAGCGCAGATTGGAATCGATGGTGCCGGACAGGAGGATTCCCTTCTGCGGCACATAGCCGATCTGATCCCTCAGCTCCTTCTGGGAAACGTCCTTTACATTGACGCCGTTCACCAGCACTTCGCCGTCGGTCGCGTCGTAAAAACGGGGAATCAGGTTCACAAGGGTCGTTTTTCCCGAGCCGGTCGAGCCGATAAACGCGGTCGTCTGCCCCGGTTTGGCGGTAAAGGTGATATGCTGAAGCACATCCTCGCTTGCGCCGCTGTACCGGAAGGAGACGTCTTTGAAATCGATATAGCCGGTTTGGTTCCCGTCGAAGGACACGGGATGCTCCGGGTCCTCGACAGAGGGTTCCACGTCGAGCACCTGGGCGATCCGGTTGCCGGAAACCGCCGCGCGGGGCACCATGATGAACATCATGGAAATCATCAGAAAGCTCATGATGATCTGCATCGCGTACTGCATGAACGCCATCATGTCGCCGACCTGCATGGCGGAAGCCGCAATCTGATGCGCGCCCACCCACACGATCAAAAGCGTGGAGGCGTTCATGATCAGCATCATCACCGGCATCATGAACACCATGACGCGGTTGACGAACAGCGAATTCCTCATAAGGTCGCGGTTCGCGATATCAAACCGTTCCTCCTCAAATTCCTGCGTTCCAAAAGCGCGGATGACCATCAGGCCGTTCAGGTTTTCGCGCGAAACCAGATTAAGCCGGTCGATCAGCTGCTGTACAATCTTGAACCTGGGGAGGGTGACGCTGAACACGATCAAAATGATACCGATCAGCACGACGCAGGCCAGCGCGATGATCCAGCTCATGGACACCGATTTGCGCACCGCCATGATGATCCCGCCGACCCCCATGATGGGGGCGTAGCAGAGCATGCGCACGCTCATCACCAGCAGCGTCTGCATTTGTGTGACGTCATTGGTGGTACGCGTAATCAGAGAGGCGGTCGAAAATTTGTCGAACTCACCGTTGGAAAAGCTTTCAACCTTTTGGAATACCGCGCGGCGCAGGTCGCGCGCCACTCCGGAGCTGAGCCTTGCGGCGAAATAGCCGACCATAACGGTTGCCGCTCCGCCCGCCAGCGCGATAAAAAGCATCATCAGGCCCATTTTGAGGATATAGGCGGTCTGGATGCCGGAGAGGTTCATCCCCAACTCCCGATAAAAGCTCCTGCACATTGCCGCGCCGCTTTGCAGCAGCATGGATTCGGGATTTTTCAGCGCTTCCGCACGCGCGTTCTCAATCACGCCGGCGGGCAGCTTTTTCAGCACCGGCCCCAGCGCGTAAAGCTTGCTGAGGTCCATTTCCGAAACATCGGTTTTCCCTCCCGCGGCATCCGTCAGGCTTTTGCCGGACTGCTGCGCAAGGGTCTTCATGGTATTGATCAGGGTCCAGGCCGATTCCCCGAACGCCCGGTCCAGCTGGGTAAGGGCAGCGCCGTCCACGCCGCCGCGCACATAGATATCCTCTGTTTTCAGCAGCGGATACCGCCTGGCGGCATCGTCGTGACTGTCGCCCGAGCCGGAGGAAGAAATCAGAACATAGCTGTCCGCGACAGCTTTTTTCTGCTCCTCCGTCATAAATTTCGTAACAAACGCAAGCCCTTTGGCACTGATCGCTTCCGGGGCGGCGTCTTCGATGCCGCTTTGCTGAATGCCGATATTGACGATCTCGGACATGTAATTGGGCAGGTTCAAGTCCGCCATCGCCTGCCCGAACAGCAGGACAACCGACATCAAAATCATGAGTGTATAGGGCTTTAAGTATTTCGCCAGTTTCTTCATATTTTGTTATAATCCTTTCCCCTGGTCCGCCCGGAAATTTTCCATAATACCGTGCAGCTTATTGACAAGCCGGGTCAGCTCCGCGGTATCCTCCGGTCCCAGCTCTTCCATCACTCTGTCGAACCAATGCTGGAACTGCCGATGGGTCTTTTCAAGCTGTTCCGCTCCCTTTTCCGATAATTTCACATAGACGACCCGCCGGTCGCTTTTCGCCGTGATCCGTTCCACCAGCTGCTTGTTTTCAAGGGAGTTCAGCATTTGAGAAACGGCGGGCCTGCTCATTTGCGCCGCCCTGCTCAGGTCGGTGGCCTTCGCTCCGGGACGGCTTTCGCCCGCTTCCTGTGTCAGCCGCCGAATCGTAAGCAGCGTAAAATACTCGCCCCGGGATACGCCCTCCATCGGCGGTCCCCACGCGTTCTCCCTTTTCAGGCTGTGCATTGCCCGAATCAGTTTCTCCTTTTCCGCCTGGTCCATACATTCGCTCTCCTTTGTTCCATTCATGAATATTAAGTGCATTAATAGTTAACTGCATGAAACATTATTATACGCAATCTTTTTGATAAATCAAGACCCTTTTTTCACTTTTAACGCATTGTTTACAGACTATCCATATATTTACCGGATTCTGGCAAGTTATGACGCAGAAAAAAATACCCGCTCAAAACCGGCGGCAATTTGAAAAAAAGACAAAAAAAACATTGCCTCCCCCCGCCGAAAGCGGGAGGAGGCAACGAAACGAGTTTCTCCGTATGAACGTATATTAAGATTTTGCCGGCTGCCGCTCGACCGCGTCGGCGGCGGCTTCCAGCCACTGCGCGTTGACCAGCTCGACCAGACCGGAATCGCAGTTTTTCGCGACCTCGGGGTCAAGCGGGCACTTACCCAGAACCTTCAGACCGAATTTTGCGGCGATCTCTTCCACGTGGCTCTCGCCGAAGGGCTTGATGATCCCGCCGCAGTCCGGGCACTTGACATAGCTCATATTTTCCACAATACCGACAATCGGCACATTCATCATTTTCGCCATGTTCACCGCTTTGGCCACAATCATGGAAACAAGCTCCTGCGGAGAGGTGACAATGATGATGCCGTCCAGCGGAACGGACTGGAACACGGTCAGCGGCACGTCGCCGGTCCCCGGAGGCATATCGACAAACATGTAGTCCACGTCCGTCCAGATCACGTCCGTCCAGAACTGCTTGACGGTGTTCGCGATGATCGGGCCGCGCCAGACGACCGGCGCCGTTTCCTCTTCCAGCAGAAGATTGACGGACATGACGTCGATCCCGGTCTTGCTTTTGACCGGAAGCAGGCCGAGTTCGCTTCCCATGGCCTTCTGGTGAAGGCCGAACGCCTTGGGGATGGAGGGGCCGGTGACGTCCGCGTCGAGGATAGCGGTGTGGCTGCCGCGGCGGTTGAGGAGGACGGCCAGCATGGAGGTCACCATGCTTTTGCCTACGCCGCCTTTTCCGCTGACTACGCCGATCACTTTATTGATTTTACTCATTGCGTTTGGGGCTTCCAGAAAATCGGCCGGGCCGCCGGCGCGGGAAGGGCAGTCCTCGCCGCAGGAATCGCAGTTATGCGTACAATTTTCTTCGCTCATGATCATCATCCTTCATTTCAAAATACGATTTGCGGCAAGCCGCAGAATCCAATCCATAGAACAGATATATTGTAAAATTATATACTAAATTTGTCAACTTTATCCCTGAAATATTTAAAAAACAGGCCGACACAGCAGCCTGTTTTTAAATATTCCCGCCGCGGCGGGAAGGATATCGGCGGTATCGCCCGGAACAGTCAGAACTCCATTTTCAGACTGCGCAGGAACAAATCCGAAAGCACCGTTTTCGGCTCCTTCTTCCCGTTGATCACCACATCCACCGCGCGGCAGATCGGCAGTTCCACCCGGTACTCTTCCCCCAGCCGCAAAAGCGCCGTGGTGGTCGCCACCCCTTCGGCCAGCTCGCCGTAGCTTTCTCCCCTGACGAACAGCTCGCCGAACCTGCGGTTATGGCTGAACTCGGAAAAGACGGTCGCCTCGTAATCGCCCAGGTGGCTGAGGCCGTAAGCGGTAATTTCATTGCCGCCCATCGCCTGGATCAGGCGGGCGATCTCCCTTGTCCCGCGGGACATCAGGGCGCCCTTCAGCGCGGTGCGGTTCAGCCCGTCCAGCATTCCGCCCGCAATGCCGATGACATTTTTGGCGGCCGCGCCCACCTCGTTGCCCAACAGGTCGGTCCCGTAATAAAAGCGGATCAAATCGCTTGAAAACGCCTTGACCAGATATTCCTTGATCTCCATGCTGTGGCTGTCAATGACCATGCAGTTGGGGATTCCCCTTACGAAATTCTGCACATGTCCCGGCCCGACCCAAATGGCGCAGGGCACCTTCGGCGCGTATTCCTCCGCAATCTGCGTCAGGCGCCTGCCCGTTCCCGCTTCCAGCCCCTTCATGCAGAGCACAATCGTTTTGCCGCTCAGGCTGAGCGCGGACAGCTCCCGCATCAGCGAGCGAAAGCTCTGCGCCCCGACGGAAACCACCAGGATCTCCGCAGTACCCACCGTTTCGGCGAGATTTTCCGAAAGAACGATCCCTTTATTCAATGTAACCATTCCATTGGCGCGCGTCTCGAGAAGCGTCTTCATTTTCTGAGAGCCCGCGCGCCCATAGAGGGTAACACGATGATTCAATCTGTCAAGATACCACGCCAAAAAGCTGCCCCATCTTCCGCAGCCGATGACCGATATATCCATTCCATCGCCTCCTTTTTTTATTATACCATGATTGCCCGGTTTTTTACAGCAATTCCCCCCGAAGCCCGTCTCACAGCATTTCCAGCTCGAACCAGAACACGCTTCCGCCGCCCTCCCGGCTCTGCACGCCGTACGCGCCGCCGTGCATATCGAGAATGGCCTTTACAATGGAAAGCCCCAGCCCCGTGCCGATCTGGGCGCGCTTATGCGCCTTGTCCACCTTATAGTAGCGGTCCCAGATATCGTTGAGTTTGTCCTCCGGAATTCCCTCGCCGGTGTCGCGGACGGAAATTTTCACTCTGCCGTCCCGCACCAGCTGCGTAATTTCAACGACCTTGTCGCTCCCTGTGTAGGTGATGGCGTTGTTTACCAGATTGTAGACGACCTGAGAAATTTTCAGCTCGTCGGCGCTGACCGTCACGTCCTCGTCGGCGTGAAAGGTGATGTTGTAATCCGTCAGCTTGGAATAGCGCTGCAGAATCGTCCGGATGCTCTGCGTCAGATTGAAATCGGCCCTGCTGAGCGGCTGGGTGCCGGACTGCAGCTTGGAAATATCGAGGACATCGTTGACCAGCGTGGTCAGGCGTGTGGCTTCGTCGATGATGATCTGTACGTTTTCCGGGGTGTTTTCCCCGGGCAGATCGCGCATGACCTCGCTGTAGCCGGTAATCATGGTCAGCGGCGTGCGCAGGTCGTGGGAAATATTCGCGATCAGGTCCCGGCGAAGCTCTTCCGTTTTGGAAAGCTCCTTCGCCGCGTAGTTCAGGGTCTGGCCCAGCTCCGATATCTCCCTGTAGCCCGTCTCATCGAAGGACACGTCGTATTCCCCGGTACCCAGGACCTTTGCCGCCTCGTTGATTCTGATGATCGGCTTCGAGATTTTTTTGGACAGGAACAGCGCAAGCAGAAGGGACAGAACCAGCATGACGACGGTGATGCAGACAAGCTGAATCCGCAGGGTGTTTACGGTGGAATCGATCGGCGAAATCGTGGAATTGAGCAGCACCATTTGGCGGGTGCCGTCCTTTTTCTCCACAATCTGCGCGTAGATAATGCTTTCCACGCGCGGCGGCTCAAGCCTGCGCTGATAATTCTCCACGCTGAAATCGCGCGTCAGCCGCTCAAAGTAAGTACCGCCCTGCGCTTTCGTCACGGCGTAGACCTGCGCAAGATTGAAAAGGCTCAGGCGGCTGATGACGCTGTTCGGCAGGGAATCTTCCTTATAGTAGATCACTCCGTTCTGGTCGGAGACAATAATGCACATCTGATTTCTCTGCGAAAGGTTCTGCACCGTTGCGGACAGGTCGCCGGAATCGATGTTTTTCGCGATCGTCTGGGCGGACGTCCTGATTTCCCGGGTTTTAATCGCTTTGTAGAAGCTGTTCAGAAAGACCACCTGGAACACCCACAGCAGAACCAGGATCACTGCCGTAAAACCGGCGAAAGAGGCAAAAATGCGCCATTTGATTCCGATGCTCTCAAAGTGTTCTTTCAACTTCAAAGCGGTAACCCACCCCTCGTAACGTAACAATGAACTTGCTGTATTGCTTCAGGCTGCGGCGAAGCAGCTTGATATGGGTATCCAGCGTGCGGTCGTCCCCGTAAAAATCATAGCCCCACACATTGGTAATCAGCTTTTCCCGCGTCAAGGCGATATTCTTATTGTTAACAAGGTAGAAAAGAAGGTCGTATTCCTTGGGGGACAGGTCCACCTTTTCCCCGTCCACGGTGACGATCCGCCCCGTGAAGTCGACGGTCAGGCCCTCAAACCGCTGTATTTCCTTCTGAGCCGCGGCGCTTTCCGGGCTGGCGCGCTTGATGATGGCGTGAATCCGCAGCATCAGCTCCTTCGGGGAAAACGGCTTGACGACATAGTCGTCGATCCCCAGCTCAAACCCGTGGATTTTGTCGTATTCCTCGCCCCGTGCGCTGAGCATCAGGACGGGCGTGGCGCTGTATTTGCGAATTTCCCGTACGGCGGAAAATCCGTCCAGCTCCGGCATCATGACGTCCATCAGGATGATGTCGAAATCGTTGGGGTGGCTGCGGCAAATGGAAACCGCCTCCATACCGTCCCCGGCTTCGGTGACGGTATGCCCCTCAAACGTGGCATATTTTTTAATCAGTTCCCGGATCTTTTCCTCGTCGTCCACTACTAAAATATGATACAAGCCGTCCGCCTCCGCTTTTCCTTCATTTTATACGTCATCATTATAAAAGATCATTGTGAAGACTTTGTGACCGTTCCACGTTCGTTTGCTACAATTCCCCGCGGAACGGGACAGCTTTATTGTACCACAGATTCTGCTCGCAGGAACAGTGTTTTATGCAATAATAACACCGCTGCCGAAACCGAAGCTTTCGAACGGGTCCCGGGAGCATGGAGCCGTGGTACGCCCCGTTTCCGGAGGCCGGAGACAAAGAAGCTGCGGCAGACGAATGAAATCTGCCGCAGCTTCCTGGTAATGTATATGGATACTTGGGGTATGAATTAGTCAAAAACGCCTGTGGAGAGGTAGCGTTCACCGGTATCCGGCAGCAGCGCCACAATCAGTTTCCCCTTGTTTTCCGGACGTTTTGCAAGCTGGGTCGCTGCAAACGCGGCGGCGCCGGAGGAAATGCCGACGAGCAGTCCTTCGCTGGATGCGAGGTGCCTGGTGGTCGCGAAAGCGTCCTCATTGGCAACAGTAATCACTTCATCCAGAATGTCCGTGTTCAGAATGTCCGGAACAAAGCCCGCGCCGATGCCCTGAATCTTGTGCGGCCCGGATTTGCCTTCGCTGATGACCGGAGAAGCAGCGGGCTCCACGCCGACGATCTTTACGTTCGGATTTTTGGATTTCAGGTATTCGCCGACGCCGGTAATGGTGCCGCCCGTTCCGATCCCGGCGACAAAAATATCGACTTTTCCGTCGGTATCGCGCCAGACTTCGGGCCCGGTCGTCTCGCGGTGAATTTTCGGGTTCGCCGGGTTCACAAACTGCCCGGGAATATAGGAATTCGGAATTTCTTTCGCAAGCTCATCCGCCTTTGCGATCGCGCCTTTCATGCCTTTGGCACCCTCGGTAAGAACCAGCTCGGCCCCCAGAGCGGCAACCAGCCTGCGGCGCTCAACACTCATGGTTTCCGGCATGGCAAGGATCAGGCGGTAGCCCTTCGCCGCCGCCACAAAGGCAAGGCCGACGCCGGTGTTGCCGCTTGTCGGCTCAATGATGGTGGTATCCTGATTGATCAGCCCTTTGTCCTCCGCGTCCTTGATCAGCGCGTAGCCGATTCTGTCCTTAACGGAAGAAAGAGGATTGAAGTATTCCAGTTTTGCCGCAACGGTTGCTTCCAGGCCCTTTTCCTTTTCATAATTCGTCAGTTCCAAAAGCGGAGTATTTCCAATCAGTTCGGTCAAATTCTTAGCGATAGACATAATCATCTCTCCTTAATTCATGATATGAAAGGCAACAAATTTTTTTGGGGCATCAACCTGTTTGGCAAGCTGCAACAATAAATATTGCGCCCCGCTCTGAGAAAAAACAGCCGGTTCACCAACATCCCCCCAATCAATATTAAACATATCTATTTACTAATATATTCAATTTGACCTTATTATAGAACTCATATATGATAATGTCAATAGGAAAAGTGATATTTTTTATTGCAACGGTTGTGAAAACATAGTATCCTATTTTATAAGGAATTACAAAATAAGGAGTGGCCTAATGAAACTTTCTACAAAAAGCCGCTACGCGCTGGAAGGAATGCTGTATCTGGCGGCCTACGGCGATGAAAAACCGCTGAGCATCAGGGAATTGTCCTCGGGGATTCAGGTTTCGGCAGCATATATGGAGCAGATCTTTTTCAGTCTGAAAAAAACCGGGCTGGTGTCGACCATGCGCGGCGCGAAGGGCGGCTTTATCCTGAATCGGCCGGAGGACGAAATCACCGTCGGCAAAATCATTCGCGCGATGGAAGGCAATATGGTGCCGGTCGGCTGCGTGGGCAGCCTGTCCTCCTGCAAAAGCAAGGTGCGGTCAAGCTGTATCAGCCGGAACGTATGGGTGCGGATTTCCACGGCAATCTCCGATACGGCCGACAGTCTGACCCTGCGGGAACTGAAGGAAAAATATATCGCGGAAAACGGAGGGCGCCCATGAAAATCTCGACAAAAGGAAGATACGGGCTGCGCGCCCTGATCGACCTTGCCATGAACAGCGGCGAGGGTTGTGTCTCCCTCTCCGAAATTTCCCAGCGGCAGGACCTGTCCCTCAATTATCTGGAAAGCATTTTCGCTTCCCTGAAGCGCGCGGGGATCGTCATCGGAATCGCGGGCGCGCAGGGCGGCTATGTGCTGGCGAAGCCGGCGGAGGAAATCACCCTGCGGGACATTATGGCCGTGCTGGAGGGCGACATGTCGGTTTACGACAATCTGGGAGAAAGAACCAGCATCCGCAGCTTTCTGAACCGCAGCGTCTGGGACGTGATCGACCGCAGCGTGGACGAGGTCCTGACCGGCACCACGCTCGGGGACGTGCTCAAGGATATTGAAGCCCGGCACCTTTCCGCGGACTGCTCGGAACTGTAATATCCGCCTGTAAAAAAAGGAACGCCCATGGACTGAAACCAGTTCGGCGGAGCGTTCCTTTTCTTTATTTTATTGGATCCGCGTTCCGGTCAGTTCCCGACCTCAATGCTGATTTCGTTGAATTTATCCGTCAGGTCCTTGACGGCCAGCGCGTTTTTCCGCTCTCCGGCGGCATCGACCACAATCCCGCCGCGGTGCATCATCACCAGCCGGTCGCCGTAATTGACGGCGAATTTCAGATTGTGCGTGACCATCAGCGTCGTCAGCTTCTTTTCACGGACAAACCGTTCCGTGAGCTCCATGACGTTTTCGCTGGAACGCGGGTCGAGCGCCGCGGTGTGTTCGTCGAGGATCAGAAGATCGATCGGCGTCATGGTGGAAATAAGCAGCGCCAGCGCCTGACGCTGGCCGCCGGAAAGGCTGGCGACCGGCAGGTCGAGCTTCTCTTCCAGACCGAGCTTTAACAGCTCCAGCTGAGAACGGTAAAAATCGATTTTCCTTTTATTCACCCCGGGCTGCAGCCCGAAGGAACCGCCCTTATTGTCCGCAAGCGCCATATTTTCCAGAATGGTCAGCTCGGGACAGGTCCCCTTCGACGGGTCCTGAAAAACACGGCCGATAAATTTGGAATGCCGGTACTCTTTCAGCCGGCTGATTTCCCGATGGTTCACGGAAACGCCGCCGCTGTCAACGGCGATGCTCCCGCAGAGGATGTTGAGGATGGTGGTCTTTCCGGAGCCGTTGCTGCCGATGACGGAAACAAACTGTCCCTTTTCAATTTCCAGATTGAAGTCGTTGAACAGCACCACCTCGTTGACCGAACCGGGGTTGAAGGTTTTATAAATATGCTTCATGCTGACGAAGCTTTCACCCGTCTCAGATTTGGGTCGGATTGACATTTTGCTTTTTCCCCCTCCCCATGAACATATTGTTGGATATCAGCGCGACGGTGAAAAGGACCGCCATCAGCAGCTTCAGATAATTGGTCGGCAGGCCGAGCTGCATGGCGATCACAAGGCACGCCTTATAAATAACGGCGCCCAGGATCGCCGCCGTGGTGGCCTTCATCAACCTGACTTTCCGGAACAGGTTCGTACCGATAATCACCGAGGCAAGCGCCATTACCACCATGCCCGTTCCGCTGGCCACGCTGGCGGACTCCGTCTGCTGGCTTAAAATGCTTCCCGCCAAAGCCGTGCAGCCGTTGCCGATGGCAAGGCCGATGACCTTCATGGTTCCGGGGTTCCTGCCCAGAGAGGTGACATACTGCGCGTTGTCCCCCGAAGCGCGGAGCAGCAGGCCGGATTTGGTCTTCAGGTACCCGTCCAGCAGAAGCTTCACAAGGACGCAGGAAACTGCCGCGACGACCACCACCCGGTAATTTTCCGGAAGGCCGCCCGCCAGCAGGCCGGAAAGCCCGGAATTAAAAATGGTGTTTTTGTCGTAAAACGGCATCACCGCGCTGCCTTTGGTAATGACAAGGTTCACGCTCCAAAGTCCGGTCATCACGAGTATACCGGAAAGGAGGTCGGTAATCCCCAGCCTGACGTGCAGGAAGCCCGTCAGGCAGCCCGCGGCGGCGCCGCAGACAAAGGCAAGCAGGCACGCCAGCCAGGGGTCGGCTCCGGCGGTAATCAGCGCCGCCGTCACACACGCCCCGAGCGGGAACGTCCCGTCGACCGACAGGTCCGGGAACCCCAGAACGCGGTAGGTGATGTATACGCCGACGGCCATGATCCCGTAAATGAAGCCCTCTTCCAGCACATTGACAACCAGGCCCAGAATGATATCCATGGAGCGTTTACCAGCTTTCTGTTATTTTGTTACCGCCGCGGCGCCGGAGTATTCCGGCGGCAGGGTCAGGCCGAGCTGATCCATGACCGCTTTGTTGTAGACGGGGGTGCAGTCCTTGACCATATAAACCGGCGTTTCGGAAGCCTTCGCTTCCCCTTTCAGGATCTTCGCCGCCATTTCCCCGGTTTCCCTGCCCAGGGCGACATAGTCGATGCTCTGGGACGCGAGGCAGCCGTTTTTCACCTGCTCCTCTTCCGAACCGAAAACGGGGATGTTGGCTTTTCCGGCCGCCTGCAGGACGGAGGAAAGATTGTCGACGACATTATTATCGGTAAAATTATTGATGCAGTCGACGCCCTTGGAAACGGCGGTCGCGGCCGCGGCGGCAACCTCGGAGGCGTTGGTCACGCCGACGTCGACAACTTCAAAGTTGAATTTCGGGGCAAGCTCCTTGAACTGCGCAAGCTGGGAAACGGAATTCGGCTCGCTGGTGGTGTACAGGATACCGATTTTTTTCGCATCCGGCAGGAACGCGCGGATCATTTTGATCTGCTGCTCAAGTGGAAGCACGTCGGACGAGCCCGTGCAGTTGACTTCCGGCTTTTCGTTGGATTTGACGATTCCCGCGGCGACCGCGTCGGAAACGGCGGTGAACACAACGGGGATATCGGTGCTTTTTGCCATGCTGTACGCGGACATGGCCGCCGGGGTGGCGATTCCCATAATCATGTCATATTTCTTGGAAACCATGTTTTTCGCGATCAGGTCGCCGTTCGCGATATCGCCCTGCGCGTTTTGGAAATCGACGGTGATATTCTCCCCGTCCCTGAGTCCGGCTTCTTTCAGGCCCGCCTGAAACCCGGTGTAGCAGTTGTCGAGCGAGGGATGCGTCGCGTACTGAATGACGCCGATCCTGAAATTTTTCGCCGCGCCCCGGCTCTGCGCCTCCGAACCGGCCGAGCTCGCCGCGGAGCTTGCCGCCGCACCGGACGAACACGCCGTAAAGGAAGCCGCCAGCGCCGCTGCAAGGACCCCCGCCATGATTTTTTTGACTGTATAATAAAATCTGTTTTTCATTGTCGTTTCCTCCTGAAAGTTAAGTTGTTTCGTTTTTGCCGCGGTTGATTGACACAGCCTCGCCATCGTATCCCGTACATTGCCATTTCCGTCACTCCTTAACCTTAGTTTGGAAATAAAAAAAGCCCTTGCCCCTGAAAACAGGGACAAGAGCATTCGCTCCTGTGGTACCACCCAAATTGACGGTTAAACCGCCCGCTTTTTCCATACACGACTTTCCATGATGTATGCTTCCTTAGTAACGGGCGAAGTTCCCGTCAAAAGCTACTGGGCAGAGCCAACCGCTCCGCTTTTCATTTTGCCCTCATAAGTCCATTCAGCCTGCCGCACTCCTCCGCAATCCCACCATCTGCGGCTCTCTACGCGAGCGATCTGCCTGCCTACTACTCTTAATCATCGGTTTGTGGTTTTTATTCTCTTTGACAGCTATTATATGCAAAACGCGGAGACTTGTCAAGCACTATTTTTTTCTTTTCACGGTCGGCCTGATGAGATCGTAGCTCTGACCGATCCACGTGTAAATTTCCTGCTCCGGAACGGAACCGTCCACCTTTACGGTATTCCAGTGCACCTTGTTCATATGATAGGCGGGCGTCACCGCGGGATAGGCGCCGCGCAGCAAATCGGCAAACATCGGGTCGCACTTCAGATTGATGTTGACGGCCCCGCCGCGCTCATAAATAAAGGCAAAGGCTTTTTTGTTGGCCCGGTGCCGCAGAACGGCCCACGCCTGCGCCGACCCGGGATCGTCGTCAAACGGATAATCCTCATACGCGCCGGGAAAGGTCAGGCAAAATTCGATCAGCCCGCGTTTTGTCAGCATATCGCAGTCCCCCACTTCATTTAGCACCTTGAAATATTCCCCATGATGTATTCCGAAAAACTATTCAAATTGTAAGCGATTTTCCTGTAAAGTCAAGAGGATTCCGGCCGATATAAAGATTATATAAAGAAAAAACATTCCTTTCGCAGGGACTACATATTTATGTAATCCTGTCGATATTTAGTATAGAAGAGGTTTCATCCTTGTCAGATAATACGGTAAAAGAATTATTATTCTGAATTGGAAATGGGCTTCTTTCTGCATTTTGTTCGACACGCATTTTAAGATATCGGAGGAATTTCGTTTGGATATTTCAGTTGTTTTGGGAATTGTGGTTTCGTTTGGCGCTTTGATTTTGGGATATACGCTGGAGCACGGAGTGCTGAGTTCCCTTTTTCTGCTGAGCCCCTTCGTTATTGTTTTTGGCGGTACCATGGGCGCCGTTATACTTTCCTACAAGCTGACCGATATTCTGTCGGCGTTTAAGTCCCTGGTGGGTACGTTTTCCAATAAATCTCTGGGAAATCCTTCCAAGGTCATTGAAAAAATCACCTTTATGGCCGACGCCTGCCGTCAGGGAGGAATCCTGAAGCTGCAGGAGCTGATCAACGACTCCGAGCTGGACAGCAACGAATTTCTGGTTTTAAAATCCGGCATGGTGCTGGCGCTGGACATGAAGTCCGACGAGGAAATCCAGTACGCCCTGGAATCCAACATCCGCGCCTATACGGCGCAGAAGCAGATGGAAATATCCGTATTTACCAGCGCCGCGGGCTTCTCTCCCACCATGGGCGTAATCGGCACCGTCATGGGACTGATCCAGGTGCTGTCGAACATGACCGACGCGGCGGCGCTCACAGCTTCCATCGGCGTCGCTTTCGTCGCTACGCTGTACGGCGTCGTGCTGGCGAACCTTGTGTACCTGCCCTTTGCCAGCCGCCTGAAAAGCGTTCTGAAGCGGCAGCAGATTTTAAGGGAAATGATGACGGAGGGAATCTGCATGATCGCGCGCGGAGAATCTTCCCGCAGCATCGAAAATAAGCTTTCCGTTTATTACCAGCTGTTTCCGCACGGTGATAAGAAGTATAAGGAAGGTATCGAGAAATAAATCAGGGGGAAACATATGGCTATTAAAAAGCATGTTGCTTCAGAGCATGAAGAAGAAGAAAACAGCGAGAGATGGCTTCTGACCTATTCCGATATGATTACCCTTCTGCTCGCTTTATTTATTATTCTCTATTCCATGAGTACCGTCGACGCGAAAAAGGTCGCAAAAATGGCTGAGAATTTCGGCATGGCGATGGGCAACAGTTACTCCACAAGCGCCAACGGGGCGGGAACCGGAACCGGGACAGGCACAGGCACCGGAACAGGGACAGGGACTGGCACCGGGACTGGAACCGGCACAGGGACGGGAACCGGTACGGGCACAGGTTTTGGCGGATCCGCGGTAAATCCCGACGCGCTGGATCAGGTTTACGACGTGCTGGAAAACTATGTTCAGAAAAACAGTCTGCAAAATTCGGTCGGGCTGGTCAATTCGGACACCTATGTGAAGATCCATCTGAAGGACACGCTGATGTTTGTTCCGGACAGCCCCAAAATGCTGCCCTCCAGCGAACCGGTGCTTCACGAGATCGAAGGCGCCCTGTCGCAGGTATACGACCGCATTGATTACATTACCATCAGCGGGCATACCGCGGACGTCGGCGAACATACCATCGCGAGCGACCAGGTTTCCTGGCGGCTGTCCACGGAGCGCGCCATCACGGTGATGAACAGCTTTGTCAGCTACGGAATGAAGCAGGACAAGCTGTCGATACAGGGCTTCGCCCATTTTTCGCCGATCGCTTCCAACCTCAACGAGGAAGGCAGGGCCAAAAACCGCAGGGTAGAGATCACCGTGGTGAAAAACCCTCCTGCCGGTAAAACGGAAAGCAAGGCAAATTAAAGGGAATCTTCCTCTGTATAAAAATCCACAGTCGGTACAGAATATTAAAAAGTATTTTTAATAAAGAGGTGCCGACCATGACAAATCTACATTGCGACGTAATGACCTGTGCCAACAACAGGGACAACTTCTGCTGCAGACCCGAAATTCAGGTCAGCGGCCGTCAGGCCCGGGACAGCGAGGAAACCTGCTGTTCTTCTTTTCTGGACGCGGCGGACGGCGCGCAGAACTCCGTTGGCTGTTCCCTTCCCAACACGGCGCTGGACATCTACTGTGAAGCGGAAAACTGCCGGTTTAACTCAAACGAGCGGTGCGGCGCGAATGAAATCAGCGTTCAGTCCGGAAACGTCCAGCCGCACTCACAGTCCGCGACGGCATGCGCCAGCTTTGAGAACAGATAGGATTTCGGAAATCCCCCTAACAACAGACGGAATGAGCAGCGCCGCAGGGCGCCGCTCATTTTTTATATCTGGAATTGACGGGGATATCTTCCTGTCATATTTTGTAACAATTGTTGTGATACGGTCCTACATATGCTATACTGTTTGTGTTAATTTTACTTGTTGATTAGAAGGTGCTAAGATGAATCATAATAAAAATTACGGCGGGAGGGGACTGGCCCTTCTGACGGCCGGTCTGCTGCTTTTATCCGGCTGCGGCGGAAATAAGGAAGCCGCTTCCAGCGCCGCCCCCGCGAGTTCCGCGGTACAGAGCGCGGTTTCCTCCGCGGTAAGTTCACAGGAGGCTCCCTCCTCACAGACGCCGTCTTCTTCCTCTCAGCCGGAAGATTCCGCCGCGGTGCAGGAAAGCGCCAAAGCGGATGCAAGCTACCTTGACGACGCGGTGTTTATTGGGGATTCCGTATCCCTGAAGCTGAAAAACTACGTCACCGCAAAGCGCAAAACAGAGGCGGGCTTCTTTGGAAAGGCGCAGTTCCTGGCCGCCGGCAGCATGGGCAGCGGCAACGCGCTGAAACCCCTCGGCGCTTCTTCCATCCACCCGGCCTATAACGGAAAGAAAGCGCTTCTGGAAGACAACGTTGCGGCGATGGGCGCAAAAAAAGTCTACATGATGCTGGGAGCCAACGACCTGGCCCTGTACGGCATCGACGGTTCCGTAGAAAACATGTCCAAACTTCTTGCGAAGATTCAGGAAAAATCCCCGGACGCCAAACTATTCGTTCAGTCCGCGACCCCCATCATCAAGGAGCAGCAGATGACGACCCTGAATAATCCGAATCTTTCCGCTTACGACGCGAAGCTGGCGGAAATGTGCAAAAAGAACGGATATTATTACATTGACGTTGCGTCGGTCATGCGTGACAGCGAGGGGAACCTGATCCCCGAATACTGCAGCGACCCCAACGACCTCGGAATCCATTTTACGGACAAAGCCTGTCAGGTATGGATTGATTACATTTTGACACACACTGTAAAATAAGGGAGAATACCGATGAAAAAGCTTTTATCACTGCTGCTCGCCGCGGCGATGCTCTGTTCTCTGGCCGCGTGCGGCGGCGGAACAAAACAGGCCGACCTTTCCAAGGTGATGACGGATATGAAAGCGGCACTTTCCAATAAGGAAATGATGGATTTGTCCGCCGAGGACCTGATGCCGAATTACGGAATTGACACCGCGGACGTCAAGCAGTTCGCCGCCTACGTTGATTCGACCGGCATCAAGGGCGACGAGATCATCTTCCTGGAGGGAAAGGACGCCGACGCAGCCAAGCGGATCAAGGAGAAGCTGGACGCCCGCTACCAGCAGAAGGAAACCGAAATGAAGGACTATCTGCCGGAGGAATACGCGATGCTGAAAAAATGCGGCGTCAACCAGAACGGAAATTACGTCAGCATGATTGTCTCACCCCAGTACGAGGAGCTGAACAAGATATACGACGCCGCGGTCAAGGGCTAAACAGCCGAGCGGCGGCTTTTGCAGGAAATGGTACAAAAGCCCGGAAGAACGTGATACTTTTCGTTCTTCCGGGCTTTCTTCTGCTTTCAGAAAAGTTTTGCGGCTGTTCACCTTTCCGCTAAAATATTGCGGTCCATGAGGGAGCCAAAAGAGAAGGGGGTTCGATTTTCCATCTGCAAACTTTCAAGGTCACACCTTGATTTTATCAAGCACCTCGCCGATGCTGCCCTGAATCACCAGATTGGCGTTGCGGTCCTGGGGGGTGCTGGTGCGGTTGATCAGGACCAGCCGGTCCCCGCCGTAGTAGTCGATCAGGCTTGCCGCCGGATAAACCGCAAGGGAAGTCCCGCCGATGATCAGCATGTCCGCGCGCTCGATCGCCTCCACCGCGCCGTAAAGCGTGCGCTGATTGAGGCCCTCCTCGTACAGCACCACGTCCGGCTTAACAGTGCCGCCGCAGGTGCAGGTCGGAATTCCCGTGCTGTTCAGGATGAATTCCGCGTCGTAAAGCTTATGGCAGCGCCGGCAGTAGTTGCGGTGAACGGAGCCGTGCAGCTCGTAGACCGTTTTGCTCCCCGCCGTCTGGTGCAGGCCGTCGATATTCTGCGTGACCACGGCGGTCAGCTTTCCCGCCCGCTCCAGCTCGGCAAGCTTTCTGTGGGCGGCGTTCGGCTTTGCTGTCAGGCAAAGCATCTTGGCCCGGTAAAAATCGTAGAATTCTTCCGTATGCGTTTCATAAAAACTGTGGCTCAGCATCGTTTCGGGCGGATAGCGGTAATGCTGGCGGTAAAGCCCGTCCACGCTGCGGAAATCCGGGATCTCGCTTTCGGTGGAAACACCGGCCCCTCCGAAAAACACGACGCGTTTGCTCTCGTCGATCATGCTCTGCAGCTTTTCAATCTTCTGTTCCATGATACAGCCCTCCATTCTTCGCTTCTTCTATTTTGCACCTGTGGCGGCAATTTTTCAAGAGAAAATTCTTCCGGAATAAAATACCCGGTTTGCATAACGGGTTGATTTCGACTATAATAATACAGAATAAAAGACGGGCGGTGGCTGTAAAAATGCAGGAAAAGGCTTTGCGAATCATCAACGAGGTAAAAAAAGCAGTGGTCGGAAAAGACGTGATTGTCCGGAAAGTACTGATGGTGATTCTGGCGCAGGGGCACATCCTTCTGGAGGACATCCCCGGCGTTGGAAAAACGACGCTTGCCCTTGCCTTTTCCAAGGCGATGTCCCTTGATTACAAGCGGGTCCAGTTCACGCCGGACGTAATGCCGACCGACGTAACGGGATTTTCCATCTACAACAAGGCGACCGGCTTATTGGAGTACAAGCCCGGCGCGGCGCTGTGCAACCTGTTTCTGGCTGACGAGATCAACCGCACCTCCAGCAAGACGCAGTCCGCGCTTCTGGAGGTCATGGAGGAAGGCAGCATCACGGTTGACGGAATCGCCCACCCCACCCCGAAGCCCTATATCGTGATTGCCACCCAGAACCCGATCGGTTCGGTGGGCACGCAGATGCTGCCGGATTCCCAGCTCGACCGCTTTATGGTCCGGCTGACCATGGGGTACCCCGAGCTGCGCGACGAAGTGGAAATTTTGAAGCGCAAGCAGGGCGAGGACCCGCTGGAATCGGTCCAGAAAGCCGCCGACGCGCGGGAAATCATCGCCATGCAGAACGAGACGGACACCGTTTACCTTTCAGACGATCTGTACGCATACATCGCCCGGCTGGTGAGCGCGACCCGCGAAAACAGCCTGATCCGGCTGGGCGCGAGCCCGCGCGGCTCCATCGCGCTCGTCAAAATGGCGCAGGCGAACGCCTACCTTTCCGGCAGGGACTATGTGGTCCCGAAGGACGTGCAGTCCGTCTTCGCCGACGTGGCGGAGCACCGGATGATTCTGAAGCCCCAGGCGAAAATAGGCAACGTGACCGCAGCCGGCCTGCTCAGGGACATTTTGAGGGACGTCCCCGCGCCCGCCGTCGCGCAGAAATAGGGGCGCGCCATGTTCCGCTGTCGTGCAGCCTACTGCGCCGTGCTTGCCGCCGCGATTCTGTTCTTTCTCTTTTTCAAGGAATATCTCGCCTTTTTTACACTGGTGCTGATTCTCATCCTGCCGTTCTTCTCATGGCTGTTTCTGGTGCTCGCCATACGCGGAACGACGGCGGAGCTTGCGGCGCAGAATGTCACCCCGTACAAAAATCAGGAATTTTCTCTGTATATTATCCTGAAGAACGCGTCCGCCTTTCCCCTGCTCCGCGCAAAGCTGCACTTCTCCTGTGTAAACGCACTCAGCGGCGAAAGACAGGAACAAACCCTGTTCACGCCGGTGAACGCCCGCTCGGAGCAAACCGCGGAATACCGGATGCAGTCCCGCTATTGCGGCCGTATCACGGTAAAGCTGACACAGGTTCAGTACTACGACCCCCTCGGATTATTTCAGATCAGCCGGAAACCGGACCTTCGGACCGAATGCTTTATCGCTCCCCGGGTACATCCGATCGATTCTTCCATCGATATGACGGCCGCCGCGGGCACGGAAAGCAATACCTACTCGGAAGAAAAACCGGGGGACGACCCGTCCGAGATTTTCGGTGTGCGCGCGTTCCGCAGCGGCGACCGCCTGCGCAGCGTCCACTGGAAGCTCAGCTCCAAGCTGGACGAGCTGATGGTAAAGGAATTCGGCCTTCCGGTCGACAGCGGCATTCTGGTGCTCCTGGAGCTGCTCGCGCCGGATATGGAGACGCTGGACGCACTGATGGAAACAGCCGCCTCTTTATCGCATTTCTTTATGGAAAACCGGATCATTCACCGAATCGAATGGTACGGAAAAGAAGAGGACCGGCTGCATACGTCGCTGATTCAGAGCGACGAGGATCTGGCCTCTCTGCTGAACAGCCTGCTTTCCGCGCAGTCCTACGGCGAGGAGCCGTATGTCCTGAAGTCCCGCAGCAAGACGGAGCAGGACGCCGGAAGCTTTTCCCACGCCGTTTATATCACGGGAAAACTGACCGAAGCGCTTACGGAGCTCTGCGACCGGCCAAGCGGGGAAAAGATCACCGTGCTTTTTGTCGGAGGAGAAACGGACGACGAACAGCTCCGGCTGGCGGACGCACTGCGCGCGATGAACGCGGAAGTGGCAGCGGTCCGTCCTGAAAAAATCCAGCAGTGCCTTTCCGGCCTGATTCTATAAGGAAACAGGTGAGCCGCATGAATACTGAAAATCATCTGCCGGATTCCCCCGGCCTGAAAATCTCCCCGCCCCGCCTGAGCGGACAGACGCCGTCGCCCGTAAGGAACACGGTGTTCCGGCTGATTCTGATCCTGTCCGGCGTTTTCGGCGCGGGCTGGTGTTTTATTTCCGCCTTTGCGCTCCCTGTGCTTCCCCTGACGGCTTTATCCAGCACCCTGCTGTTTATCGCCGTATTCGCGCTGATCGACTCCTTCAAACGCTTTCAGCCCCTGTTGCTGCCAGTCCTTTGTCTGGCGTACTGCACGGCGGTCTGGTACCTGCGCCAATGGATCTTTCAGGGCTTCCTCATCACCGTCAACCGGATGATGACCGCCTACGCGGAGCATTCCGACTTTGAATTCCCCATCTACCTTGTTCTGGCCCCGGCGGCGCAGTATTCCCAACTGTGCACGCTGTTTGTCCTGTTTGTCCTGTTCCCCGTCACGGGCCTGGTGAGCAACGCCGTCATCAAACGGAAAAGCTTCTGGCTGGCCTTTCTGGCCACCTTTCCCTTTTTGCTTGCGGCGCTGGCCTTTACGATCACGCCGTATTTCCCCGCCGTGCTTCTGCTGTTTCTCTGCTGGACGCTGCTGATACTGACGCGCCTGTCCGACGAAAAGAAGAAGGGCTCCGCCAAGGCGAAAGGCTTTTCCGTCAGAAACGACGCGGTATCGTCCCGAAGCGGCCTGCTGATGATTCCGGCGGTCCTGCTGAGCTTCGCGCTGATTATGAGCACGTTTCCCCCGCAGAGCTACCGGCATCCCGAGGGAGCGGAAAAGCTGCGCACGGAGCTGATCGACACCGCAACGGACGGTACTTTTCTGAACGGCGGCAAAGCCTTTGCCGGAAACGTTTCCCACGTGGACCTGTCCGGTGCCGGGCGGGTGGAATTCACCGGAAAAACCGCCCTGCGTGTCAAGACGGACCGGCCGTATCCCCTCTACCTGAAAAGCTTTGCCGGAAGCGTCTATACCGGCTCAGGCTGGGAGCTGCCGCCGGATTCCGACTACACCGATATCAACCAAAAGCTGGACGGCCTGAACGTTCAGAACCTGTCCGGGGAGTACGCCTCCCTGTCTCGCCGCGGAGATACCCCGGACTTTCAGCCGTTTGGGATTCAGGTTCAAAATATCGCGGCGGCAAAGCAATGCATTTACGCGCCGTACAACCTGACCACTACCCCGCAGCAGATTTCGGGCGTGCGGTTTATCAACGACGCGTTTATCCGCTCCGGCGCTCTTTTCGGCACCGGGCAATACAGCTTTTACGCATACGCCCTTTCGGAAGAGGCGACCCGATCCACTCCGTGGGGGATCCTTTTTACGCTGACTCCGAATTCCCTGTTCCGGACAAGGGGCGCGGCGGATTATTTAAACGCGCAGTACCGGCTGAACGTCCTGAACACCGGCACCATTGCGGATTATTACAAAAGCACGCTTCCCGATAATCTTCTGAACAAGCTGGATGAGGAAACCAAAACCTTTGTGAGTAAGGAGCAGGAGTACCGGCTGTTCCTGTACGGCAAATACACGCAGCTGCCGCAGGGTACAAGAGAAAAAATATTGAGCCTGATGAAGCAGGACGAGCGGCTGAACGGATTCTTTGTACAGGACTTAGACAGCTCCTCCTATTATTCGTCCGCGGACGGCATTGCCAACGCGGTCAAAAACTACCTGAGCGACCACTGCTACTATACCCTTTCGCCGAAAAAACCGCCGAAGGGCAGGGACTTCGCCGACTATTTCCTGTCGGAGAGCCACGAGGGCTACTGCGTCCATTTTGCCACCGCCGCCGTCGTCATGCTGCGGGCCATGGGCGTTCCGGCCCGCTACGCGGAGGGGTATATCGTCACGACCGGGGATTATCTGAACGCGGGAAGCGACGGCTGGGCGGATATCCCCGACAGCCGGGCGCACGCCTGGGTGGAGCTTTATTCCCCGGGGCTGGGCTGGCAGCCGTTCGACGTCACGCCCGGCTTCAATCCGGCCCGGAATCTGACGCAGGACAACAACCCGGTGAACCAGCCCCCGGTTCCCAGCGCGGAATCCGGCAATCCCTCCGCGGAAAGCGCCGTGCAAAGCGAGCCGGAAGCCGCTTCCTCCCAGCCCGCGCAAACCGAATCGTCTTCCGCCGCGGGCTCCGCCCCCGGCGCGGGGCCGCAGGGGACCCCGGGTCTGAGCAATTCCGCTTTGCCGCTTGTCCTTATTATCGCTTTGATTGCCCTTCTGCTTGCCTGTACGGCGTTAAAGCGCAAAATCGTAATAGCACGCCGTTTGAAATTATTTGCGCATACAGACGTCAACAGGGCCGCAATCGCGGTCTATGCCTATCTCACAAAGCTCACGGAATACGGCGTGGAAATCAGCGAGGAAATCACCGGCCTCGCGCTGAAAGCCCGGTTCAGCCGTCAGGGAATCACGGAAAAGGAAAGAAAAATCATGACGGACTACGCGGAGCAAACGGCGCGCGAATGCTATGGGCGCCTGCCGAGGGCAAAGCGCTTCGCATTCAAGTATCTGGACAATTTCATTTAGCCGCGCAAAACGGTCAAAAAGCACCGGGAGCGGAATCATCAATCCGCTCCCGGTGCTTTCGCCTGTAAAATAATATTACAGCATTTCCAGTTGATTCTGCAACAGGATTACGTTTCTCCTCCGCCGAAGGCGGGGGAGAAACGTGTTTTGTCCCGCAAACTGATATGGAGTTGCTGTAGCTATTTTGATGGTATTAGTCGGTGTTTATTTTGTCATCAGGCCGCAGATCTGATTGGAAAACGCGACCGGGTCGTCGATGCTGACGCCCTCGATCAGCAGGGCCTGCGTATACAGCAGGGAAGCGTATTCCTTTAAGGTGTCCTGATCCTTTTCGTAAAGCTCTCGGAGCTTCGCGAAAACCGGGTGGTTCGCGTTGATTTCCAGCACCCGCTGCGCCGTGACCTTTTCATCCGTCGGCATGGCGTTGAGCACCTTTTCCATCTCGATGGAGATCGCGCCGTCGGTGGACAGGCATACCGGGTGCGTTTTCAGCTTCTGCGACAGGATCACCTGTTTGACCTTGCCGTCAAGGGCATCCTTCATAAAGGTCAGCAGGTCCTTGTTCTCCTCCACCTGCTTTGCGGCTTCCTTCTTTTCCTCCTCGGTTTCCAGCCCCAGGTCGTCGGCGGAAACGGAACGGAACTCCTTGTCCCCGTACTTCATCAGCATCCGCAGGGCGAACTCGTCCACATTGTCGGTCAGATAAAGGATTTCATAGCCCTTATCCTTCAAAGCCTCGGTCTGCGGGAGCATATCCACCTTATCCGTGGTTTCGCCGCAGGCGTAGTAAATATATTTCTGGTCCTCCTTCATACGGGAAACGTATTCCTTGAGCGTGACCAGCTTCTTTTCGCCCGAGGAGTAGAACAGCAGCAGGTCCTGCAGGACGTCCTTGTGCGTGCCGTAATCCTGATACAGGCCGTACTTCAGCTGCAGGCCGAAATTTTTGAAGAATTCCTCGTATTTTTCACGCTCGTTTTCCAGCATCGTTTCCAGCTCGGACTTGATCTTCTTTTCCAGACGTCCGGCGATGATTTTCAGCTGGCGGTCATGCTGCAGCATTTCGCGGGAAATATTCAGCGAAAGGTCCTGAGAGTCGACAAGGCCGCGCACAAAGCTGAAATAATCCGGCAGCAGGTCCGCGCACCTGTCCATGATCAGCACCCCGTTGGAGTAAAGCTGAAGGCCCTTTTCATAATCGCGGGTGTAGAAATCCATCGGCGCCTTGGCGGGAATGAACAGCAGGGCGTTATAGGTCGCGGTGCCCTCGGTGCTGGAATGGATCACCCTGATCGGATTGACGTAGTCCATGAATTTGCTCTTGTAAAACTCATTGTACTCGTCTTCGGTGATCTCGTTTTTATTTTTCCGCCAGATGGGAACCATGCTGTTCAGCGTTTCGTTCTCGGTATAGGTTTCGTATTCGTCCTTGCTGCCCTCTTTCAGACGGCTTTTTTCAACGTCCATCTTAATGGGATAGCGGATGTAATCGGAATATTTCTTGACAAGGTTCCGGATGGTATAGGAATCAAGATACTCGTCGTAATTGTCGTCGTCCGTATTCGGCTTGATCTTCAGGATGATATCGGTACCGTGGCCCTCCTTTTCGCAGGGCTCCATCGTGTAGCCGGCGGTGCCGCTGCTTTCCCAGCGGTAAGCCTCTTCCCCGCCGTACGGCCTGCTGACGACGGTTACCTTTTCACTGACCATGAACGCGGAATAGAAGCCCACCCCGAACTGGCCGATGATTTCAATATCTTCCTTCTGCTCGTTTTCTTTTTTAAAATTCAGAGAGCCGCTCTTGGCAATGGTGCCGAGGTTGTTTTCCAGCTCGTCCTTCGTCATGCCGCAGCCGTTGTCGGTAATGGTCAGCGTGCGGTTTTCTTTATCCGGAATTATCTGAATGCAGAAATCGTCCCGGTTCAGTCCGGTGTCGCCGTCGCTCAGCGTCCGGTAATAAAGCTTGTCAATGGCGTCGCTGGCATTCGAAATCAGCTCGCGCATAAAAATTTCGCGATGGGTATAAATGGAATGGATCATCAAATCCAAAAGGCGTTTGGATTCCGCTTTAAATTGTTTTACTGCCATAATCAACCTACCTCTGTCCATCAATTTTAGCACTCTCTGGTTTTAAGTGCTAAAAGTATTTTAATACAAGCCCCCGGAAAATGCAAGTAGGTGAATTGTTAATTTTTTGTTGCGGGCGGCGCATTATGGCTCCGGAACATAGCTGTGGTCGACGGTAAGGACCACAAAATAGGTCGGGTCGAGCTTGTTGATCTCCTCCGTAATCCGCCGGGTCAGCTCGCTGTCGCTCATGGGGAACGCAAACGAAACGCAGACGTCAAAAATCAGGTTGGAGTGGGTGGTGCCCCACACCACACGGAAATCATGCATGCTGATTTCCGGAGAAATGCCCCCGATGATCTCCATAACCTGCTTTTTCAACTGGTTGGTGCGCTCGTCGTCCGTCACGATCGGGTCAAGGTGGATCACGAGGTGGATTCCCTTTTCGCTGAGAAAGTCCCGTTCGATATTGTCGATGATATCATGGCTCACCAGAATATCCTGTCCGGCGGAGACCTCGCAGTGAACGGAGGCAAAGCAGCGCATGGGCCCGTAATTGTGGACGTTCAGGTCGTGGATCCCCAGGATCCCGTCGTAGCTCATTATTTTGGCGTAGATTTCGTCCACCAGCTCTTTGGTGGGGGCCATCCCCAGAAGCGGATTGCTGGTTTCGATAATCAGCCGGACGCCCGTAATCATGATGAACAGGGCGACGATCACGCCCATGTATCCGTCAAGGTTAAAGCCCGTAAAATAGGTGATGAGGATGCCGGCCAGAACGGACAGGGTGGAAAACACGTCGTTCAGGCTGTCCGCCGCGTTTGCGGAAACGGTGGAGGAGCCGATGGCGCTGCCGACCTTTTTATAGAACAGGCACTGCCACAGCTTGATCAGGGCCGACAGAAGCAGCACGCCGACGGAAACCAGGCTGAATTCGGCGTCCTCCGGGTTCAGGATTTTATCGAAGGAGCTCTGAACCAGCTGGAAGCCGACCATCAGGATAACAAACGACACAATCAGGCCGGAAAGATATTCTATACGCGCGTGGCCGTACGGGTGCTCCTCGTCGGCCGGCTTTCCCGCCATCTTGAAGCCGACCAGAGTAACGATGGCCGAGCCGGAGTCCGACAGGTTGTTGATGGCGTCCGCGGTGATCGCGATGCTGTGAAAAAGAATCCCCGTCGTGATCTTCATAAGAAACAGCAGGATATTCGTCACAATTCCGACCGCTCCGGATAATTTTCCGTACCGTTCCCGCACCTTGCTGTCGTCCGTTTTCTGATAATCTTTTACAAACAAACGAATTAAAAACTGAAACATAGCTACACCTCAAAAAGGCTGCCTCCACAGCAGTCGATTGCCGTAAACAGCGGAAAATCCTCTATCTGCAGCTCTTTCACGGATTCACAGCCAAGGTCCTCAAACGCAAGGACTTTGACGGAACGGACGCATTTTGCCGCAAGCGCCCCCGCGCCCCCGATCGCGCACAGGTACACCGCCTGGTTGCGCCGGATGGCGTCTGCTACCTCTGAAGAGCGTCCGCCCTTGCCGATCATGCATTTCAGCCCCAGGTCCAGCAGGCGGGGCGCAAACACGTCCATGCGCGAGGAAGTGGTCGGCCCGCACGCGCCGATCGGCAGGTGGTCCGGCGCGGGCGTCGGACCAGCGTAATAAATCGCGGCGTTTTTCAGCTCGAACGGGAGCGGCTCCCCCTTGTCAAGCATGGCGAACAGCCGCTTGTGCGCGGCGTCGCGCGCCGTGTAGACCGTGCCGCTCAGCAGAATCCTGTCGCCCGCGCGCAGCGTTTTTGCAGCCTGTGCCATATCGTTCGTATGAATTTGCAGTCTGTCCATGCTAACCTCACAACGATCAGAATAGGGAACTGTATTACAGCTCCCTATCAGTTTATTTTTATTCTTATTTATTATAGCATATACCGGAATCAATTAAAACATATTTTTCTTTCTCAGTATCAAATAGGCGATTCCCATACAGACCAGGGAAAGCGATACCGGGAACCAGAAATTCGTCAGCGGAATCCCGCTCACATTCATGCCGTAAACACCAGAAATAACGGTCGGGATGGAAATCAAGAGGGTGAGGGAAGCCAGAACCTTCATGACGATATTCAGATTGTTCGAAATCACGGAAGCAAACGCGTCCATGGTACCGGACAGAATGTTGAGGTGGATATTCGACATTTCGATTGCCTGTTTTACTTCTATCAGCACATCCTCGACCAGATCCTGATCGTCGTCGTAAAGCTTGACGACGCGGCCGCGCATGATTTTTTCAATGGTAATTTCATTCGCCTTGAGCGAAGAAGAAAAGTACACCAGGGATTTTTCAATATCCAGCAGCTGGATCAGCTCGGAATTTTTCATGGATTTGCGGAGCTCGCGCTCCACGAAATTGCTGATCTTATCGATCTGTTTTAAGTATTGCAGATACCGCGACGCGACGCGCAGCATAAAAAGAAGGACAAAGCGGGTTTTCATGTTGGTCTGAACGCCCTTGACAACGTCCTCCGAAAATTCATTGATAATCGGGTTTTCCTGGGTGGAAACGGTGATCACGTTTTTTTCCGTCAGAATAATGCCGACCGGCGTGGTGGTGTACGTAATATTTTTACCGGCCTTTTCAATCACCGGGATATCGATGATGATCAGCGTGCTCTCGTCTTCCTTGTCAATATGGGAGGATTCCTCTTCGTCCATGGCCGCGCGGAAGAAATCGGGTTCAATCTGAAAGTCGGCAATCAGGCTGTTGATTTCCTCGTCGTCCGGCGCCACGCAGTTGATCCAGCACCCGGGTTCACAGGAAGGAATCGGCGAGATGTGACCGTTGATCGTCTTGTAATAGGACAGCATTGCGCTCATCTCCTTTATGAAATTGAATGAATTGTCGACTTAAAGGGTCAGGTTTCACAATGCCACCCCCAGTATGTTCAAATTTGGATGTCTTTATTCCAAAAGCTATTATAACACAATATCAAGAGATTACAAGAGCAATCGGGGTATTTTGAGCAATATTGGTTCAAATCTGTTCTAAAATGCTCTACATGGCTCATTTTGAATGAATTAGGGGAATTCCGACTGGATTTTATCGTGCATTTTGGATAGAAAGCAAAAAACGGCGGATACGAAAACGTATCCGCCGGAAGGCCGCTATGTACTGTTAAACTTATTTGCGGTTGAAAATCGACATAATGTCGGTGAAGTCCTCGTCGTCGATCGGGTTGGGCTTGCCGACCGGCTTCGCGGGCTCGTCCCGTCTGGCGTCCTGCTCCGGCTTGTCCGAAGGAAAGACCGTTCCGTTGGTGGTCGCAAAGCCCGTGGCGATGACCGTAACGCTCATTTCGTCGTCCATGTTTTCGTCGAACGCCGCGCCCCAGATAATGTTGGCGTCCTGATGCGCCTGTTCGGCAATCATGGAGGAGGCCGTCTCAATTTCATCCAGACCGATGTCCGGCGAAGAGGTAATATTGATAATGACGCCCTTGGCGCCGTTGATGGCGGTTTCGAGAAGCGGGCTGGAAATCGCCATATTGGCGGCGGTTTCCGCTTTATCCTTGCCGGAAGCCCTGCCCACGCCCATGTGCGCGTAGCCGGCGTCCTTCATGACCGCGGTGACGTCCGCAAAGTCAAGGTTGACAAGACCGGGCAGCTTGATCAGATCCGAAATGCTCTGTACGCCCTGGCGCAGAACATCGTCGGCAACGGAGAAGGCGTTGATAAGGGTGATGCGCTGTTCGCTGACCATCTTCAGTCTTTCATTCGGGATGACAACAAGGGAGTCCACATGCTCGCGCAGGGCGGTAATTCCGCTTTCGGCCTGCTCCATACGGCGCCGGCCTTCAAAATCAAAGGGCTTGGTCACAATTCCAACGGTCAGCACGCCCATGTCGCGCGCAATCTCCGCGACAATCGGCGCGGCGCCGGTGCCTGTCCCTCCGCCCATACCGGCGGTGATGAAAACCATGTCGCTGCCCCGGATGGCGGCCGCGATGGCTTCACGGCTTTCATCCGCGGCTTTCTGCCCCATTTCCGGCTTGGAGCCCGCGCCCTTTCCGTGCGTGACTTTTTCCCCGATCTGTATTTTCTGTGTGGCCTTGGAACGGTAAAGCGCCTGTTTGTCGGTGTTTACACTGATAAACTCAACGCCCTGGACGCCCATAGTGACCATGCGGTCAATCGCGTTTCCGCCGCCGCCGCCCACACCGACTACTTTAATCTGCACAATGTTGTCAAAGTCATTGTCAATCTCGAAAGACATGTGCTGCATCCCCCTTAATGTACGTCTATCATTCGCGCCCGGCGGGCTGCCGCGGCTGCAAACATTATATTTTTTTATATAATATTAATTTAACACTTATCGGTCACAATTTCAATAAAATTCTATCTTATTCAGTATAGTATAATTCGCGAATATTAATATTCACAAAAAGAACTATCCGCTGCTATTTTGTGAAGCCTGACCCGCCGTGGAAGAGGACGCGGGAGAGGAAACCGAATAGTTGGGATCAAAAAAGGCGTTGTTGTCTTCCACTACTACGGAAAGATTCAGCGTGCCCCGTTCGTTGTCCTTGATTTTTCCCGCGTCGAAAATACTTTTTGCAAAACGGAGTTTATAATCCAGATCGGAATTCAGGCCAAGGTTCATAACGATGCGCCCGTCGTAGACGACCCGGATCTTGTATGGATCGCTGAAATCCATCTCCGTAATCTTTTCAAACCTGTTGGCGCTGATCGCGGCGCTGAGGCTCTGAAAGGTCTCTTTCTGGGAAGCGTCCGCGTAAACGACCGCTTTCCCGGCCTCGGCTTTGGAAAGCGAAAGCCCTTTGATGGAGGTACAGTTTTCCGGCATCTTTTCCGTCAGCTCAAGCACCTTTCCGTTTGCGCTGACCACCGCGTATTTTCCCTTGTACTCGATCGCACCGGAAACGGTTTCCTCCGTTACCTCGATCACAATCTTGGCAGGAAGGCGCCGGGAAACCTTCGCCGTGCCGATATACGGCAGCTTTTGCTGGATCGCGTCCGCCGCGCTTCTGGTATGGGCAAGGAAAAGATTTTCCCCTTTTTGGATTCCTCCCGCCTGCACAATCGCCTGCGCCGGATAGCGGGAGGTCCCGGTGACCTCTATGGTCTCTATTTTAAACAGGACGGTCAGGGAAATGGCCACCGCCCCCGCAATCACCGCGAAAAACAGGAAAATGTAAAACAGCAGAAGAAACCGCCGCCTGCGCCTTTTCCGGTTATCCGCCCTGCGCTTCGGCGAAGCGTATTTTGCGCCGCCGCGCGCGCCCGCGCCCTGTTCTTCCCATTCGGAGACAGGACGGTACTCCCCGCTTTTCCTGTCGTAGACGCGCGGGATGGCATCCTTCCTGTTTTTTCGGTTCCTGTCCATTTGCAATTCCTCCGGTAGTGGGATTAAATTCTTTTAATGTCCGCTCCCAGCATAGCCAGGCTCTTTTCAATGCTCTCGTAGCCGCGGTCCAGATGCTTCAGGCCGGAAATCAGCGTGGTGCCCTGCGCCGCGAGCCCCGCTACCACCAGGGCGGCTCCGCCGCGCAGATCCGCGGCCTCCACCGGCGCGCCGGACAGCCGGCCGACTCCCTCGACGATCGCGACGCGCCCCTCCACCTTGATATTGGCTCCCAGGCGCATCAGCTCTCCGACATGCTTATAGCGGCTCTCAAAGATATTTTCAACAAAAATACTGGTGCCGTCCGCCAGCGTGGTCATCGCCATCACCGGCGCCTGCGCGTCGGTCGGAAACCCGGGGTACGGCATCGTCCGGACGCTTTTGACTCTTCCCAGCCGTTTCGGCGCCGTTATTTTCATATTGTGATCCAGAATATCGATCTGGCACCCGCATTCTTCAAAAACGGGGATGACCGGCGCAATATGTTCGGGGATCACACTGGCAACCGTGAGCGTGCTGCCGGTGATCGCGGCCGCCGTTAAATAGGTCGCCGCCGCGATGCGGTCGGGGATCACGCTGTGTTCACACCCCGTCAGACCCCCGACCCCTTCAATGACGACGGTGCTTTCCCCGGCTCCCTGGATTTTCGCGCCGCAGGAATTCAGGAAATCGGCCAGGTCCCAGATTTCGGGTTCGCGCGCCGCGTTGGTGATGACCGTGGTCCCTCTTGCGCGGCTGGCCGCGATGATGATGTTTTCCGTCGCCCCCACGCTTGGGAACGACAGATTGATACAGGCCCCCTGAATCCCGTTCGGCGCGCTGCATTTCAGACAGCCGTGGTCTTCGTTAATGATGACTCCCATTTTCCGCAGCGCCAGAAGGTGCAGGTCAATAGGTCTGGGGCCAAGCTCACAGCCGCCGGGGAAGGAAAGCTCCGCTTTTCCCATCCGGCTGACGATCGCTCCCAGAAAAATAATGGAGGAGCGCATTTCGCGCATCAGAAGGTCCGGGATCTCATCTTCGTTTGCGCTGCTCGGGTCAATGGTCACGTCGCTTCCGAAGCGTTCCACACGGCAGCCGAGGTACCGCAGAATCTTTAAGGATGTGTCCACATCCGACAAAATAGGACAATTATGTAGTATGCATTGGCCACTACAGAGTAAAGAAGCCGCCATCAGAGGCAATGTGCTGTTTTTTGCGCCGTGGATATGGATTTCACCCTGTAATTTATTCGGTCCCTGTATTAAAAGCTCTGACATAACAACACCCCCACATAGTCTAATCACATACTATGCGGTCTTTTGTTCTGCTGTGAATTGCTTTCTCAGGCGCCTGCCAATACCTCTTTCATGATTTTGTAAATTCGTTCGTTGGTATCAAGAATCGCCATACTGTGCGCGTTTTCCCCCAGCGACCGGATGGTTTCGGGCTGCCGGAAAAGGTCGTCCACCATTTTGCACAGGGCCGGGCCGGAAAGATCTTTTTCCTCCAAAATGGCGGCCGCTTTACGGCTGACCATGGCCATGGCGTTGTGATACTGATGATTTTCCGCCACATTGGGCGACGGAACCAGAATAGCCGCTTTCCCCTGCGCCTGCAGCTCGCTGAGAGAGATCGCTCCCGCGCGGCAGATCACAAGATCCGCGGCGGCAAGGCATTCGGGCATATTGTTGATATATTCCCGGACATCGATATTGGGATGCTCCGGCAGATTCAGCCCCTTTTCCTTCAGCAGGTCGGGAAACCATCCGCCCCACTGGCCGTAGCCGTGAATATGCTGGAAACGGTCCGTTTGCGCGCTTTTGACAAGCAGGTCGGCAGCGGCCTCGTTGATTTTACGGGCGCCGAGGCTTCCGCCGAACGAAAGGATCATCGGACGCTTGTCCAGGTGCAGCGCTTTGCGGGATTTCTCCCGGTCCGCACGGATGACGGCCTGTCTCACCGGGTTGCCGGTAAGCACGCATCTGGCCGCCGGGTCAAGATATTTCTGAGCGTCCAATACCGCGAGCATCGTCCTGTCCGCGTGTTTGGAGAGCATTTTATTGGTCACTCCCGGAAACGCGTTCTGCTCGTGGATGACCGCCGGGATTTTCATCTTCATCGCTTCGCGCAGGACCGGCCCGGCTACATAGCCGCCGGTACCCACACAGAGATCGGGCCGAAACTCCCGAATGATTTTGCGGGCCTCCCGGCTCGAAGTAAAAACGTGGACCACGGTCTTTGCGTTTTTTTTGATATTTTTCCAGTTCAGCTTACGCTGAAAGCCGGAAATGGTGATGCTTTCAAAATCGAAGCCCGCGGCGGGAACCAGCCGTTCCTCCATACCGCCCTTCGCGCCGACGTAAAGGATCTGTGCGTCCGGCTCCTTTTCACGAAGATACCCGGCAATGGCAAGCGCCGGGTTGATATGCCCCGCGGTGCCGCCGCCGGCAAATAAAACTTTCATGGCAATACCCCTTTTATATTGACCGCCAATGGCGGGTGTTAAGTTTTTTCGATCGCCGACGTTCGCGAGATGGAGAGCACGATTCCCATCTCCGCCAGCAGGATGACCAGCGACGTGCCCCCGTAGCTGAAAAACGGCAGGCTGATACCGGTGTTCGGAATGGTGTTGGTCACAACGGCGATATTCAGGACCACCTGAAGTCCGACCTGAACGACCAGCCCGATCCCGAGCAGCATGCCGAATTTATCCTTCGCCTTGAGCGAAATGGTGATGCCGCGCCAGACCAGCATGGCAAACAGGATGATGATGATCAGCGCGCCGATGAAGCCCAGCTCCTCACAGACGATCGCAAAGATGAAGTCGTTCTGCGGTTCGGGAAGATACAGGTATTTCTGTCTCGACTGGCCGAGCCCCAGCCCGAGCAGGCCGCCGGAGCCGATTGCGTAAAGCGACTGCCGCGTCTGCCAGGTGTCCTCCATAATCGCCTTGCTCGCCGTGGAAAAGGGGTCCAGCCAGGCGACGATACGGTCGTTGGCGTAGCTGAATTTCTGCGTGAACAGGACCAGGTAAGCGACCGCCGCGCCGGCGCCGCCGAACGCAAGCCCGAACCAGCGCAGGCGGACTCCGCCGATAAACAGCATCACCCCGGCCAGAAGCACCATGATGACGGTGGCGGAAATATGAGGCTCCAGCACCAGCAGGCCGACTGTGGCGCCAAGAATCAGAATATATGGCAGAACGCCGTACCGAAAGGTATCCATCCGTTTGAAATTGAGGGAAATCAGGTGGGAAAACACCAGTATCACCGTGAATTTGGCCAGCTCGGACGGCTGAAACTGCCCCAGCGGGCCCAGATCGATCCAGCGGTGAACGCCGTTGATACGCGGCATAAAAAGCACAAGGGCCAGCATCATAAAGGACAGAAGGAGAAAGGGAACGGCGAACTTGTGCAGATGGTGATAGTCGAAATACGAGATAAAAATCATTGCGGTAACGCCCAGAACCGCAAAGACAGCCTGGCGGCTGATAAAGAAATAGCTGCTTCCATGGCGATAGTACGCGTTGGCATAGCTCGCCGAAAAGAGCATCACCAGACCGATGACAAGCAGGGTGAGAATCAAAAACAAAAAGGGCATATCCATGCCTGAACGCACGGAAAAGATCCGGAACTTTTTCCGGATTCCGTTTGGTACCGACTCCCTGGTGTCCTCTTCTTTTTTCCGGGAACCGCGGGGGGCGGTATGGTCTTTTTCTTTTGTTCTCGTCATGGTATCCCCCTTTTTCCGTCTCAGGGCGTGCACTCCTGTCTATTTAAGCATATGGAAAACAAAATATTTGTCACAATTAAATACTGCGCGCGCACGGCGAAAATATTCGGTCAAAATCCATAATATACGAGAAGGGCGGAGCCGATGCCGAACAGCACCGTCACCAGACCGAACACGCGGCAGATTTTCAGCTCTCCCCATCCGCACATTTCAAAGTGGTGATGAATCGGGCTCATTTTAAAGAGCCGCTTTCCGTGCGTGGCCTTAAAGTAGGACACCTGAAGCACGACGGAAAGAATTTCGCAGATATAAATAATACCGAGCGGCAAAATCAAAATCGGAAGATTCAGCCCGAAGCCGAGGGCGCACACGATCCCGCCCAGGAAAAGCGAGCCGGTGTCCCCCATAAAGACCTTTGCCGGGTTCATGTTCCAGATCAGGAAGCCGAGGCACCCGCCCGCGGCAGCGGCGGCGAAAATACTGATCCCGTGAATGCCGATCATGCCGGCGATCAGCATGAAAAAAAGGCTTACGAAAAAAGTAACCGTGGCGTTCAGCCCGTCGATGCCGTCCGTGAAATTGACGGCGTTCACCATTCCGACAATGCCGAGCAGCGCGATCACCCAGTACCAGACGCCCAGGTCAACGCTGCCCACAAACGGGATCAGCGTGGCCGAGGTGCTTCCGGCCAGGCGCAGCGAATAGAGATAGGCGGCCGCGATGATAAACTGCAGAACGAGTTTCTGACGCACGTTCAGCCCCAGATTGCGCTTTTTGACAACCTTGATATAATCGTCGAAAAATCCGACCGCCCCAAAGCCGATTGCCATCAGCAGGCCGCCGAAAACTTTCGTCCTCATCATCATTTCCAGGGAATTCTTTTCGGTCACGCTGTAATAAAGCGGCACACAGACCAGAACGGCGGCGGCAATCCCGATCATAAACATAAAGCCGCCCATCGTCGGGGTACCGTTTTTCTTCTGGTGCCACCTGGGGCCGACCTCACGGATCGTCTGGCCGAAATTGATTCTGTGCAGAAAAGGTACCATCCATCTGCCCAGCAGAGCAGTGATTCCAAAGGAAAGAATAACCGCGGAAAGGATCCAAACCGAGTTCATATGTTCTGACTCCACCTTTTTATCGTTGTCGCCCGCACGCAAAGTACGAGCATCCTATTATACCATAATTCCTCTGTCTTTTTAATCCCCGATTTTAAGGCTGTTCAGCGCGTCGAGCACCTCGGCAAACGAAATCCCGCAGGCAATCGCCGCCGCGGCGGCGGCCAGCGCGGGACCGACCCGGTCCAGGCTGTCGGCCGCGAGCCTGACCCGGCCGATCACGCCGACCCCGATCATTTCAAAGGCGGCAAACCCTTCCGGAAGCTTCCGGATATTTCTCGCCGTAAAGTCCGCGCTGTCGCTGACCGTGGAATAAGTAAGCGGCTTCAGGGCGGCGATTTCGGGCATGGCGGAAAAGGCGTAGTCCGCCACGCAGACCGCAAATCCGTCGGCGGCCGAGCTCTGTGCGTCGCAGAGAAGCAGAACCGCGGGCTGCACATCCTCCGGAACACTTTCCCCCGCCGGCGCGAGCAAATAATTTTCGTGGCCGCAGAAAGCCAGAATATCGTTCAGCACCGAAATAGTATGCCCCTTTTTATCGCTTACAGCAATCAGCTTTTTCGCTGAATGAAAGTTTCCCAAAATTGTCATCCCCCTGCTCTAAATGATTACTCCACCTGATTCGGCTCTATAAATCCGACGGTTACCACTGTTCCGGGCGCCACCTTGGCGCCCTCGGCAATACTCTGTGAATTGGAAACCGGGTTGATCCCGTTGGTCAGCGCCGCACCGGAGATACTGATATTGATTCCCGCGTCCGCGGCCTTCTTGTTGGCGGCGGAAAGGGAAAGCCCGGTCAGCTTCGGCACCGTGACCGTCTTGCCGGAGTCCGAATCGTCCGTAAACAGCACCACCGTACCGTTCTGCGGAATAGTTTTGCCCGGTTCCGGAACCTGAGAAACAACTTTGTCCCCGCTTCCGTTAACCTTCGGCGTCAGCTTCATCTTGGCCAGCTCCGCTTTGGCCGCCGGAATGGTCTTTCCCACAACGTCCGGAGCGTTTACGTCAAGCTTCGCCAGCTCCGAATCGGTATATTTGCGTTCCACGCCGAGGTACGGCAGGATTTCCTCCATCGTTCTGGAGAAAACAGGCCCGGCTACGGCGGCGCCGTAGTAGCTGTCGCCGTGCGGTTCGTCAAAGAACACCAGCATGGCTACCTGCGGATCGTCCGCGGGGGCAAAGCCCAGATAGGACGCGATGTACTGCATGGTCCCGGTCTTCTGGAACACATCCATCTTCTGGGACGTACCGGTCTTTCCGCCGACGCGGTAGCCGGGCAGATAGCCGTTTTTCGCCGTGCCGATGGTGGCGTTGGTCTGCAGGATCTTGCACATGCGCTGGGAAATGTCGGTGGAAATCACCTGACGCTTCGGCGTTGTATCGGCGGTTTTCACGATATTTCCGTCGGCGTCGATAATCTGGCTGACCACATGGGGCTGCACCATATAACCGCCGTTGGCGACCGCGGAGGCCGCGGTAATCATCTGAATCGGCGTAATGCTGAAGTTCTGCCCGAAGGATTCCGTGGCAAGCTCCACGGGATTCAGCTGGGCGGCGGTATAATAGATGCTGCGCGACTCGCCGGGCAGATCGATGCCCGTCTTGGCCGTCAGGCCGAACGCGGTAAAGTATTTAAAGAAATTGTCGGGGCCCAGCCTTTCGCCGAGCTGTACGAAAACCGGATTGCAGGAATTGCAGAGTCCCTGCACAAAGGTTTCGCTGCCGTGGCCGTACGACCTCCAGCAGTGAATCGTTCTGTCGGACACCTTGATGGAGCCGCTGCAGAAGAAGGTCGAGTTTTCATTGACCACGCCCTCTTCCATCGCGGAGGAGCCCGTCACCATTTTGAAAACGGAACCGGGATAATAGGTATCGCTGACCGACTTGTTTCTCCACTGCTTTTCCTGCGCGGCCTTCAGAGCGGCGGTTTTCTCTTTTCCCTCGGGCATCGCGGCGATCTGGGCGGCCTCTGTCTGGTCGGCCACGACAAACGGATTGTTCGGGTCGAAGTCCCCTTTGACCGCCATCCCCAAAATCGCGCCGTTCTTCACGTTCATGACGATCGCGCAGGCGCGGTTGCCGACCTTGTTGGTGATAACGCCTTCCTCCAGATTTTTCTCAAGGAAGTGCTGCACCACCTCGTCGATGGTCAGCACAAGGCTGGAACCGTTCTGCGCTTCCACCTTCTGCTCATACTGAAAGGGCATATCCGTCCCGATGGCGTTTTTCGCGGTGACCAGCTTTCCCGGCACGCCGGTCAGATAGCTGTCGTACTGCTTCTCAATGCCGTAAAGTCCCTGGCTGTCCGTACCGGTAAAGCCCAGAACGGAAGCCGCGAACGCCCCGTACGGATAATATCTTTTATAGTCCTCGATCAGCCGGATTCCGCTGCCGATGTCGTTGTCCGCCTTAAACTTGAGGACCTCATCCTTCACATCCGTTTCCACCTTGCGCTTGAGCTCGTCGTAATATGTTTTTTTCTTGCTGCGCTCGATGATTTCGTTTTTGTCCATGCCCAGAATCTTCGCCAGGCCGTCCGCGATTTTTTCCCGGTTCTTATCCGTGATGAACGCGGGCTCCAGCACCACCTTCCACACGGTGGCGCTCTGGGCGAGCGGCTTCATGTTGCAGTCGTAGATCGTACCGCGCTGGGCGCTGATGGAGGTATCCTTCAGCTGCTGGTCGACCGCGCGGGTCTGAAGGCTTTCCCCCTCCACCAGCTGCAGTCGGGCAAGACTGAAAATAATCGCGCCGAAGCCGACGGCGATCAGCACGACCAGCACAAAGATCGTACGGCGCCACATTCTGATTGTCGTCCCTTTTGCCATTACTGTTCCTCCAAAAAGACTATGTTACAAAAATGAGAGTCAAGATTTGCTCTCAACTCTCCTTTTTCGCATACCAAACCAAACATCTCAACAAATTTGGGTAGTAATACTTATTGATCAATTATTTTTTTTATGACAATAATTGCAGGATAGAGTTCCAAAGCGAGGCGAGCCAGTTTTCATCCCCGCTCTTCTGGACGACCTGCGTTTTATCCCCCTTGGAAAGGGAGATCGGCTCCACCTGATTCTGTTCTACTTTTTTCAGGCCGAGCTGATTGGTCGCATAGTTTTCCACGGTCTGCAGGGAAAGCTGGGAGTCGGACTTCATTTGCAGCTGCGTATAGACGCTTTCGCTTTCGTTGAGCGTTTTTGTCGCGGCGTTCAAATCCTCGGTCAGCTCGGTCAGCTGTACCTGTCCGTAAACCATGGTTCCCACCACACCGACTATAATGGCAAAGGTCAGGAAAGTGGATACGGCGCGGAAGAAATCGGTTTTCGTTCTTCTGTTTTGCTCCAGTTTTTCCTTGGGAAGTTCTATAATATTGCTTTTTCTGGAGGGTTCCTGCTGCTGTCGTTTGGGTTCGAACAATGCAAAATCATACGCTTCGTTGCTGTTTGGAGAAGCCATATTTTCACTTCCTGTCGTAAAATTGAACAGATGCTTTATAATTTTATGCAGACGCGGAGCCTTGCGCTCCGGCTGCGGGGATTTTCTTTCAGCTCCGTCTCTCCCGGCGCGAGGCCTTTTTTGTAGAGCAGCTCCGCTTTCGGCTTTTTGCCGCACACGCAGACCGGAAAATCCGGCGGGCAGGTACAGCCCGTACACCAGGAAGCCATGCGCTGCTTTACGATTCTGTCCTCCAGCGAGTGGAACGTAATGACCGCGAGCCTTCCGCCGGGCTTTAAGATGGAAAAGGCGGCGTCCAGTCCCTCGGACAGCCTGTCCAGTTCCCCGTTGACCGCGATTCTGAGCGCCTGAAAGGTTTTCCGGGCGGGATGCCCCTGTTCGCGGCGGACCGCCGCGGGGACGGATTCCTTAATGATCTCCGCAAGCTCTAGGGTCGTCCGGATCGGTTTCTGTTCCCGGGCCTTTACGATTCCCTTCGCGATGCCGCGCGCGTTCCTGTCTTCGCCGTAACGGCTGATAATCTGCGCAAGCTCCTGCCACGAGAGGCTGTTGACCAGATCCGCGGCGGAAACGCCCGTCCGGCTCATGCGCATGTCAAGGGGCGCGTCCGAATGGTAGGAGAACCCGCGCTCCGGGTTGTCCAGCTGATAGGAGGACACCCCTATATCGAGTAAAACGCCGTCGGCGGGGACAAGCTTCAGGCTTGCCGCCACTTCGGCCATTTCGGAGAAATTCGCCTGATAAACCGTGGAACAGCGGTAGGATTTCAGTCTTTCAGTTACGGCTCTGACCGCGTCGGGGTCCTGATCGATGGAAAGGAGCCTGCCCGTAGTCAACCGGTCCGCAATGGCCTGCGAATGCCCTCCGCCGCCCGCGGTCCCGTCGATATAGACGCCGTCCGGATGAATATCGAGGCTTTCAATGGTTTCATCAAACAAAACCGGCTTATGAAGAAATTCCATACTGATACCGCCCGCCTAAAGCTCAAGCATATCCATTGCCTCGGCTATGCTTTCCTCTGTCAAATTGGAATTGAAGTCGTTCCAGCGTTTGCTGTCCCAAATTTCCGCCCGGCTTGACGTCCCGATGAAGGTCACGTCCTTTGTAAGCTGCGCGTGGTCGCGCAGGACCTGCGGAATGAGGATACGCCCCTGCTTGTCCGGTTCGACTTCCGCCGCGCCGGAAAAGAAAAAGCGCTGAAGGCCCCTCGCTTTGGAAATCGGCATTGCCTTTACCTTGTCCTGGAGCCTTGTCCACTCCTCGGGTGAAAGCACAAACAGACAGCCGTCCAGCCCCTTTGTGATGTAAAAATGCTCGCCCAGATCCTCACGGAATCTGGCCGGAACGATCACACGGCCCTTCGCGTCTATATTATGTTGGTACTCGCCGATCAACATTGCAAGCCACTTTTCGGGTAAAAGCACGTCTTGAAAACCACTTTGTGCTACTTACCCCCACCTTTCACCACTTGTGTTTTGATTATAGCGTATTTATTTTTAAAATGCAACTGTTATTTTTTTGATTATGTCAACCAAATTCCCTTGCTTTTGCATATAAAATCCTATGTTGGTGCAGTAAAAAACCACGATACAAGATCTTGTACCGTGGTTTTTTAAAAATTGGAAAATTTTGTTTAATTTTGGCCGGAGCGCTGGGACGCTTTTATATTCTGCCTGGTCTGGCGAAGCTCCGCAAGGTTGGCGGCGAGACCGTCGTCCGTGCGTTTCATCAGATCGTCTATGTAATCGTTGGAGGCCTTGCGCATTTCCCGGAATTTCGCCTGCGCCTGACTGAGCAGGTCGTTGGCCTTCTGCTGTGCCTGTTTGACGATTTCATCCTGGTTTACCATGGCCTTGGCGCGTTCCTCCGCCACGCGGACGACGGTCTCGGCCTCGCGCTTTGCGTCGCTGATGATCTGCGCGCGGTCCGCGCAGATCGCCTTTGCCTGCCGGATTTCCTGCGGCAGGCTTTCGCGGATTTCATCAAGGATCTGTTTTACCTCGTCGCCGTCCAGCACCGCGCGTCCGCGGCTGAGGGGAAGGCTCCAGGCCTTCTCTACCATATCGTACAGTTCGTCGATTAAATCTTCGGTGTTTAACTCACTCATCGTGTGATTCCTCCCCTGCATTTAATCTTTCTTTGATGTCGCTCAAAATACACCCCGGCACGAAATTGGAAATATCCCCGCCGAAACGGGCGATCTGTTTGACAATGCTGGAGCTTAAAAACATATTTTCGGCGCTTGTGGTCAGGAACATGGTTTCCAGACTGGGATTCAGCTTTTTATTGGTAAGCGCCTGCTGAAATTCATATTCAAAGTCCGACAGGGCCCGCAGCCCCTTGACAATTGCCGTCACGCCGCGCTCGCGGGCGTAATCGGCAAGCAGCCCGTCGAAACCGACCACTTCCACATCAGCCATCTCACAGGTGCAGCGTTTCAGGAGCTCGATTCTTTCCTCCACCGTGAACATCGTGTGCTTTTCCGGATTTACCAGAACGGCGACAATGGTTTTGTCAAAAACCTTGCGTGACCGGTTGATAATGTCCAGATGGCCTAAGGTAACCGGGTCGAAGCTGCCCGGGCAAATTGCAATTTTCATAATTCGGTCACGTCCTTATGTCTGTATAGGGTAAGCTGGATTTTGCCGTGGCGGTAGCCGCGGGCACGGATAAAATCGCCCGCTGTTTCCGGCAGTTCCTCGTCGCGGGGATGCTCGCAGATAATGGTCCCGCCCGTGTTCATCACCTGAGCGGTCATCGGCAGCGCCCGCTGAAGCAGCCCGGTACGGTAGGGCGGGTCCAGAAACGCAAGATCAAAGCGCTCGCGGTCCTGCAGCAGAAAAGCGGCAAAATCCATGGTTTTGATCACCGCGTTTCCGGCAAGGCCGGTATGCTCCAGATTTTTCTCCACGACAGCAATGGAATTCCTGCTCGCATCGACAAAAACCGCCTGCTTTGCGCCGCGGCTCAGCGCTTCGATCCCAAGCTGACCGGAACCGGCAAAAAGGTCCAGCACCCGTCTGCCCTCAATCTGGAACTGAATGGCGCTGAACAGCGCTTCCTTGACTCTCTCCGGCGTAGGACGGACGCTTTCGCCCTCCAGTGTGGTCAGCCGCGAACCGCGGGCAGACCCGGTGATTACTCTCATATATGGATCTCCTTAAAAATTACAAAATAATCCTATAACCGTTATTATCCCATTATAAAGGCGCTGTGTCAACTTTTTTCCTCTTCGGGATGGAAATAACGGAACAGACTCTGCGCGGACGGTTTCGTCATCCCCGGCGCGGCGTTCAGCTCCGCCAGATCCGCGTTCCGGATCGCCCGGATGGTCTTGAAGTGCTTTAACAGCGCTTTGGCGCGGGCCTGTCCCACACCCTCGATAGAGGTCAGTTCGGAGGAAATGGTTGTCTTTTTGCGCGCCTGCCTGTGGTATCCAATGGCAAAACGGTGCACCTCGTCCTGAATGGAAGAAACCAGCGTAAAGGCCTTGCGGTTGGAATTGATGGCGATTTCTCCCCCGTCGGACGCAATGGCCCGGGTGCGGTGCTTGTCGTCCTTGACCATACCGAAAAGCGGGATCTTCAGCCCCGCGGCTTCCAGCACGGGCCGGACCGCGCCGACATGCCCCTTGCCGCCGTCCAGCAGGATCAGGTCCGGCAGGCGCCCGAAGCCGTCGGTAATATTTTTTCCCCGTGCGTCGAAATATTCATGAAAGCGGCGTTCAATTACTTCCTGCATGGAAGCGTAGTCATCCTGTCCCTGCACCGATTTGATTTTGAATTTCCGATAGGCGGATTTCAGCGGCCTTCCGTTTTCAAACACAATCATGCCCGCCACGTTCTCGCTGCCGGCAAGGTTCGAGATATCGTAGGATTCAATATAGAGAGGCGGCTGTTCCAGCCCCAGAAGCCGGCCGAGCTCGTCCAGGGCGGAGGCTTCCCGCACGGTCCGGCCCGTGGCCTGAGCCACCTGCTCCGCCGCGTTGTTGCGGCACATCTCCACAAGCCGGGCCTGTTCGCCCTTCTGCGGAACGGTGACCGTCACTTTTCTTCCCGCCTTCTGCGTCAGCCATTCCCCCAGAAGCTCCGTGTTTTCTGCCGGGCCGTCCAGGCAGACGCGCGGCGGAATCCGGTCGCGCATGGTATAATAGCGCTCTATAAATTCCCCGCGGGCAACCTTTGGATTTCCGGTTTCCCCCATTAAAAAAGTTTCGCGGTCGCAGAGGCGGCCGTTGAGAAAACGAAAAACTTCAAAGCAGCTTGTTTCGGCGCCCTGTGCCAGCGCGATGATATCCTGCTCCGGCACGCGCGCGGCCACCACCTTCTGCCGGTCGCTCATGCGCCTGATGGCCGTCAGGCGGTCGCGGATGCGCGCGGCGCGTTCAAATTCCAGCGCCTCGGCGGCGTCGTTCATCTTTTTTTCCAGCTGGCGCATGCTTTTGGCACTGCCGCCGCGCAGGAAATCGATGGCTTCCTCCACGTACTCGTTGTACTCCTCTTCGCCGATCCTCCCGCGGCACGGCGCGCAGCACTGCTTGATATAATAATTCAGGCACGGCCTCGCTTTGCCGATATCCTGCGGAAACCTGCGCGAGCAGGACGGCAGCCGGAAAATCTTCAGCGCCTCGTCGATGGCTTCCTTGGTCGCCCACGAGCTGACGTAAGGACCGATGTAATTCGCGCCGTCGTCAAGGATCTGCTTTGCCTGTGAAATCCTTGGCCACGGCCCGGAGGTAATCTTAATATAATGATAGCCCTTGTCGTCCTTCAACAGGATGTTGTATTTCGGGGTGTGCTGCTTGATCAGGCTGCACTCCAGCACCAGGGCCTCGAATTCGCTGTCCGTCAGAATATACTCAAAATACTCCACGTTGGCGACCATGCGGCGCACTTTCTCGTCGTGGTTCTTTTCGGAGCCGAAATACTGGCTGACGCGGTTTTTCAGCGCCTTTGCCTTGCCGATATAAATGATCTTGCCCGACTTGTCGTGCATAATGTAGACGCCGGGGCTGAGCGGAAGGCGCATGGCGCGGCTTCGAAGCTCCCTGATATGTTTTTCATGATCTGTCATGATACCCTCCTCTGCTGCGCAACCCGGAACAATCGGCACGGGTTGTAAATACAAAAAAGCACCGCCGGTTAAGCGGTGCTGTTTGGCAGAATAAATTACTCGGTAAAACCGGACTGAACCAATTCTACAAGGCTGTTTACCGCCTCTTCTTCATCCGTGCCGTCCGCAATGATGCGGATGGTGGTCCCTCCGACAATCCCAAGGGACAAAACGCCCAGAAGGCTTTTCGCGTTCACGCGTCTTTCTTCTTTTTCCACCCAGATAGAAGATTTGTATTCATTTGCCTTTTGAATAAAAAAGGTAGCGGGGCGCGCGTGAAGACCCACTTGATTCTGAACCAGTACTTCTTTAACACACATTACTTCATTCACTCCTAAACAGAAAAGTCATTTCCGCAAAACCAATCATTAATAAATAAAAAATATCAGTTTCATTGTTATTTTTCTATGATTCACAGTTATTATATCACAATTCAGCATACCGTCAACTAAATAAAAAAACTTTGGATTGATGACTGAATCGGGTGGATTATGTTCGGCATTACTTTGTGCAATGTGCCATAATTGTTGAAAACTTTTGTTTTCTCTGCTGTACTGTTCCCATTTTTCTTCCGGTTCATGCTTCGTTTCCGTTTTCCGTTTCGATTTTTTTCGTCCCGGAAAGCAGTTTGGTTAAAAACTCCGTGTCCTCTTTTGTCAGATCGGCCTTTTCCAGCAGTTCCGGTCTTTTCCGCAAGGTGCGCAGAATCGACTGCTGCCGACGCCATTTTCTCACATTTTCATGATGGCCCGTCATCAGTTCGTCCGGGACCCTGGCCCCGCGCCACAGTGCCGGGCGGGTATACTGCGGATACTCCAGAAGGGAATGAAAATGGCTCTCCTCCTGAAAGCATTCCTCGCTGGAAAGGACCCCGTCGACCATCCGGCAGACCGAATCCGCCAGCACCAGCGCCGGAAGCTCCCCGCCGGTGAGGACATAGTCCCCGATGGAGATCTCCTCATCCACATACCGGTCGATAACGCGCTCGTCGATTCCCTCGTAATGGCCGCACAGCAGCGCCAGCTCCGGGAGCTGCGCCAGCTCCTTCACACGCTGCTGGGTCAGGGTTTTCCCCTGCGGGGACAGGTATACCAGATGGGGCTTTTTCCCCAGCTTTTCAATTAAATCGTCAATACACAGGGCAATCGGCTCCGCCATGAGCAGCATGCCCATGCCGCCGCCGAACGGGCAGTCGTCGACCCTGTTATGTTTATCATATGCATAATCACGGATTTGGTGGCAGTACACCTCGATCGCGCCTTTTCTGCGCGCCCGCCCGATGATGCTTTCGGACATGACTGCCTCGCACATGTCGGGGAAAAGAGTGAGAAAATCAATCCGCATCATCAAAAATCCCCCTAAGCGGCCGTATCTGCATTTTACCGTTTGTAATATTGATATCTATAATTACTTCTGGTATTGCCGGAATCAAATAGTTCTTCTTGTTTTCCGACGTAATCTGATAAACGTCGTTTGCGCCGGTGCGCATAATTTCCGTCAGGGTCCCGTAGTAGATGCAGGTATCGGCGTCAAAAACCTCCAGCCCGATCAGGTCCTGCATGAAATACCGGCCCTTGTCCAGCTTTACGTCGTCGCGGCTGATGTAGAGAATTTTGCCGCGCAGCGCGTCCCCCTGCTCAACGGTAGAAATCCCCTTCAGCTTTAAAAGCAGCTGCGTTTTGTGGACGCGCGAAGAAGCGACTTCCAGCTTTTGAGCGCCTTTGTCCCAATAGAGCGTTTTGAACAGGGCCAGGAACTCGGCCGAGTCGCACCAGGGGTCCACGCGCAGTTCCCCCTGAAGGCCGTGTGTCCCCACAATTTTACCCGCCTCCAAAAACTGATTGACCATAATTTCCTCCATGAATCAATAGAATTCCCCGCGGCGGCTTTTTTACCCGCCGATTCAGCACAGGACCGTCTGAGAGAGCATCGCCGCAGGCGTCCCGAAAGCGAGAACTCCCCGGTTTACCAGACCTCCCAGTCAGGCTTTGCCTGCCGGCTCCCTCACAGAGGGAGCCAAAAAGAGCTTGCTTTGCCTGACCGGCCGCCTGAAACGCCTAACGCGTTTTTTTCAGACGCAGGACGGGGATTGTCCGAACGAATTTCAGCAGCGTATAAAGCATGACCACATTCACCGGGAATAAAAGCAGATCCGCCGCGGCGCGTACGGTGAGAACCGCAAGAAAGGCCTTGCCATACAGGATGGAAAGCCACAGAGAATTGAGAAGGAAGTTCACCAGCACCGTCACAACGGTACTGGCGGCCAGAACCCTTCCTACCGTCACCGGTTTTTTGTAAAGAATGAGTCCGTAAATAAACCCCGAAAGAAAGGCGTTCAGGGTAAAGCCGGGGAAAAACGGACCCGCCGGGCGAAGCACGTAATTGACTATGTCCCCGACGGCCCCCACGATCCCGCCGACCACCGGGCCGTACAAAAAACCCGACGCCGCGACGGTCAGAAACGAAAACCGTATCCGGAAAAGATCGGAAACGGGCACGGTAAAAATGCCCAGGACGGCATTTAAGGCGAGCAACAGCCCGCACATTGCAATCGTCGTTACGCTCCTCAGCTCCTGAACAGAGGATTTAACGGACGGAAAAGAAAAACGCAAAGAAAATTCCTCCTTTATGTTGTGTATTCATCTGCTACATAAAAGAGGGATTCCTCAGAATATGCAGCAGCGGGATGCGAATTCTGTACCGCAAGTTTCCTTTTCGTCCGCCCGACAACTCCCCGTTCGGGCGGCACTTAACGCACAAAATTCTACTCTGCCATAATTGTATCCTGTTTGCCCCGTTCCCCGGGGCGGCGCGTTTCTACAAAGCAGGGCCGCAACAGCACTGTTGCAGCCCTGCCTGAGCGCTTAGGCCATGTTTGTAAAATCAAGAGTCTTGTCTTATTCGGCTAAAATCGCGTCTGACCGCGTCAAAAATGCTCGGCATACGGACAGTATTCCTGCGCTTTTTTCCTTGTCAGGCACAATTTTATCACGAAAATCCGTCGATTTTTAATTTGCAAACAAGGCCTAGTCAATCTCAACGGATATTTTCCCGTTGGTACGGGTAGCGGCGGCGCGCATGACAATGCGAATCGCTTTGGCAATGCGGCCCTGCTTGCCGATCACCCTGCCCATGTCGTCTTCGGCAACGTGCAGGTGATAAACAACGGTTCCTTCTTCGTTGGGCTCGTCGACGTCCACGCGAACGGCGGACGGGTCTTCGACAAGTCCCTGTGCAATCGCAATCAGCAGTTCTTTCATCGTTTTATCCTCCGCGATCACAGCACGCCGTGTTTCTTGAACAGAGATTTCACGGTGTCTGTCGGCTGTGCGCCGTTGGCAATCCATTTCTTGGCCTTTTCAGCATCCACCTTCACGACGGACGGCTCCTCGAGCGGATTGTAATAGCCGATTTCTTCAATGAAACGGCCGTCGCGCGGGAAGCGGGAATCCGCGACAACTATACGATAGAAAGGAGCCTTTTTGGCGCCCATCCTGCGTAATCTAATCTTTACTGACATGATGTTTCACCTCCACAAATTGATCAATATCTTCACCAAAAGGGAATTCCTTCTTGGATGAATTCTGTTAAAACGGCATCCCCATGCCGGAAAAACGCCGCTTTCCGCGGCCCTTCATCTGCTTCACCAGCTTCTGCATCTGCTCCAGCTGCTTGATCAGACGGTTGACGTCCTCCACCTTCATCCCGCTCCCCGCGGCCATGCGCCGCTTGCGCGAGGGATTGATGACGGACGGTTTGCTCCGCTCCTCGGGGGTCATGGAAAGAATAATCGCCGCCACACGGTCCATCTGACGGTCGTCGATGTCCACGTCTTTGAGCTGTTTATCCATTCCGGGCATTTTGGAAAGCACATTCTTGAGCGGCCCCATTTTCCTTACCTGCACCAGCTGATCGAGCAGGTCGTTGAAATCCAGCTTGTTCTGCATCAGCTTCTGGGCGGTCTTTTCCGCGGCACTGCGGTCAAGCCTGCTCTGCGCGTCCTCAATGAGGGTGAGCACGTCGCCCATGCCTAGGATACGGGAGGCCATGCGGTCCGGGTGGAAAATTTCAAGGTCCTGCAGCTTTTCGCCGGTACCGGCGAATTTGATCGGCTTGCCCGTCACCGCGCGCACGGAAAGCGCCGCGCCGCCGCGGGTGTCGCCGTCCAGCTTGGTCAGGATCACGCCGGTGATGTTCAGCAGCTCGTCAAAGGTTTTCGCGACGTTGACGGCCTCCTGGCCGGTCATGGAGTCCACCACAAGCAGAATCTCGTGCGGGCCGATCTCGTTTTTGATGTTTTTCAGCTCGTTCATCAGGACTTCGTCGATCTGAAGACGGCCGGCGGTATCGATCAGGACCATGTCGTTGCCGTAGTCCCTGGCGTGCCTGACGGCGGCCCTGCAGATTTTTACGGGGTCTTCCCGCCCCATTTCAAAAACGGGAACGCCGGCGTTTTCGCCGACGACCTGCAGCTGCTTGATCGCGGCGGGGCGGTAAATATCGCACGCGACCAGAAGGGGCCTGTGGCCCTTGTTTTTCAGCATCAGCCCCAGCTTTCCGGCGTGGGTGGTTTTACCGGCGCCCTGCAGGCCGCAGAGCATGATAATGGTCGGGGGGGACGGAGGGCTGGCGAGCTTCGCGTCGCTTCCGCCCATCAGAGCGGTCAGCTCCTCGTTTACAATTTTAATCACCATCTGCGCCGGGGTCAGGCTTTCCATCACCTCGGCGCCGACGGCACGCGCGCTCACGGTATTGGTAAAATCCTTGGCAACCTTATAGTTTACATCGGCTTCCAAAAGGGCAAGGCGGACTTCGCGCATTGCTTCCTTTACGTCGGCCTCATTCAGTTTTCCTTTTGATTTCAGTCGTTTAAACGCGGCCGACAGCTTATCGGCAAGACCTTCAAATGCCAACAGGGGGCCTCCTTCCTATTCGCAGAGCTTTTGGGAAATATCAAGAATCAGCTTCGCGTTGTTTTCAAGCTCGTTGGAATATAGGTAATGATCGTTGTATTCTTTAATCTGTTCGGCGGCGGAGCTGATGCGCTCCAGCCCGCTTCTCATTTCGCGGAAACGGCGGGCCAGGCCCAGGCGCTCCTCCATGTCCAGCAGCTGAAATTCGGCGCGTTTGATGGAATCGCGCACCCCCTGGCGAGTAATGCCCTGGTTGTCCGCGATTTCGGAAAGCGATAAATCCTCGTTGTAATAATATTCGATTACCTCGCGCTGTTTGTCGGTCAGCATATCCCCGTAAAAATCAAGCAATAACGATATTTCCAGATTTTTCGACATCCGATACCCCTCCGTTCAGCCTGTAAAGCAATTAACTTTACAGTTACGAATTATACAATAAAACGCGGCGCTTGTCAATAGGAAAAAAGGCCGAAGCGCCGCGCTTTTTATTTTTTACCGGGATCGATTACAGAATCGATTTCAGCTGCTCTTTCAGGTAATCCTCCAGTTTAGCCATATCCACAGAAAAATTCAGCAGGAATTTCCCGTCGCGGACCTCCAGCCCGCTGATGCTGCCGGGAGCGTCGTTCGGCATTCCATAGGTGCCGAACATCGGCGGCGGCAGGTACAGGACATTGCCCTCCCGCCCGGCGCCTTCCGGAAGGGAATCCGTGGCATGGGAAAGCGCCCACGCGGGGTCGACCGGCAAACGGCCGATTTTCAGGGAATTGACCTCGGCGCGGATCGTTTGTTTCGCGCTGTCCCAGCCGACCGTCAGGTTAGCGCTGACGCCCAGCTTCGTCCCTTTGTAGGAAACGGGCAGATAGGCGTCAACGGTGTTGTCGCTGTTGACGGTAAGCCGCACCCCGGAAACGGCGCGCTGTCCGTTCTGCGCAAGCTTTCGGGTCATCAGCGCGCCGGCCTCTTCCCCGGTCAGCTCCGCCGGCTTTCCGGTGCCGGCGGCGACAAGGAGCTTCGCGGCCGCCGCGGAAGAATCCGTTTCCCCGCCCGGCGCAAGGGGGGCGTTGGGGTCGTTCAGAGCCAGCGCAAACAGGATCCCGACGACCGCGAGCAGCAGAACAGGCACGGACACAAGAATGATCAGAGGCCCTTTTTTTCGGGTTTGCGTCGTTTTCAGGACAATCTCCCCCTCTTTACAGAATCAGGACGAACGTACCGGCAGTAATCAGAATTCCCCCGAGAATGGTCTTCATGTCTATTTTTTCATGCAGGAACAGAAACGCGAGGACAATTGTGATGACCACGCTGAATTTATCGATCGGAGCGACCTTGGAAACCGGGCCGATCTGGATCGCCTTGTAATAAAACAGCCAGGAAAGGCCCGTTGTGATGCCGGACAGGACCAAAAACAGCAGGCTTCTCTGCGTAATGTTTTTGATCCCGGTGTTCGCTCCGGTAAAAAAGACGATGCCCCACGCAAGAACCAGCACCACAACGGTTCTGACCGCTGTGGCGAGATTGGAATTGACATTCTCGATACCGATCTTTGCCAGAATCGACGTCAAAGCCGCAAACAGCGCGGACCCAACCGCGTAAACAACCCACATCACGCCGCCTCATCTCCAAATATTATTTTAATTCCACAATGGTAACGCCGGCTTCTCCTTCCCCGAACACGCCCAGCCGGTAGCTGCGCACGCTCGGGTGCCTTTTCAGGTGCTGCTGCACGGCCGCGCGCAGGGCCCCGGTTCCTTTGCCGTGGATGACGGTGAGCTGCTCAACGCCGCTGAGCAGCGCCGAATCGATAAACCGGTCGACATTCATAATGGCTTCTTCCGTCGTCTGCCCGCGCAGGTCCAGTTCGGTCGTCACCTTTGCCTGCGCCCTGCCGGTGACGTTCCTGGTAACGGTCCCGCGCTTTTCCTTCTCTTTTTTCCCCTGCACCAGCCGCAGATTGGAAAGCGGCACCCTCGTCTGGATGATGCCCGCCTGCACCAGAACGTTCCGGTTGTTTCCTTCCGGCAGCTGCAGCACCGTTCCCTGCTTGTCGATATCGTAAAGCAGGACGGTATCCCCTACCCGCAGCGGACGCGGCAGCGCATACGGGCCCTCGTCCTTTCTGCCGTGAACGGGATCGGCGGTTTCCTCCAGAACGCGCAGCCCGGCTTTCAGTCTTGCCTTCTGCTCCGCGGAAAGCGTTTTGTTCCGCTGTTTTTTCAGTTCTTCCATTTCGTTCAGAAGGGCGTCGATCTGTCCGCGGGTACGGGAAACCAGCTCGGAAGCCTGCTGACGCGCCTTCCCGATCTCTTTGTCCGCCTCGGCCTGGATGCCGCTGCGGATTTCCTGCGCCTCCTTCTGCGCCCGGACGGCTTCCAGACGCGCCTGCTCCGCTTTGGCGCGTTCGCCCTCCAGCTTCTGGCGGCTGGTTTCCAGGCTTTGGACCACGTCCTCAAACCGCGTGTTTTCACTGGATACCAGCTCTTTCGCGCGGTCGACAATTTCCTCTTCCATGCCAAGGCGCAGGGAAATAGCGAACGCGTTGGAGCGGCCCGGCACGCCGATCAGCAGCCGGTAGGTCGGCCGCAGCGTTTGTACGTCGAACTCGCAGCACGCGTTTTCCACGCCGTCTGTCTGCAGCGCATAGGCTTTCAGCTCCGCGTAGTGGGTCGTGGCGGCCACCCGCGCGCCCTTTTTGCGAAGGGCCTCCAGAATCGCCATCGCGAGCGCCGCGCCCTCGACCGGGTCGGTCCCCGCCCCCAGCTCATCCAGCAGAATCAGGCTGTTTTCATCCGCCTGACCGATGATCCGGATGATATTCGTCATATGCGCCGAAAAAGTGGACAGAGACTGTTCGATGCTCTGCTCGTCGCCGATGTCTGCCAGCACCTGACGGAAAACGGAAATCTCGCTGTTTTCCGCCACCGGCAGCATCAGCCCGCACATGGCCATCAGCGTAAGCAGGCCCACCGTTTTCAGCGACACCGTTTTCCCCCCCGTATTGGGGCCGGTAATCACCAGGGTATCAAAATGCACGCCGAGTTCAATGTCTGTGGGGACGACCCGGTACTTGTCAATCAGCGGATGGCGCGCCTTTTTCAGCAGGATTTTCCCCTTATCGTTCACCGCCGGAAGGCTGGCCTTCATCTTATAGCCCAGGCTCGCCTTGGCGAAAATCAGGTTCAGCTCCACCGCGGCGCGGTACCCGCTGATGATCCCGCTGGAAAAGTTGCCGGTTTCCGCCGAAAGCTCGGCGAGGATCCGCTCTATTTCCGCCTGCTCCCGCGACTGCAGCACCCGCACCTCGTTGTTGGCCTCGACGACCCCCATCGGCTCCACAAACACGGTCGCGCCGCTTGCGGAGGTATCGTGCACCAGCCCGGCGATTTCCCCGCGGAATTCCGCCTTGACCGGCACGACGAACCGGCCGCCGCGCAGGGTGACGATCGGGTCCTGCAGATATTTCTGATAGAGCGGGGAGCGGATCATTTTGTCGAGCTGTTCCCGGACGCGGGAGGACGCGGAACGGATTTTGCGGCGGATGGACGCGAGCGGAACGGACGCGTTGTCCGACATTTCCTCCTCGGAAAGAATCGCGCCGTAAATCCGGTCCTCCAGATATTTGTTGGGCATCAGGGAATCGAACCGCCAGTCCAGGCAGCTTTTTACCCCCGCGCTTTTCGAGCGCCAGTCCACGATCCCGCGCAACGTGCGCAGAACGCCCGCGATGCGCAGCAGCTCGGCCATGTTGAGCGTGCCGCCCGCTTCCGCGCGGCGCAGGGAATTGGTCATGTTGTACAGCCCGCCGAAGGACGGCGCGCCGAAGCGGGCCATCAGCGTAAAGGCCTCGTCCGTGTCGGCCAGAAGCCGCCGTACCTCGGAAAGGGAAACGGACGGGGTAAGCTGCAAAGCGAGCTCCGCCGCGTCCTCGCACGCCGTTTCAGCCGCCAGCAGCTTTCGTATTTTATCGAGCTCCAAAGCCCTGTAATGTCTTTGCATCGTATCTTCCATAAGTTACCTCTACCTATTTCTATGAAAATGAAGTTCTCTTTATCCATGATATAAAGGCCGCCGAAACATCCTCACCCCCTACCTGCCAAATCCCCTCCCATTTCAGGAAAACTGCCTATTTGCACTTTTATAAAAAGGGGAGGGGTCAGGGGTGGGGGCAAAACGCTCGAAGAGAAAGCGCTCCGGTCTCACCGGCATCGCCGGCGGTTTTGCTACACAAAAATAAACTGAGTGAAAAACATGTAAAGGAGCGTTCCTCCCCCAATGCTCAGAAGCGTATTGTGCTTCCACTTGTGCAGAAGGACCACCGTCGCCACGGAAATCAGCTCCGGCGCGCCGAACGGCGCCGAGAAAACGGAGATCCCCTTCAGGCAGTAGACGATCAGCATCCCCATCACCGCGCAGGGGAGCACCCTGCCCAGATAACGGACGAACGCCGGCGTTTCCTTCCCCTGCGGGAACAGGAGAAACGGCAGGGCGCGGGTAAACAGCGTGATCAGTGCGATCACGAAAATCAGGATCAGAGCCTGACCGGACGTCAGCGTCATACGGTTTCCTCCCTTTCAGCGGCTTTCCCGAAAAGGCCGAGGACGGCGGCGATCAGCGCCATGGAGGGCAGGATAAAATTCCCCGGCCCGAACACGGCAAGGCATAAAACGGAGCCGACCAGCCCGACAAGGGCAGGAAAATGGTTCCTGTTATTTTCCCACTGATCCACAAAGATAACCGTAAAAAGCGCCGTCATTACAAAATCGACGCCCTTTGTATTAAAGGAGACCAGAGAGCCGATCAGGCCGCCCGCCGCCGAACCGACGATCCAGTAAAGCTGGTCCAGAAGGGAAACCCAGAACAGAAACCGGTCCTCATCCACGCCCTCCGGCGCGCGGGCGCCGCACAGCAGGGAAAAGGTTTCATCCGTCAGGGAAAAAATCATGTAAGGCTTCTTCTTTCCCATGCTCCTGAACCTCTCCAGCATGGAAATCCCGTAAAAGGTATGTCGCGCGTTGACCATCAGGGTCATCAGCGCCGCCTGCAGCGGCAGAAACGGGCCGGACAAAAGTCCGATCGTCACAAACTGCATGGAGCCCGCGTAAATAAACACGCTCATCAGCACCGCCCAGTCCCAGCCGTACCCTTTGCTGTTCAGCAGGATTCCGAAGGCGGCGCCTAAAAAAAGATATCCGAGCATCACCGGAATGGTGCGCGGAAAAGCAGCGCGCAGCGCGTTTTTATGTTTCAAAAGGCTTTCCCCCAATCATTCTGACCGTTCGTTGATTCGTCCTCTGTTTTCATCCTTCTGTAAAATTCCAGCGTAGGGAAGCCGCGCTCCAAGGTGGATAAAACGTACTGCTCGCTCGCCGCGGAAAGCTCCTTCAGCCCCTGCTTTGACAGGCTGAAGGAAAAGAGCTTCTCAAAATCGGCGTAAATAATATGCCGCAGGCCGGTCAGCGCGCCGCGGCTCAGCCGGACGGCGGGCTCCGCGGAATCCGCAAAGCAGTCCCCGCAATCAATCAACCCCTTGCGGGGAAGGAAAAACATCTCCTCCGCCTCATAGCACGAGCAGCCGGAGCAGCAGATCAGATTGGGCATATACCCCGCGAGCGAGAGCATTCTCATTTCCACGATCGCCTTGAGCTGTGCGTTCGGCCTTGTCCCCTTGCACAGAAAGTGGAGGGAATTGAGCATTAAACGCAAAAAATCCCCGGCCTCGGCTTCCTGCGGCGCCAGCGCACCCGCCAGCTCACAAAAATATTGGGCAAGGGAAAGACGCTCGATATCCCTGCGAAGGTCAAAAAAAACTTCAATGGGCTGCGCGTCGTCAATTATGTATTTATCCCGCCCCTTGAAAATCGTGAGACGGGAATAACTGAAAAGCTGTGTCGCGGAAAGTTTGCTGTTTTTCAATTTTTTAGCCTGCTGCGCAAAAGCGCGTACAACCCCTTCCCCGCTTGTAAGTACGGTGACAAGGCGGTCGCTTTCACCCACGGAATTCTCCCTGATGATCAGGCCTTTGGTCTCTATCTGCATCCGCGCCCTCCCGCATCTGCCTTTCTTCATTACTGTGTTTGCATTGGCTGTAAATCAGATAATCGCTGATATTCCCGGTATGCTGAAAACAATTCCATGCTGTTTGCTCATCCATATTTTCCGCTCCCTTTTCATTTCCTGATTTAAGTATTTGCCTTAATTCAGCTTATATGAGCGGTAAATAAATGAATTAAACCCATAATCAGACAAATTTCACTGCAAAAATGTGCTTTGCCTAACCGTTGAAGGAGTTGCTGTCAAACCCAAGGCTGCGCAAAACCGCGGCGCGGTTGCGCCAGTCCTCTTTCACCTTTACCCAGAGCTTCAGGTTGATTTTACAGTCAAAAAAACGTTCCATATCGGCGCGGGCCAGCGTGCCGACTTTTTTCAGCATCGCCCCGTCCCTGCCGATAATGATTCCCTTATGGCTTTCCTTTTCGCAGAAAACCGTAGCCTCCATATCGGTGATGCCGCTTTTGTCCCCGCGCTCGCGCATGCTTTCCACCAGGACTGCAATGCCGTGCGGGACCTCTTTGCTGCACAGGCGCAGCAGCTTTTCCCGGATGATTTCCGCGGCCAGCACGCGCTCGGGCTGGTCGGTCAGCGTATCCTCCTCAAAAAAATGCCCGCCGGGCATCGCAAGCTTTTCCAGCTCGCCGGTAAGGTCCCCCACCCCGTTGCCGTCCATCGCCGAAACGGGAACCACGGCCTCGAAGTCGTAAAGCGCGGACAGTTCGGAGATCTGCGCCATCAAAACGCTCTTGTCCTGCAGCAGGTCGATTTTGTTGATCGCCAGCACCGCCGGGATTTCGATCGACTTGAACCGCTCGATCAGTTCCTGGTCCGCCGGCGAGATTTTTCTGCCCGCTTCCACTACCAGAAGGCAGGCGTCCACACCGGAAACGGACTCCGTAACGGAGCGCACCATGTATTCCCCAAGCTGATTGTGCGGCTTCAAAAGACCGGGCGTATCAATAAAGACCAGCTGGTATTCCCCTTTGGTCAGAACGCCCATGATCCGGGTACGCGTCGTCTGCGGTTTATTGGAAACGATAGCGACCTTCTGTCCGATCATCGCGTTCAAAAGGGACGATTTTCCCACGTTCGGGCGGCCTACTATCGCAATAAAAGCGGATTTTTCCTGTTTCTGATCCACCATGGACTCTTCTCCTTATTTCTCTCGTTTTTTTCTGATATAATCGCGGATGCCGGTGGGCCCCATAACGATATAAACAATGCTTGCCGCAGTCGCCGCAGCAAGCAGCAAAAGCGTGGGCGGGCTGGAGGCAAAATACCGGAGGATCCTTCCGAAGGCCTCGGGCTGCCAGAAAACGCACACGCCGACCGCAGCCGCGAAAACGGCACAGACCAGCACCGCGCCCGCCGCCATATCCTTGATAATGCGCACTACGGGGTGAAAGCTCGCCGCCGTCAGGTCGCAGAGCTCCTCCGCGACGGTATTGAACAGTTCGGCGGTCATCACCATGGCGGTTACAATCATAACAGCGGCATAGCTTGTCCGTGACATTTCAAAAAAGAACGAAAAGACAAATACATACAGTGCAGCCACCGTATGTATCCGCATATTCCGTTCATTATTGATGCAGTAGACGATCCCGCGAAAAGCATACCGAAAGCTTTTAAAAAAACGCAAGCTTATTCCTCATCCTCGTCCAATACATAGCTGCTTGTGCTGGGAAGGCCCAGCTGGGTCATGACCAGCTCTTCCTTCTCGCGCATATGGACCCGCTGGATCCCGCCGTTTTCATGGTCGTAGCCCAGCAGGTGCAGCATGGAGTGCACGGAAAGGTAGCCCACCTCGCGCTCAAGGCTGTGGCCGTAGCGTTCCGCCTGTTCCACCGCCTTTTCCATGGAAATGACGATGTCGCCCAGAATTTTCGCACCGGTGGAATGGTTGATGTCGTACACGCCGTTTTCCCCCATAGGGAAGGAAAGCACATCGGTCGGGACGTCCTTTCCGCGGTACTGCCTGTTCAATTCATGAATCTGCTCGTTATTTACAAAGGTGACGCTGATTTCTGCGGGCGATCCAAATTTTTCCATACGCAGCACAGCGTTGCAGCAGCGCCGAACCAGCATGCGCAAACCCGTAGGAATTTTAACCTCTTTCTGCTTATTTTCAATGATAACTCTCACTTTTTCCATGGCCTTTAATGCCCGACCTCCTCGTTTTTCTCATATGCTTTGATAATGTCCTGCACCAGTTTATGGCGAACGACATCTTTTTCATTGAACCGTACCTGTGCGATATCGTCAATGTCGCGCAGGATTTTCATGACGTCCTTCAGGCCGGACCTGCGCCCGTCCGGAAGGTCTATCTGGGTGATATCCCCTGTAATCACCATTTTGGAATTGAATCCCAAACGGGTGAGAAACATCTTCATCTGCTCCGGCGTCGTATTCTGCGCCTCGTCCAGAATAATAAAGCTGTCGTCAAGCGTTCTTCCGCGCATATACGCCAGCGGGGCCACTTCAATATTGCCGCGCTCCACATACTTCTGGTACGTTTCCGCGCCCAGCATGTCGAACAGCGCGTCGTACAGCGGGCGCAGGTACGGGTCCACCTTCTGCTGAAGGTCGCCCGGAAGAAAACCCAGCTTTTCCCCCGCTTCCACGGCGGGACGGGTCAGGATAATGCGGTTGACCTCCTGCGCGCGGAACGCCGTGACGGCAAGGGCCACGGCCAGATAGGTCTTTCCGGTTCCCGCGGGGCCGACCCCGATGGTGATCGTGTGGTCTTTAATCGACGTACAGTACTTTTTCTGCCCGAGTGTTTTTGCCTTGACCGGCTTCCCTTTGGACGTTATACAAATGCAGTCCCCCGCAAGTGTCCCGATTTTATCTTCGCTGCCTTCATTCACAAGGGAAATGCAGTAGCGGACGTTCTGCTCGCTTAACGCCTCTCCCCGGTTGACGAGGGACAGCAGGCTGTCGATTGCGCGGACGGCCGGCGCGACATCTTCCGGATCGCCGGAAACCTTGATTTCACTTCCGCGTCCGACAATGCCCACATGGTACTCTTTTTCGATCAGCCTGATATTTTCATCAAAGTTGCCGAAAAGAGCGACCGCCTGTTCCATGCGGTCAATGTTGATCCTTTGTTCAAACATTCTATCTCCTTTTGAAGATTTGCCCAGCGGTGGAAAACCTTCCCTCCGATAAATTAGGTCCATTATAACACAGTAAGCCTATTAAGTCACCATGATTCGTGACAAAAATATCATAAAAATATCATTATTTTATTAATATTTCCGATTCCCGGGCAATATTTTCTTCGCATTTTGCCTGAATGGTGTAAATCAGCTTTGCATCGGTAAATCTGGCGTCCTCGCTGGCGGAAATGATCTTCGCGTCCTTCAGTTCCTCCTTCTTTTTCTGTTCCATCCGCTCCTTTGCCTCGGCAAGCGCCCGCTCTTTTGTCAGCGTGATAGTTTCCGTTCTTTCCTCCGTCCACTTCTCCTCGTAAAAGCTCAGGGGCAGGACGGAATTCATCAGCTTCAGGTCCGTGCGGACGCCCTGTGTCCGGTAGTTTCCCTGCGGCTTTCCCGCAAAGGTGAGCGGCACGCGCGCGCCGAACAGGCACAGGCACCTGCGCGTGAGCGTTTTCCCCGTTGGCTTCACCTCGCTTCGCTTCAAATCGACTTCAGTCGAAAGGGTACGGGCGGTTTCGGCAACGATTTTCCCGGCCGCGTGCCTGAGCGTGGAGTAGCCGAGGTTATCCTCGACAACACAGCTGATCAGCAGCTGTCCCTCCACAACGGCGTCGCCCTCGCTGACCTGCGCGGTGCCGGTGTAAACGTCCATGGAAAGGATCTGGCCCGTACGGGCCGCCTTGATATTGCAGATCGTTTCGTGTTTGTCGCCGACAATCAGCGGCCGGTCGACCTTTTCCTCCAGACGGACCTCCGCGGAGCATCCTCTGGTGTTGACCGAGAGCCACCCGATCCGGGGAAATTTCAGCATGAGCTTCTGCTGCAGCATCTGGGGCTGTACGCTTGATTTCAGCACGCCGGGCGTGACGCCCAGGCGCACCAGCTCCGCCTCGATCTGTTCGGTCGGGATGGAGGCGTTCCCTTTGACCTCGATGCTCCAGACGTGGAGCGACAGCAGATGGACGATCACCATAAACAGAACGGCGCCCGCCAGAATCCCCCTGCGCCTGCGGATTCCCTTCGTAGCGAACGGAAAGCCGTGCCGCTCGCGGACTTTCAGCTTTGCGCCCGCTTTTCGCGCGCAGGGCCGCAGCGCGCGGTAGTTTTTTACGGCGACGCAGGCTCCTCCCTCTTTTCCCGCCGCGATATCCCAAAGATAGATCCCGGCACGGGCACAGTTGTTCAGAAAGCGTTCCTTGCTGCCGCCGACAACGGAAAACCGGGCGTAGCCAAGGAGCCAGCGCGTCAAATGTAAAGAAATCATCCCGCCACCTCACACAAGAAACTCAATTCCTGTCAGGAATCCCGTTACCACCAGGGAATCCGCCGTCAGGCATTTGATGACCAGGCCGCGCCCCGTGAAGCGCACAATCAGTTTTCCCGTCTTGATTCTGACCGCTTCGGTGTCGTATTCCAGCACGCCGCCGCAGCCGTCGACAATCACTTCCTGATTTCCGTTTATCTCCATATGAGTGGGCATCTGCATCGTTGACGTCAGCTTGCGGATATTGATTTTTTTCTCCAATTGAATCCCCGCCCTACATCGAATTTATCCTATAAAGCCTATGCGGCGGACGGCGTAAATATCCGCGCGGCGGCAGACATATATATAAGGTTATGAAAGGGTGGATCGTCATGAAAATAAAACAGGGTCTGCTGCTGACCGCGACGTTTCTGACCGCCTGCGCGCTGCTGATCTTTCCCGCGGCGGCGGCGGCGGGGGCTAAAAACGGAATCGGATACTGCCTGCAGATTCTTGTGCCCTCGCTGTATCCGTTTATGGTGCTTTCCGTTTTCGTGGTCAAAAGCGGGCTGTCGGAAAAAATCGGACGGGTGTTTGAGGTTCCGTGCCGCAGTGTTCTGAAGCTGCCGGGCAGCTGTGCCGCGACCATTCTGATGAGCGCGATCGGCGGATACCCGACCGGGGCGCGCGGCATCGCGGCGCTTTATGAAAACGGCTCCGTCAGCGAAAAACAGGCTTCCCGCATGCTCTGCTTCTGTGTCAATTCCGGCCCCGCGTTCGTCATTACCGCCGTTGGGGCCGGGTTTCTGCACGACGAGCGCTCAGGGGTCATCCTGCTGATTTCACAGCTTGCCGCATCCCTGATTCTGGCCCTTGTATGCGGCATCGGCGCGGAAAACGAGGCTCCCGCTCCCCGGGCGGGGAAAAAGCGCGTCAGGAACCGGGCTGCGGACGCCCTGATTCTGTCCGCAGCGGACGCGGCGCGCGCCATGCTCAGCATGTGCTGCTTTGTTATCCTGTTCGCGGCCTTCCTGAATTTGCTGCGCCAGTGGGCGGCGGGGCCGCGCGCCGCCGCGGTGCTTTCGGCTCTGCTGGAGGTAACGGGCGGCTGCTCCGACCTTGCGAAGCTTGGGGCGCCGCTGTGGGCGGTTTCGCTCGCGATCGGCTGGGGCGGCATCTGCGTCCATTTCCAGATTTTGTCCGCCGTTTCCAATATCCGTGTGAACCTGCCCCGTTTTATGCTGTTCCGCCTGCTCCACGGCGTTACCGCCGCGGCGCTCACCCAGGCTCTGCTGTGCATCTTTCCGGAGGATGTGGAAGTGTTCAGCACAACGTCCCAGCAGCTTGCGGGGGACTTTTCCGGCTCCGTTCCCGCCGCCGCCGCGCTGATCGCGCTCTGCGCCGCGCTGATTTTCAGTCTGCCGCGCGAAAAGCTGGAAATGAACGAAGAATAATGTTATAATAATATTGTCAGATTTTTGATGGAAAATGCAGGAATTTAAAAAAAGCAGCCCGCTTACGGCGGGCGGGAAATCCTATAGGAGAATCAAAATGTTTGGGAAAAAGAAAGCAAAGCTTTTCGGCAATCACATAGAGACGGACTGCAGGCACTGCGCAAACGGCTCCGATTTCGACGGCGCAAGCGTGTGCAGGCTCGGAAAATACCTCGACCCCGACGGCGGCTGCGGCCGTTTTGTCTACGACCCTTTAAAACGCACCCCCGTGAGCATGCCGGCGCTCAAGCCGCACAGCGCGGAGGAGTTCAAGCTGTAAAAAGGCCCCATACATACGGAAAACCGGCACCTGATATGGCGCCGGTTTCTTTTTGCCTTTCGGGAACGGACTGGAACGGAGGAAGCGACCGCTCAAAGTCACGGAGAATCACCGGATACTTTCTGATCCGTCATGCTGCCGGTACCATTTAAAAGTGACTGGGCCTGAGCGTCTTTCTTATTCAGGAAATACATTCCGACCGTACCCGCCGACACAATCGCCGCCACAAGCAGCCAGGAGGAGCGGTAACCGGAAAAGGACAGGACTCTTCCCATAACCAGCGGCCCCAGCGCGTTGGCGGCTCCCTGCAAAAACATGCGCGCCGCGTTGATGCGGCCGAGGTGGGCGCCGGGGGAACGCTCCGCAATAAATTCCCCGATATTGATCACGACTAAAATCTCCCCGAAGGTGTACAGCGTGCCGGCAATCAAAAAGAAGGGAATATTCTTCGCGAAGGCAAACAGGACATAAGACGCAAAGTAGCAGATTCCCCCGCCGGTCGCAACCGCAAGCGGATGGTATTTCATCGTCAGCTTCGTCAGCAGCGGCGTAAAGACAGTGCAGATCACGGGGTTGACGATGCTGATAAAGCTGTAAAAACGGGCTCCGTTCGATCCATACAGTTCATTGAACTGCAGCGGCAGCATAAAGCTCCATTGAATATAGGTAAAATCATAAATAAACAGAAATAAAAGAAAAAAGAGCAGCACCGGCGCGCTTTTCAGTACCGCGATTAAGGAAGCGCCCCCGCCGGTGTCCGTACGGCCGGCCGCATCGGCATCCGCTTGCCGGTCTTCTTCCGGCAGCCTGATATGCCGGGCGATCAGGCCGGTTGACAGCAGGCTTGTCACCGCGTCCAGGATGAACAGAAGCGGCAGGTGATTTTCAAACAGCAGCCCGCCGATCAGCGGACTGACCGCCATACCCATATTGACTCCGAGATAGATAAGAGAGTAGGAGGCCTTTCTGTTTTCCGGAACCGTGAGCCTTGCCACCATGGTCTGATACGCGGGGGAAGCGGCCACAAACAGGTCGGCGGCAATGATAATAAACACCAGCATCATGGTATGGTCTTTTGTAAAGCCGCACATCAAATAAAAAAAGGAACCCAGCGCCTGACAGAAAACCAGCATTTTTTTCTGGCCGACCGCGTCGATCAGCTTTCCGCCCAGAAGCAGGCACGGCCCCTGGGAGAGAAGCAGGAGGGCGGAAAAATTCCCCGTTTCCGTTTTTGACATGCCCATCTTCCGGGAGAGAATCAATGTGAGGAGCGGGAGCACAAAGGAACCGATGCTGGTGATGATGCGCGCGGCAAATAACAGGTAAACCTCCTTTGGCAGGCCGTTGTAGGCTGAAAAGCTGTCTTTGATTTTCAATTTCATAGCTGCTCCTGTTCTTAAAGTGAGATTGTTATTCTTCATCCCCGGTGCGGGCATAGAACAATGTGAATTCATAGGGCGCGGTTCCCTCCGCCGGCTGCGCGTGCGCGTCGCAGAAGGCGCGGAGCCTGTTCAGGACAGCCATATCCTGTTTGCTTAGATAGAGCGTCCCTGAAAGAAGTTCTCCGATCTCCGGAGAGGACGGCATGCCGGTTTTATCAGAGGAATCCATCGTGTCGGCCCAGCGGTTAAAATTCTCGCTGACATGGTTCTGCAGCACCGCGCGCCGGACGCCCGCCGCCTCCGCGGGCAGCTTTCCCAGACTGACGCTCACATTCGTCGCCCGGTAAAACTTCGCCGTAAAGCCGTGAATTTTTTCGGTGCGCGCAAGCTCCGCAAGACCGGCGGCTTCCAGCTCGGCAAGATGATGCCCCGCGCTGGACGGAGCAACCCCCAGCGCGTCCGCCAGCTGCTTTGCCGTCATTCCGTCTTGATTACGCCCCAAAAGGAACAAAATCTTTTGGCGCAGAGGGTGCATATAAGTTCTCAGTTCCTTTTCCGTGGTAAGATAAAGGATTTTCCGTTCCATATCGGCCTCCAACATAACAATAGTTGTTGTGTTTAGAATGATACCATAACATTTATTGTTATGTCAAGATAAAAATGAAGAGGCTGTCGCAAAACAGCCTCTTTCTTTTTCCCCGCCTCGGGAACGGATTGGAATAGGTTAAGCAGCCAGCAGCTTTATCCCATTGACATAAATTCCGGCCTGGTCTCAGACTTCCGTATTACGGAGCCGGATCATAGATTATTTGCAGCAAAAAAAGCAGTGGTGGTCGCGTTAACAAATTTTGCGGGTCCTGCGGCATCGCCGATTACCACGACTTCAATGCCCTCGTTCTCAAGCTGTTCAACCATTTCGGAGCCAACGGATTTTTGCCCGACTGCGGCCACGGCATAACTGGCCGGAACATCGATCGTCACACCGTCCTTGGTATATTTGACTGCGCTGTTGGTGATCTCCTGAACGACGGCTCCCGTTACAGTTTCGACCCCCGACTTTTTGAAATCATTCAGCATATCCAGTTTATTCGCCATTTCAAGCCCGGCGGCCAAAGTATTCATCATTTCCAGAATCGTTACCTTGTTTCCCTTTTCGGCCAGCAGCTCCGCTACCTCACAACCGACGATCCCTCCGCCGATCACGACAGTCTGCTTGTTCTGTGGGGCCGCGTCAGGATCGTTCAGGATATCCCACGCCTGCACGGCCAGTTCTTTGCCGGGAATCGGGATCATGAAAGGCACCGCGCCGGTGGCGACAAAGACAGCATCCGGATTCAAGGCCCTGATTTCAGACAGGCTTGCCGTCTTATTCAGCCGAACTTCCACGTCCTGCCTTCCAACCTCTTCGCTGAACCATTGGATCGCCCATTTGATGTAGGACTTGTGCGGAGGGACGCATGCAAGGTTCATTTGTCCGCCAAGCCGGTCCGCCGCTTCGAAGAGAACGACCTTATGCCCTCGTTTGGCCGCGGTTATGGCAGCCTGCATGCCTGCAAGACCACCGCCTGCGATTACCACCTTTTTGCTCTTTTCAGCGGGCCTCAGCTTAGCAAGTTCGCTTTCATAGCCCACGCTGGGGTTCAACGCACAGCGGATGCTTTGGCACTTTGCAAGATTTCCATAGCAGCTGTCCAAACAGGAAATGCACTTGCAGATCTCATCTTCTTTTCCTGCTTTAGCTTTGTTCGGCCACTGAGGATCGGTCAGTAAAGAGCGTCCCATCTCAATAAAATCGGCCGAACCGTTTTTCAGAACTTCCTCGCAGAAAGACGGTTCTCTGAGCATTCCGACAGCAAACACGGGAATGCCGACATGCTTCTTGATCAGCTCACTCATTCCAACCCGATCGCCCTGTTCATAGCGCTGGGTTTCCAGCAGGGCCGTGATGGTGGGAGCAAAGCCGCCGCTGACGTCTATGAAATCACAGCCGGCCTTCTCGCACGCCTGTGCCACTTCGATGCTTTCCTCGTCGGTGATGCCGTCGCTGCTCCATTTATGTACCTGCAGACGCATTCCGATAATAAAGGTCGGACCGCAGGAAATCCGGATCCCTTTTATTACGTTGAGCAGGAAGCGCATACGGTTTTCCAGCGAACCGCCGTATTCGTCCGTACGGGTATTGGTGCCGGGCGACAGGATCTGAGAAATCAAATAACCGTGCGCCGCATGAATTTCAACCCCGTCGCAGCCGGCCATTTGCGCGTAGACCGCACTCTGAATAAACTTTTGCTCCAGCTCTTTCATCCTGGCGGTGGTCAGAATTTCGTTCTCATGCTCAATCTCATCCGCGTTTTCCTTTAATTTGGAACCCTGCTGCACGCGCTCGCCGGTGTCTCTTTCTTCACTGATTTTGACCGGCTTCATGCCATCGCAGGTTGCGGAATCGGTAGCCATGCCTGCGTGATGAATCTGCGGGATCAGCAAAGCGCCGTACTTGTGGATCTCGCGCGCCATACGCTCCCAGTCCTTAATATATTTGAGCCCGTCCAGCCGAGACTGATTCGGTGTGGTCTTGCCCTGAGGATAATCGACACTGACCACCCCGGGAATGATCACCGCCGCGCCGCCTTTCGCCCGTTCTGCATAATATGCGATCTCCTGGTCGCTTACCGACCCGTCGGCATTGGCCATATTGTCCCCCATCGGCGACATGACAATACGGTTTTTGGTAGGAATCTGTCCCAATTTGCCTTTTTGAAACAAATGCGGATAGTAGTTCTCCATTGTCTATAACCTCCAATTTTTTCTTTAAATATCCATCTGATCCATCTATATTTTCTTGTTTATTGATTAACAAATCAATATATGATATTATTAATTTGTCCATATCCAGACGGAATCACGGATAAATCTATTTGTGGACAGATCGGCCATTATGTAAATTTTATGAAGATGGAGGTACTACTATGGGACTTGATATTCAGGCCATTCTTGCTGATACGCTGTTCGAGCTTTGCGATGAGAAAGCATTGTCTAAAATCACGGTATCCGATATCGTTCAAAAAAGCGGAGTAAGCCGACAGACCTTTTACAATCATTTCACAGATAAGTATGCTCTGATCGATTGGATATACAGAAAGAAAGCGGATAAAATTTTAGACGCATACAATGAAAACGGCGACTGGTTCGATTGTATACAGAATATCGTTGATCTTTTTTTGGATAATAAAAAATATTACACGCAAGCCTGCGAGCTTTCGGGACAAAATGCTTTTACCGATTTTTTCTATCAACATACGCGGGATTATTACATCAACTCCATTGCAAAGCGTTTCGGCCGCGGAGAACTGACGGACGAGCTGCTGTCCGCAATTCAGTTCAATTCGTTTGGGGCGGTCAACATCCATCTGCTGTGGGTCAGGGATGGGATGACGGTAGCTCCGAAGATTGCGACTAAAAGGATCCTGAATAATATGCCGGAAATTATGAGAAAGTATTTTATGTGAACTCATAGGGATCGGCTCCCGGCAAATGGCATAAAACAATAGTCTGAAGCACAAGAAAATGCGCCCCGAAACGGCTTGAAGGCCCAATCGCGGCGCATTTTTTGTGCATTATTGTTTTGAGAGGCTGTTTTGCAGCAGCCTCTTTCTTTTTTCCCACCGCGGGAACGGATCGGAACGGATTAAGCGACAGTGGCGACCGCAACGGGCGCTTTGTCGGAATTGATATAGAATCCCGCCGCCTGCCCGGATTTACCGACTGCCGTAACCTGATAGAAATAATCCTTGCCGGATTGCTTTAGGAGCTTCACCTGAAACACCTGGGAATTTCCCGAAACAAAGGCCGGTTTTTCATCAGATGTCAGTTTGAAAACATACGTTTTTCCGCGGGAAACCTGAATCGGCTTTGTGGTATCGCACTCTACAGAGGAAGCCGCGGCCCCCACTGCGGCGACCAGCAGCTTTATCCCATTGACATAAATTCCGGTCTGATCGCCGGGTTTGCCGACAGCCGTCAGCTTGAAGTAATAATCGCTGCCGGAAACGCTGACCAGCCGTGTTTCAAACACACCGGCCGTACCGGCGACAAGGGACGGAGCCGCGCCGTTCGTACTGGTGATCCTGAACTGATAGGCGCCGTTCACGCTGAAATCCATCGTCGTGTCGCTGATAAAGCCCGGAGCGGATGGAGTCGCGGGAGTACCGGAGTTGGAACCGGAACTGGAATGATGATCCGAATCATGGTCCGATCCCGAATTTTTCGGGGTTGAAATCAAGGCAAAGGCTGAAAAAGAGGACGTCGTAAAGGAAGCGGACTTGTGGTCCGAACTGAAGGTAAGGGGCAGCATTTCCGTCTCGTCCTCATCGATCATATGCTGGATTTTATAAATCTTAGAACTGTTATAGACAAAGGAGGCGGGAAGTGTGAACGTAACCGTTACGGGAATCACAGGCTCCATCTCCTCCGGCTCGCTCCCACTCTGCGCCACTGTAAGCTTCAGATCAAACGCGAGCAGTGCGCCTTCAACCGTCGGCTCCGACTGCTCCATTGTCAGGCTGACCTGAGCGTCTTCCTCATCTCCCGTGATTCCGGAAGCGAGTAAAAGCCCGGATACGGCAGACACTTCAGGAATCTTGTCGTTTTCATCCATTTCCTCGGGCGCCGCCGCGGTTGCACCTGTAGAAACCTTGTCTTTCGTCAGCTTCGCAAGCAGGGACTCCAGGTTATCGATTGCGTCGGCATCCAGTTTTTTCGTAACGTCCTCGCCGTAACGCTGAACGTTGGACACCGCGTCTTTGATCGCATTCGCCGTATCCGGATCGGTAACATCCGTATCGGCAGCTGGCAGAAGCGCTTTAACAGCATCTGCCGCTTCCGTAACAGCCTCGTCATAAGCTTCCTGACTTTGAATGGTATAGCAATACGCCTTGGTTTCTTCCGGGAACGAAACATAATTGTTATTGCCCCATGTCGTTCCATCACTGGCGCGTACCATGGTAAGGAACTCAATCTTGCTTTCACTCAGCTTTGTGGTGTCGAGCTTGATCCTCCATGTTCCTATACCTCCTGTAGCTTGCTTATAGGAAATGTTCTTATTTAGCTTATCTACAGAGGTAACTTTTCCCGTCTCGTCAAACTCAGCGCCTGCGGCTGCCAGAAGCTTGATTGTATTTTCTTTTTCTGTTTTCTTTTCCGCAGGAATCTGTCCGAGCAGCGCATTTAAACTTTCTTTAGTAAAATCTGCGGGTACCGACGTATCCGCCAAAAGATTCAACTGCACCGCTTCCTTGTAATCGCGATTTTCACCTGTTTTGTCGCCCAGATAAATATCGAGCTGCAGTTCGGAAAGGCTGATACCGCCCGTCGTTTTGAACGGGAAAACAAAAGACTGTGTTGTTTGAGCGGTCAGTGTCTGCCCGGATTTTCCCGCCGGGCCTTGCCAAGTGTTAAGAGGAAGCACCGCGCTCTCCGACGCTGAAGAAATGGAAAACCATACTTGCCCATTGTCTTTATCCGGATAATAGACGGATTCCCAATTTTCCGGAAGCTCAACAAATTTCCTCGCATCCGTTAAAGCCTCGTCATCCGTCTCCGGCTTGTTCGGGAAGTCCACCCAAACAGGCGGCGTATCTTTGTCCGATGGTGACTGAAATTCGATAGTGGCGTCATTTTCAACGGTTAACTTTATTGTATCCTTATCGCCGTCTTTGGGGTCTACATTAATTCCGCCCCACTCATTGTTTTTCAGCTCCAAATTGCCGTCGACCGTTACGGAAGCCTCATTGTCAACGAGCACACCAATTTTGCAATTTGAAACTGAGACATCTTCAAGGCATACCCCCTGCGTTTTGTAAGCGATAATTCCGCCCCGAGCTTTATTAGAACCGTCAATGGTCAGGTTGTGGAGGGCAACATCATGCGTTTGGAAAATATCAAGCACATGATTTTTTCCACTCAGATTACTTGCCTTAATGTCCTCGGCCGCCGTAATGGTGTGGCCCTGTCCGTCAATCGTAACGGGCTTTGTGACGTCTACGGTCGTCGCTACGGTAATATTACTGTCCAAGTAAACTGTTCCCTTGTCCGCAACCTTCTCCAGAGCCTCGGACAAAGTCTCAAAATGGTCTTCTCCCATCCCGCCTACATAGCAGACATCAGCAGCCTTTTCCGTGTCGAAAGTGTAAGATATTTCACTCTGAGGCTCGTCGTTCCCCTGCTGAAGGGCTTCGACAGTCAGGGTGTAGGTTCCGGGTTCCAAATCTGATTGAGGCGTTAACGTCATGTTTACAGTTCTTTTATCCCCGGAGTTGAATCCAACTGTTTTTGTGCCGTCCGTCTTGTTTTGAGTGAGTCCGTAAAAAATATAGTTGGAGTCATCAGGGTTTGGCAAATTGGTTTTAAATTGGGATTCCTCGTCTGCGTTCCAATCTGCTTTCTCACGCTTTGACCCATCCATATCATTGACAGGCGGGTTTGTTTCCTCTTCCTTTATAGTCTGAAGGGTCATAGCACCTTTTGTATCATTGTCTTCGTCCGAAGGTCCAAATACATCGGCAAATTTCAGTATGTTTTCATTGCTGTCCTTTATCTGGAACCTCAAATATGCCCCGTCGCTGTAGTAAGTATAGCCTGTAGGACTGGGGGTGCTGGCGTCTGCACTGCCAATGCCGGTCTCCGAGCTCCATGTAAAGCTTGTCTTCAAAAGGCCGCCGTCCCATGACAGCTCGTCTCCCTTTGCGAGTTCTGATTGGCTGTCTTTGGCCGGCTCCCCGTCTCCGGTGTCTTCCGCCGCAAACACCGCGGTTCCGGAAAAAGCCGTGACGGCCATGCTGAGCGCTAAAACCAAAGACAGCGCCCTTTTCTGAATCTTCATTTTTACTCCTTCTTTCTTTTTTCCGCGTATTAATGGAAACAGCCGTCTCCCCCCTTTCTCTCTGACGTACGCGCGCCTGCCGTTTTTTCTTAATCACAAATTTTATTATAATACTGCAATTTGCAGTATTCAAGTGTAAAAATCAACATTTTGCATAATCTAATCAGAGTGTTTCCCATTTACTTTTATACTATTTGATATCACAAATATTATTTAGGATGGTGTGAAAATTGAAGGGGGCATCTTTTGGAGAAAAATTGAAAGCATTGCGGACGGATTTGGACCTAAAACAGTCGGACGTGGCTCAAAAGCTGGGAATTTCCGCATCTGTTTACGGAAATTACGAGCAGGATAAACGCAGCCCGGATTATAAAACGCTGGCAAAGATTTGTGTTTTTTATCATGTCTCCGCAGACTATCTTTTGGACGTACCCACGGAAAACGGCTGCTTCAGCTCGTTGTCCGGTACGTTACGGTCTATGCATCCCGCAGACCAGCAGCGGGTGAGCGAATATGCTGAGATGCTGTATTTTTACCGAACGCACAAAAAATAAAAGGAGACAGGAAAAATCCTGCCTCCTTTGACCGGTCCGGATATTCCGGGCCGTTTTTCGGAGCGGAAGCCGAAGCGGACCGGTACTATCCCTTGCGGGGATACGTTTTCTTCCATTTCGGTTTCTCCGTATATTTTTTAACGGGCGGCCTGCCTTTCGCACTTTCGGCAAAACCGTTTCTTCCGGCTGCCTCTTTTTTGGCGGAGACCTTCTTTCTTGCTTCGCCGCCGGGCGCCGCGGTACGGCGGCGGAGCTCCGATTTCGGAGTCGGGGTGGTGATCAGCATGGGGTAGGGATTGTCCTGCGCCACCGGAATGGTTTTCCCGATCAGTTTCTGAATATTGCGCAGGTCCGGCTTTTCGTCGATGCAGCAGAAGGAAACGGCCGTACCGCTCATTCCCGCCCTGCCGGTCCGGCCGATGCGGTGCACATAGGTCTCGGGGACCTCGGGAAGGTCGTAGTTGAACACGCAGGACAACTCCTCGATATCGATCCCCCTCGCCGCGATATCCGTGGCCACAAGCACGCGGATGCTGCCGTTTTTAAAGCTGCTCAGCGCCGTCTGGCGGGCATTCTGCGATTTGTTCCCGTGAATGGCCTGCGCGTTGATATGGGCCTTTTCCAGCTCCCTTACCACCCGGTCGGCGCCGTGCTTCGTTCTGGTAAACACCAGCGCGGAACGGATGGACTCATCCTCCAGAAGAGAGACCAGAAGCTTCCGTTTATTATCCTTGTCCACAAAATACAGGGACTGGTCGATCCGGTCGACCGTTGTGGCCGGGGGCGTAATTTCCACCTTCGCCGGATCGGCCAGCATGGTGTCGACCATTTCTTCGATCTCTTTGGGCATGGTCGCCGAAAACAGAAGCGTCTGCCGCTTCTGCGGGATTTTGGCAATGATTTTTTTTACGTCCGCGATAAAGCCCATATCGAGCATACGGTCGGCTTCATCCAGAACGAGGATTTCCACATTTTTCAGCTGAATATATCCCTGATTCATCAGATCGTTCAGCCTGCCGGGAGTCGCGACCAGAATGTCCACGCCGCGGCGCAGCTTTTCCACCTGCATTTTCTGGGATACGCCGCCGAACACCACACAGGTATGCAGCCGGGTGTAGCGGCCATAGGAGCGAAAGCTCTCATAAATCTGAAGGGCGAGCTCCCTTGTGGGAGTCAGAACCAGGGAACGGATTTTCCTCGGTTCTTTCTGATCCGCCGGGCGGCCGCTTAAAAGCTGCAAAATCGGCACCGCAAAAGCCGCCGTTTTGCCGGTGCCGGTCTGTGCGCACCCGAGAAGATCCCTGCCGGCGAGCACAAGCGGAATCGCCTGCTCCTGAATGGGCGTCGGTACGGCATAGTTTTCTTTTTCAAGTGCATCCAAAATTCTGTGACTGAGGTTAAGGTCTTTAAAATCCATATTTACTCCTAATCTAATATTTTATAGATAACCTGGCGTTTTTCTGTTTTCACTACCATGTTCTATATTCTCAGTTTTTTAAAATTATAGCACAACTTTGTCCAATAGTCTAATGCTCCCCGGAACGCGGTCCGATACGGAGGGCGCGCATACTCTCGCCCTGAAAACACATACTAACCGCGAAGGGAAGTGCTTTCATGAGCAAAGACATCAAAAAGGCGGTAATCAACGAACTCGACCGCCGGATTGCATTGCTGAAGGAACACCAGTCCGAGCGGATGATCACCACCGGCGATCAGTACGAAGAGCTGAACCAGGCCCTGTCAAAGGTGATCGGCGTACCGCTGACGGGGGAACTGGAAAGCATCAGGGAATTCGTTCAAACGCTGTGAAATATCGATAACTTGCGGAGGTAAATTATGTCTGATAATGAATTTGCGAAAAATCTGGAAAACAATCCGTATTTTCTCTCGCTGCCGAAATTTGTGCAGGAGAGCATCAAACAGACCGGCCCCGACGTGCGTTCGGAAGAGGATCTGCGCAAAATCGCGGAAAATCTGGTCCGGGAATCCGAGCCGGGGAAAACAAGCGGCACGCCCCGGTCCTGAGTGGATCACACGGGCAGACGATAAAAATATCCCGTACCGGAGGCCTTCCGAAACTCATCGGATGCCTCCGGTATTTTCATAGCCGGGCATTCCTTAACCTCATATTGACAAGCTGTTTGCTTTTTTCATAGTATATGACAGAATCGTCGAAAGGAGTTGAGGATTAAAAATGTGTTGCAACTCTTGCTGGCGCTGGCGTCGGCGCAGATGGCGCCGGCGTCGCTGCCGTGGCTGTTTCTGATTCCGTAATTTCTGCCTCCTTAAAGTAACCGCGAACGTGTGGCGCCTGCTGTGACAGCGGGCGCCATCGCTTTTGCGCTCTTCCTTTCTCCCGCCGTTTGGAGTATCATCGCAGATGAGGTGATATCGTTGAAAAAAGGAGCGTCTGTAGCGGGCTTTATTCTGGGCATTGTCATCACCGCCTGCGGTGCGGCCGTGACCGTTTTATGCTCGCTGGGATTTGCAAAAAAAGACTGATTTTCTCTCTTTTTAATTCTGATAACCGGCGGAAACCCGAACCGTTTTGCCGAATCTCTAATATACTTTTATCAGGAAGGTCTGAATTTTTAGAGAGTCGGTGAAAAAGATGTCATTTGGGCTTGCACTTTCAGGAGGAGGAACAAAGGGGGCGGCTCACGCGGGAGTTCTGCTGGCGCTGGAAGAAGCCGGGATGCGCCCCTCCTCCATTGCCGGCACCAGCGCCGGGGCTATCGTGGCCGGACTTTACGCCACGGGGACGGATGCGCCGGCGCTGAAGCAGATGGTTACGGATCTGTCCAAAACAGGGATGTCCCTGTGTGACGCGGATTTTGTAAACCTTTTAAAAGCGGTGCCTCAGCTTTTGTTCCGCCATAAGATCGACATTACCGGGCTGTTCAAGGGAAACCGCCTGGAAAAGTTTCTTTGTGCGCAGACGGACAATAAAAATATTATGGACGCCGATATGAGAACCATTATTCCGGCGGTGGATATCCATTCGGGTGAAACCATTGTTTACACAAGCTCCCTGCGGAATGTCGCCGCCGTGGAAGGGGTGACGTGGAAAACGGATATCCCCATCTGCCAGGCGATCCGCGCGAGCATGGCGGTGCCCGCGGTTTTCCGGCCGAAGCTGATCGGCGACATGTGCCTGGTCGACGGCGGCGTGACCAACACCCTGCCGGTGGATCTTTTAATTGCGGCGGGCGAATCCAACGTTTTGGCGGTCGACGTCACCAAGGAGTACGAGGTGCCCGCCAGAATGAATATCATCGATATTACAACGCATTCCCTGTCCATCATGAGCACCCGTTTAAAGGAGTTGAGCTCCCACGGGGAAAAATTGCTGCTGAAGCCGCAGCTGCCAAAGGAATCGGGGCTGCTGACGTTTGAGCAGATGGAGCGGTGCATGGACGCGGGATACGAAGCGGCGCGGATGAGTATGTCCGCAATCAAGGCGATATTCAAATAATCCCCGGAATAAAGACGGTCTATGCAGCAGAAACGGTGTTCTCCAAAAAGAGAGCGCCGTTTCTTATCCCCTTTTTTAAATCATCTTTTCTTCTTCCAGATAGTTTTTCCACGCGCACAGCGCGTCCCGATATCTCCGGCGTGCAATCGGAATCACACCGCCGTCCTCGAGCACGAATTCATTTCTGCGCAAACGCCTCACGCAGGAAAAATTGACGACATAGCAGCGGTGGCAGGCATAGAACCGCCCCGCCGGAAGGCGCCTGAAAAAATCGGTCAGCGGCCCGGCGGCGGTCAGAGCGGAGCCGTCTCTGCAATGCACCAGAATGCTTTTGTTAAATACCTCAAGGTAAAAGATATCGCAAGCCGCCAGCACGGCAACCTCCCTTCCGGCGGTCTCCATCATACAGACGGAGCGGTCTTCATACTGTCTGAACGCCCGGCAGAGCGCCGCATGCAGCTCCTGTTTCCGCACGGGCCTGAGCAAATAATGAACGGGCGCGGCGGCATAGGCGGCCAGAGCGGACTTTGCGTCGGAGGAGATAAAAACGATCGGGGAACGCAGCCCGGAACCCCGCAGTTTTTCGGCAAACGCCACGCCGTCCTTTCCGTCCAGCACGGTATCCAGGAAAAGGATGTGATACTGCGTTCCGGGGCTCATGACCGCCGCCTCCAGCTGTTCGCGGGCGGTGTATCTGTCACAGGAAAAGGCCGTACGCCGGCCGGCCAGGATTTCCTCGATCATTTTCTGCAGCTGCACGGCGCAGTCCGGGTCGTTTTCACAGACGGCAATATGATAAACCATCCTTTTACCCCCCGATTCGCACAGCCGGATCTCTTTTCCGGCAAAATACGAATTTTTCTTTTCAGCATATCACCGTATCAAATTGTTGTCTATAGGAAAAATAGCTGAAAACATTTCGTAAAAATTTACCGTTTACTCTTTATATCAACCATTCGCGCAAAAGGATTTGTTATTTCAAAAATTTTCCATTATTATTTATTCAGATTAAATTAAGGAATTAACATATCAGAAAAACTGTTCTTTGGAATATGGTTGTTTGAATATTCTCGGCTGGTCCCTTCGGTTCCAGCCCTCAAAACGGACACGGATGCAGGGATGCAATCGGGCGGGTAGCCAAAGGATGGAGGAAATCAAATGTCGGTGGAAGTATTTACTTTGGGAGGCTGGGACTTACAGAAGGACGGCAGGTCTCTTTTTACCGGAAGCAGGAGGTCCCATAAGAGTCTGGAACTGCTGAAATATTTTGTGGCGAACAGGGGGAAGCGCCTTTCTCCCGACAGCATTGTGGAGAATCTATGGGACGACGCGGATCTGGTCGATTCCAAAAACACTCTTCGGACTCAGATTTTCCGCCTGCGCCAGATGCTGCAGGAGGAAGATCTGATCGGAAAAAGCGGGAATGACGATTTGCCTTTCAACCTCGTCTGCGACGGCGGCTTTTATATTTTTACCCTTGGAAAAGGCTGTACGGTGGATACGGACCTTTTTGAGAAAGAAATCCGCGAAGCCGACGCAAAGCAGCACAGTGACCCAAATCTGGCGATCGGCCACTATGAGCGGGCCGTCCGGCTGTATAAGGGAACTTATCTGGCGGAAATTTCCGGCTGCGAATGGACCTTTCCCCTTCACGCCCATTATTCACGGCTTTACGTACAGTCCCTGCTCCGGCTTTTCACGCTTCTGAAGGGGCAGGGCCGCCACACCGAAATCGTGGAGTATTTCGAGCAGGCCGTCTGCCATGAACCGCTGGAAGAATCTTTGCATCTTTGCTTTCTGGAAGCCCTTCTGGCCCTGAACCAATACAGCGTGGCGCTGAGCCACTACAATTATATTACCGAGCGGATGTCCCGGGAGCTTGCCGTGAAACCTTCCGCGTCCATGAAGAGCATCTACAGACGGATCACCGCGGGGGAACAAAACGTCCATCGGGCCGATCTGTCGGACCTGAGCAGGAATTTTTCCCAGTGCGACGATCCGGACGGCGCGCTGTACTGCGATCTGGAATATTTCCGTATTATCTATAACCTTGAAGAACGCCGCCGGATGCGCGGGAGCAGAAATACCTTTCTCGGCCTTGCGACCATTTCCGGCGCGGGAAACGATCTTTTCCCCGCCCGGATGGAAATAGCCTGCAAAGGCCTGAGACGGATTCTGGAAGACTCCCTGCGCAGGGGAGACGTCTTTACACAGTGGAACCAGTACCAGATGATCCTGCTGCTGACGGACACCAAGCAGGAAGGGCTGATTCTGGTCGGCTCCAGAATTCAGAAACAGTTTGAAAAGCAGGTCGGCAAAGGCTCCCTGACAGTCATGATGGAATTCACACCGTTCAGCGATGTGCCGTCGCATTATCTGGAGCAGATCAACCGATAAAATTCAGTTTTATTCGACGAATAGGAACACCTTGTTGAGGATTTTATCCTTAACGGGGTGTTCTTTTATTTCCTGTAATCGAACTGTGCCTGAAAGATAATTGGAAATAAACTCCTGTGTGCGGAAAATGAAATCCATTTGACCACATAATGAAATTGACGCCTGCTATAATGTGGACAAATCATAAAAGCAGAGAGAACACGGAGGACAATATCATGAAAGCTTATTCGGGGAAGAGTTTGGTGCGAACGGCTTCCGACACTTCCCCTACTTTTTTAATCAAGGTGGTGCGTTCCGACCATTACAGCATACAGGGCTATATCCGCTGGCTGGAAGAAGACAAATATGTCCCGTTCCGAAGCAGTCTGGAGCTTTTTCACCTGCTTGAAACCGGTATCTGTCAAAGCCGCGGGGAGCTGTCCCAGTTAAGATCGTGGGATTCCTGGGGCGAGAGTCGGGAAGAGGACCGTCCCGGCAAGAAGATCATAGGGTGAACAATACAGTGCGAGGAGGAATCGCGGATGCGCAGAGCTGGGCATTCATGGAGCAATCGGAAAAAAACACAGAAGTCGGATAATACGGTTGCCGGCAGAATAGGAAAAGCCCTTTTGCTGGCTGTCGTCTGCGCGGGCTTCCTGTTTTATACAATTCCCCGGATGCAAACCGGCGCCTATTTCACCGCCACGGCAAGCGCATCGATTGATTTCGAGATGACCGTAGGAGGACTGTTCGCCAACGGGGCGGCCGTACCGGACGCTCAGCTTGAGGACGCAACTTCCGCGGTTACCGAATCCGGCGCGCCGGAAAGCAAACCGGAAAGCGCCGCAAGCACGGCGGAAAGTACCGCGGAAAGCACGGCGCCGCAGTCCGAAGCGCAGTCCCGTCCCGAAACGCAGAGCACACCGGCCCAGGACGGGGATGCGGCGAAAACGGAGAGTACAAACGCAGACGTTCCCGGCAGTGCAGCGGGAACCGGGGATTCCGTTCAGAGCGGAACAGAATCTTAAAAACGGGCATACGCCCGGGAGGTAATTATGGAGACGGAAACAGGAACGGTTGAAAGATCGGAGCCACAGAATGACTCCCTGAAAATATTCCGAAAAATACTCAAGGCAATCGGAAATGTGTTTTTTGCCTTATTGATGGTCCTGATCGCTTTTATGCTGTTCTGCATGGTGCGCAGCAAAACGACCGGCGGCGCTCCGAAAATCGCGGGGCATTATATGCTGGTCGTGCTCAGCGGCAGTATGGCCCCCCAGTTTGATACCGGCAGTGTCGCCTTCGTCAAGCCGGTGGATGCCGCGGAGATCAAAAAGGGCGATATTATTACCTTCAAGGGTTTCGCGGGAAGCGATCAAATGACGACGCACAGGGTAGTTGGAATCAACCAAAAAACAAACGGCCTGGAATTTCTGACAAAGGGCGACGCGAACCACGCCAACGATCCCGATCCCATACCGGGAGAAGACCTGATCGGCAGAGTCAGCTTCACCCTCCCCTATCTGGGTTATTTCATGAATTTTGCCCAGACCGGAAACGGGCTGCTGCTGCTGATTATCGTTCCCGGAGTGCTGCTGCTTTTCTTCGAATGCCGCAGTTTATATCAAACTTATTCGAATTCTAAAAAGCAGGCGAAGGAAGAAAGCAGCTCAAAGGAAATTCTCACGCAAGCCGTTGGAAAGGAGGAACGATGATCAGAAAATCTGCTTTTATCAGCGTTCTCCTCGTCATTCTGACGGTCGGCATGCTGGGAGGGGCTACCTCCGCCTACTTCACCGACACACAAGCCCCCCAAGCTGAAATTACTACCGGCAACGCAGCGATTAAAGTCATAAAGACCGAATCCGGCAGCAAAAAAGAAGGCGGCTGCCACAAAGACGGTATGCAGGCAGAGGCGTCCGATTATCAGACGGAATGCCTGCCCGACTGTTGGGACGGGAGCCGCGAGTATTACGCCGTATGGACTATTCGGAATATGGGCAGCACCCCGGTCACCCTGCGGGCAAAGCTTTCCCAGAAGTGGGACAAAGAAAAGCCTTGTTTACCCATCCTGACCCGGCAGCCGGCAATAGACCCCAAACCGGTCGATGGATGGTCCCTTAAAAATTCAGTCTATTCTTACGTAACCAGAAGCAAAAATCCGGACGATCTTGTCGTGGTCCCCGGAGGAGAAGCCGTTTTTAAACTGAAATTTCAGGTAAAGGGCGGTGGGATTCTCCGGCAAAATTATAAACTGAAACTGAATCTGGACGTCATGGCTACTCAGGTGACGATGGACGCGGGCTATTCCACGATGGACGCGGACGAATCGCCGAACGGACAAGGAGAAAAGCAACCCCCACAAAATTAGAAAAAATGCAAGAGAGGTGGATGATTGAATGACCAAATCAAGAGTGAAACTTCTGACGGGGATCGTCGGGGTCGTAACGGCTGTCGCCCTGGTCGGCGGCGGGACCATGGCCTGGTTTACCGACAAAAAAGATATCGAGGGCTCCAAATTTACCGCGGGCACGGTGGAAATCCAAGCGGGCCAGTCCGTAGTGGAGGATACCGACGAATCGGGCAAACCTCTTTACTACGAAGACGTGGCGCCGGTAAGTGTTGCCAGTGTAACGAGAGGGAGCTACAAAAACGGCAATCCTCTTCCGAAGACAGGCTCCAGCAAGCGAAATAATCCGGATAAAGTTTTGGAAAGAGCGGATGGACAGGACGAAAATGAGATTTACACTATGGGCTACGGCGGGGAGATCGTCGTTCGGTTTGACAATGATAAACCTCTCCGGAAAGGCGACGTGCTGGTAATAGAAGGTACGTGGGGAAACAGCGCGTCAAACTATGTTGAAACCGCCAAGGTTTATGTAAGCGACGACAACGACGATTGGACTTATGCGGGAACGGTTTCCAATCAAACAAATCCAAAAGGCGACTACCATAAGAGCATGGTGCCCAACCCGATCGACACGGCTTACTATGTCAAACTGGTGGACACCACTCAGAAAACATTGTCGAATGGAAAAGAAAACCAAAGCGATGACGGGTTTGACATTGACTATATCTGCGGCAGAAACATCATCGACGAAGCCAACTGGAACCCGGGCGACATCAACAAGCTCGCGTTCTACGTCACCAATTCCGGAACCAAGGACATTGACGTGCGGGTAAAGCTGGAAGGCCACTGGGAAACATTCCAGAATGACAAGTGGCAGAAGGATGACAGCCTTACAAACGACGTGATCGACACCGTCGTCACTAATAATAAGAATTGGACTAAAGGTACCGATGGTTTCTACTATTGCTCCAGCAACAATAAAAACGGACTGAAGGGCGTCAACGGCGGCGAATCTCCAAACGCGACCGACACAATCGCCGTGCTCGATCTGACCGTTAAGCTCAGCGGAGATGCCGGCAACGAGTATCAAAACGCGAAGTATGTTCTGACCCCCACCTTCCAGGCGATTCAGCATTCTCACAGCGACGGCTGGAGCTGGGAAAACTTTGATACGGAGTACAACAATGTTCCCAAACCGTAAACGCAGTTCATGACGCCCGCTCCCGATCACGCGCAGGAGCGGAACCAAATCCCCGCGGAACGCGGATGATAGGTAATCTTAATAAATATTTATATGGAGGAACGAGAAATGAAATTCAAGACAAAAATTTTAACGAGTGTTCTTGCGGTCGGGCTGACCGTGGCATTGATCGGCGGCTCCACAATGGCGTGGTTCACAGACTCTAAAGAAGTCAAGGGCGCTACGTTCCAGGCAGGTACGGTAAGGCTCAGCGATGCTTCCGGCGAACTTACCCTTGAAGGATTCGCCCAGCAAAACATCAACCCCGGCGATGAGTTTAACGGAAGCCTGACCATTATCAACGAGGGGACAAAACCGGTAAAGCTCAGAATCAAGATTCCGGCGATCTCCTGGCTGGACGGCGAAGAGCCGACCGACCTGTCCACCAATAATGTAAAAGTTTTTCTCCCCGCAAATTGGGAAAAACACAGCGACGGTTATCTCTATTATACCGGAACGATCAGTGGCTACTCGCAGGGCGTTATCCCCGGAACACTGGATGACGGCACAGAATTCCCCGCCGGCACTTTAGAGCAGAGAACCATTTCCTTCGCGTTTACCGGCGTGTTCGACGGCGACCTTACGACGAACGCCTATCAGGGTATGATCTTAAATATGGGACCTTCTTCCGTTGAAGTCATTCAGGCTACCAACAGCGCGGCCTGGACAACGACTCCCGTTCCCCCGGCGATAGCTCCGGTACCGGCAGCTTAAGGATTGAAAATCAAGCAGATTCCAATAAACGGCACTTAAAAAAACCGTGCCGGTAAGGGATGGAAAAAGGAGGGAAATCGACCATGCTGAAAGCTTCGAAAACAATAAAATTTTTAATGGCGCTTCTGGTTGCCGCCCTCCTTGTCCCCGGGACGGTTTACGCGCAGGCGCAGAGCGTCGCGACGGGGTACCAGAACGACGGCCAAAGCAGCGGTCTGAGCGTTACCGCCCCGGACCCCGCGGCCGACGTCGGCAACCTGAACCCCGGCGACACAAAATCCTCCCGCCTGCTGCTGAAAAATACCGGCCGGAATACTCTGACGGTATATATGAAAATGCTGATCGAGTCAGAATCCGCGCCGAACGGCGGTTCTCTGGCGGACGGGATGACGCTGACCGTCAAAGACGGCGGCACATACCTGACGCAGGGAAAGCTCTTCCGCACGGCGGACGATGATTCCGTTCTGGTGGGCAAAATGAATCCGGGCGCGAGCAAGACGCTGGATTTTAACGTCGACCTGCCCGGCCAGGGAACCGGGAACCAGTATCAGGGCGCTTCCATGCAGGTAAAATGGGTCTTCACCACCACCTACACGACCACCAGCAGCGGGGGTGGCGGAGGCGGTGGAGGCGGCGGAGGCGGCGGAGCGGCGGCAAACGTCACTACGCCTACGGAGATCATAGGCGCGGAAAGTGTGCCGACGGTCGGAACCACCCCCGGGGAAGCAGTGGCCGTGGCACAGGAAACCGTTCCAAAAGCCAGCCCCGCCACCGGGGAACGATCCGTCAGACCGGTAGCCATTGTTGGAACAGTGGCGGGGATGATCGCAGTCTGCGCTGTCCTCTCCCTGAGAAAACGGTGGCAAAATCAAAATGTCCCGTCCGATAATCACAAGCACTATTAATGGCAGCATTTCCAGTTGATTATGCAAATGTGTTCGTATCCCTTCCCCGACGAAGGTGGGGAAGGGATACGTCTTATTGTGCAGATTAAAATGGATTTACTGTAAAACAGGAACTGCCCGTTAAACGGTACAGTTCCTGTTTTTATATAATAGATTGATCGATTCAAAAGGGGGATTCCTATAAATTTTCTTTCAATACCTTTCCCAGCGCGGCGATTGCCGCGTCTTCGTCCGGCCCTTCCGCCGTGACCCTGACTTCCGTCCCCTGCTCGATTCCCATTCCGATCACCTGGAACAGTCTGGTCAGGTCCGCGCTTTTCCCTCCCGCGTGGATCATACAGGCGGACTGAAAGCTTTTTGCCTGCTTGACCAGCATGCCGGCCGGTCTGGCGTGTACGCCGATCTCGTCACGAATGACATAGGTAATACTCTTCATGGCTGATTCCTTTCCTTACCGCCGCCGGAACAGATACTCTTCGGCGACATTTCCTGAAATAATTCCGTTATCCTTCCGGGCCGATGACAAACCTGATTCCCATACCGTTTTTGAGATAAGGCAGATACCGCAGCGCTTCCTCTTTCAGACGTCCGACCACGTTGATTCTCGGATCGGGCGGCAGCGGAACGCGCGCAATTTCCAACTCTCCCTCATAACGCAGGAAACCGGTGTTGGACAGCAGAATATCCCCCGCGCCGCACGCGGTCTCTTTTGCGGGCGCAAGCAGCCCGCGGTCCGGGACGGGGATTCCGCGCGACTCCACCGACCGGAAAACACAGTCGCTGGAATCCCGCCTGTCGTGATGAATCATTTCCGCAAGATAACGACAGCGGCGGTCCAGTTCCGCCGGCAGGCTGACAAATCCCCTGCTGAGATCCGCCCAGGCGTCCCAGGAGCTTTCCGAAAGGCTCACGTCCCCAACCAGCACCGTATCGCACGCCGCGTCCATAAAAAGCTCCAGCGCATTTTGGATAATATCCGCGCGGCGGCGGTGCGCCTCGACGGTCGGCAGCCCCTCGTACAGCGGCCCGCGCAGTATTCCGTCGCCCGGGACGAAAGCCATCGTTTGAAACCCGTATGTTTTGAGCTGCCGGTTAATCTGCGCAACAGCCGCCAAAGACAGCCCCGTCCAAGGCTTCGGGTAATAATTATGGCAGGCGGTAAAACGCGTCAGGTCCGCCCCCGCTTTCCGCCAGCCGGTGATCTCCTCAAAGGAAACCGTGGAAGCGTTGAACACGATCCGAAAGGTATGGGAAAGCTCCGCCGCCTGCCGCGGGGAATAGCCGTCGTCCAGACGGATATGGGTGACGCCCCAGTCCTGAAGGTCGTACAGGGAGCGGCAGCCGAGACGCTCCGCCGTGTCCGGCCCCACGTCCATCACCAGTTCCATCCCGTATTTTTTACAGGAGGAAAGTAGTTTTTTCGCGGAGGATTGGAGGCTGTCCCGGCTTTCTTCCGGAATCTGCAGAGAGGTAAACGCGCATCGGATCCCCGCCTCCGCCGCGCGCGCGAGGATCTCCGCGTTTTTTTCCTCCGCGGTGCCGCAATAGAAGCAAACTCCCGTATTCATTGCAGTTTCCCGGCAAGCGCTTCTCGGACCCTGCCGTGTGCACGGGCCAGCGCCTGCTCTCCCTTCTCCGCGGAAACGTTCAGCAGCAGCAGCACGATCGCGGTTTTGACCCTTCCGCCCGCCTCGCGCAGCGCGGTTTCGGCGGTTTCCCTGCCGCACTTGGCTGCCGCCATCACCATATTCTGTGCGCGTACGGTCAGCTTTTCGTTGCTGGCCTGCATATTGACCATGAGATTCTCATAGGTGTGTCCGATCTTCACCATACTGGCGGTGGAAATCATGTTCAGGATCATCTTCTGCGCCGTGCCCGACTTGAGCCGCGTCGACCCCGTCAGCACCTCCGGACCGACATCCGGCTCTATCGCCACATCCGCCTCTTTTCCGACGGCGGAGTCCCGGTTGCAGGCGATTGCCGCCGTACGGCACCCCAACTGCCTCGCGTAGCGCAGGCCGTACAGCACATAGGGAGTACGGCCGCTGGCGGCCAGCCCAATCACGGTGTCGCACGGTTTCAGCCCGATCCGTTTCAGGTCTTCCCCGCCCAGCGTACAGCTGTCCTCCGCGCCTTCAACGGCCTCAATCAGGGCGCCCTTCCCGCCGGCAATCAATCCGACGACGGTATCGGCGGAGACGCCGAACGTCGGCGGGCACTCGGAAGCGTCCAGCACGCCAAGCCTTCCGGAGGTTCCCGCGCCGATATAAATGATTCTTCCGCCGGACTGCAGGCTGGCCACGGTATATTCGACCGTCTTCGCGATCTGCGGCAGAACGGCGCGCACGCCCGCAATCACCTTTTCGTCCTCGCGGTTCATCACGGAGACGATTTCCATGGCGGACATGCGGTCCAGATTCATCGTTTCCGGGTTCCTTGCTTCGGTAGTAAAATGGGAAAGATCCGTCATTATAAAACTCCTTTGTCACTCATGGCCTGGTACAGCGCCAGAAATTCTTCCGCCAGAATGCCAAAAGCCTCCGCGCTCATCAATTGGTCTTCGGCGTGCGTCAAAAGCATGATCCGTTCATCCTTCTGAAAAACGGGGACATGATCTTCCCCGGACACTGCCCGGATCAGGTCCGCGTGAATATGGTGGCCTTTTTGAAAGGCGGCCTGCCCCTCGCGGATCAGCTCCTTTGCCTTGCCGATCTCTTTTTCGCGCGCCGCCTGTATCGCCTCGATATAAAAGCTCCGGGCGCTTCCCACTTCCGTTATGATTTCAAAAAGGACAGATTCTATATCCATTTCCTGCATATTTTTCAACACTCCATAATTTTTCTGGCTTGCATAAGGGCCTGTTTGCCGTCTACCATTCCGTAGATCCGCATATCAACGGCCTCGATTTTTTTATCGGGATATTCTTTTTTCAATTTTGACAGCATATAGCGCACCTGAGGCCCCAGTAAAACGACATCCGCACCGGGGATCACATTCGGGGCCTCCGCTACGCCGTAAGCCTGGATCTCGCAGGGAAAATCGGTTTCCTTCGCGGCATTCTGCATTCTGGAAACCAGCAGGCTGGTCGACATCCCTGCCACACACAGCAAAACTATCTTTTTCATCGTCATCCCTCGTTTCTGAAAATATATTTATTCGCTGTCTATCAGCGCGCCGTGCATATACGCCTTGGCAAAGCCGTGCTCCCCGGCCTCCACGGACCGGATCAGGGCCATGGAATGATAGTATTCGAAATACGGCATATCGTTGACCTCACCGTTAAAAATGCTGTATTTTCTGAGCCCCGCAAACCATTGATCCAGTTCCCTTTGGGTCATGGAAAGATATACCGTCGGGGTAAAACCCGCCAGGTCTTCGCAGTTTTCGCCGTAGAACAGCTGAATCTTCCGTCCCTCCCGCCGCAGCAGGCGCACGGCCTCCGTCACGGCCTCATACGTGTAATAATGCCTGGGGTGCAGGGTACCGCGGGCATGAGTAACGACACAGTCCGCTTCCTGCTCCCGCAGATAGTCCGCGAGAAGGGAAATAAACTTTCCCGTCTCCGGCAGCTCGCCGGAAAGGTAGTCCATCGCATAGCAGTCGCAGTCCAGCGCGGCCGCGGCCGCGGCGATCTCGCGGTGAAGCGCGAGATCGTATTCCTCCTTCTGTTCTTCCGTCGCCGTCGGGTCGGTCAGCCTTCCCTTTGTCACATGGACCAGCGTGCAGCGCGCGTGACGCGCCGCGTAGCGCATCAGCATCGGCCCCCCCATGATCTCCGCGTCCAAGGGATGCGCCCCGATACAGATTACCCGCTTATAGTCTCCCATATTCCGTCATCTCCGAATTAGATTTTTTTGCGGTACAGCTGATAGGTACGGTACACCTTCAGGCCGTGGCGCTCATAAAAGCGCATAGCGGCCCCGTGGGTCCAGAGGAAATAAAGGTAATAGATGCCGCGTTTCCTCATTTCCATCATCTGAAGGTCGATCAGAACGCCGCCGAGCCCCTCCGACCGCAGGGCCTCCGCCACACCGATCGGACCGAACCGCGCGTCATTCCCGTCGATCTTGCGCATACAGTAGCCGATGACGTGATCTTCCCGGTCCGTCGCAAGCAGGATCGTATCCTCAGCCTCCCGCTTGCGCAGGGCCAGCAGAATGTTGCGGACCCAGCCGGCGTCGAATTCCCGGCCCACAAAATTCAGAAGCTTTTCCATATACGGCATGGAAAAGGGATGAAAGGCAATCCCCTTTTCCGCCAGCTCTTCGATATGCTTTTCCGTTTTTTCGGGGAGAGTATAGGTAAAGAGGTCCCGCTGCATACTGACGGCGTCCGTCCCGCGCGCGTACCCGTTCCTGTCGAAAAAGGGCACGCCGCCGGGATATTGCAGGTCAACGCCGGGAGCAAAGTAATTGGGGCTGTAGGCGCACAGAGTGATTTCCTGTGTTCCCTCGGCTTTCAGCCTTGCCTCCTCCTCCTCCAGAAGCCTCTGCCCGATCCCCCGGCGCCGGTATTCCGGAAGGACAAAGAAGCTGCTGATCCAGCCCCGCTGCTCCTCCAGCCCCCGCGTCAGATAGGGATATTTTCTTCTGATTCCCAGGCTGAAGCCGGCCACATGCCCGTCAACGACGGCAGCCAAAGCCAGTTCGGGGTCGAAGTTCTCGTCAAGAAGAACCTCCTGGATAAAACGCTCCCGGGTAATCGTATCATAGAACAGGGAGGCATTCCAGCCGGAAACAATCTCATCGATGTATTCCTGCCGATAAGGGTGTATTTCTATTTCAGACATTCTTACTATCTTCCTTTTGATTTTTGTATTCTTTTTCCTCCGCGAGTTCCTGTTTCTCCATGACTTTGAAGAACGGCAGGAACATAAAGAAAATAATGACCATATTGATCAGAGTGATCACCAGGGCCTGCAGCTTAAAGCCGCTGCCGATAAAGGACGCAAGCGGGGCGGGCATTGTCCATACGACCATGGACACCATCGGCGGTGTGATCCCCAGAACGCCCAGAATGGCGTTGAGGATAAACAGCACGCTGAAGCCCAGCACCCACGGCACGAACATCAGCGGATTGAGCACGACCGGCAGGCCGTACATCACCGGCTCGGCAATGTTGAAAATCGTACCCGGCAGGGAAAGCTTTCCCAGGACCTTGAAGCGCTTGGCCTTGCTCATGGTGCAGAGCAGCGCAAGCGGGAAAACGGAGCAACGCACGTAGAAGTTGATCCACTGTTCCGTAAACATATACGGAATCACCTGATGCGCCGCAAAAGCGTTGATGTTGTCGGTGATCATCGTCGTCCAGATCGGCTGCATGACGGAAGAAACGATATTGGAGCCGTGCAGGCCGACAAACCACAGGATACGGTCGAGGAAGAAGCCCGCGAACTGCGCGACCGGTCCGCTGCCGCCAACCACAAGGTAGGCGCAGAGCTTGTTGAGCAGGGCCAGAAAATCAAAGCCCGCAAAGCCCTGACCGAGGATGGCGCAAACAACAACGACCACGGACACCGGAATCATGCTGGTGAAGGCTGCCGCAATCATCGGCGGAACGGATTCCGGCATCTTGATGGTGATTTTTTTGCCGATCAGGAAACGGTATACCTCTATGGCAAGAATGCTGATCAGGATGCCGCCGAAAAGGCTGGGTGAGCCGAGAACATAGGCGGGCCAGTCGAAATTTTCACTGAGCTTGGCAAAGTTAATAAAGCACAGGAACGCCACAAAGGATACGACCGCCGCCGCAATCGGACTGACGTTTTCGTCCTTCTTGTGATAATAATCTCCTAGAAAATATCCGTTCAGCACCGCCGTAATCAGAGCGAGCAGATTAATGGTTACAAAAACCACCTGCAGCAGCCACGGCCGGCAGGGTTCCACAACCGCGCTGATCGCGTTTGCGACACCGGGAAGGTTCAGGCCGCCGTCTTTTCCGAATAAGCCGCTCAGATTCAGGATCAGAGTCGCCGTCGCTCCCAGAATCATATACGGCATCAGCGTGACGAACGTGCGCTGAAGAGCCTCCAGATACCGGACCTGTGAAAGCCTCAGCAGCGGCGGCGCCACCTTTTCCTCAATCAGATTTGTCACACGGTCGAGAAGCCCGCTTTTTTTTGTCTGTTCCCCCATAACTGATCTCCTCCTTAAGCGTTTGTTTTTTTCATGTATGTACCTCACGAGAAAAACCGGCCGGTTTTCTAACCATAGTATAGCGGAACCGAAAGACAAAATCAATACATTTACCAAAAGTTTTGGGAAATTTCTTAAAATTCTGCGAAGTTTCCCAAATCCGGCATATTAACGACCGGATTCTCTCAAAATTTTTCCCTTTTGTGCATGTTTTATGATATAATACAAAAAAGAGGAGAATAAAAATGAATCCAATTGAACAAATCAAGCTCTGCGAGCCGCAGTTTACGCGTTCCGACCAGAAAATTGCGCAATACGTTCTGGAGCATCTGGATGTGATTGCTTCCTACCCCATTATTGAAATTGCGAATAAAGCCGACGTTTCCAAGTCCGCCCTGCTCCGCTTCTGCCAGAAGCTGGGCTACACCGGTTTTTCGGAATTTAAATACGAGGTGTCGAAACATCTGCTTTCCGGTTCCTTCAAGGACCCGAACGCCGTCAACGGCAGCAACGATATCGTCAATATTTATCTTTCCTGTATCAGCCATATCCCATCCCATATTTCGGACGGCAAAATCAAAGAGCTCTGCAGCCTGATCGTTCATGCCGATAAGATCAAAATTTACGGCGTTCATGAAAGCGGGCTCTCCGCCAGCTATTTTGCTTTCCGGCTTGCCTCCCTTGGGATTGACGCGGAAACGATCACGCTGCCGGGAGTTTTTAATGAAAAAGCCAGCTTTTCCGACGCGCGGGATCTGAATATCTTTATCTCTGTTTCCGGTATGACGGAATGCGTCGTCGAGGCGGCGGGCACGTCGTTCCTCCAAAAGGCGAAAACCGCTATGATTACGCAGAACAGCAAAGCAAAATACGCGAACCGGTATGACAGCCTTTTGATCATTCCTTCTCTGGAAACGGATAAAAACAAGCTGTTTCTGGACTCTCAGGCCATCTTTTACATCTGCATCGATCTGATTATCAACAAGCTTGCCGAGCATCTATAAAGGGGAACGTGCCTTTTACAATGCCCGTCAGGAGAGGGCGGTTTGGATAAAAGCTTGGTTCAGTATAACAAAAACGGAGTCTGTGCCGCGGCGCAGACCCCGTTTTTCGTTTTATACGGCAATGTGTAAACCACTCAAATTTGGCAGCTTGGCCCTAAGTCCAGTAAGGCTCCGAATCTTTGGCAAGCCGTGATAAAGCAAATAAGCGCCAAAAGCTCCGAAATCTCGCCGTCTGTAAACGTCTCTTTCAGCACGCCGGATTCTTCGTCACTGATATGTGTTGTTCTGCCGGACAGATCTGCCATATGGACAGCCAGCCGCGCCCGCTCATCCATTTCCGTTTTTGACGGAGCCCCCTTGGCCTTACAGTATTCACAGCCGTTATGAAAAGCCAGGGTGCGCCGGACTTCCTCTTTTAATTCTGCGGGAAACGTATCGCTGGAAAAAATACATTCTTCCAGAGAAGCCCATTTCTCCAATATTTCTTTATTATGCCCTAACAGCTGCTGAAACGGTGTAAGCCCGTTTTGTGAAAAAGAAATGATTGCCATAATTTTTCCTCCTAATAATGTGTTCCATTGACAAATCAATTATAGCAGGAATATAATAAAAACTGTATCTTATATGATATGATATTACTATATTTATATTTCTATTGATATATATATTTGAAAAGAGTGTTTTAAATGAAAATAGACGAAATCGATGTGCAGATTTTGCATGAGTTGCAGGCAGACAGCCGGATTTCCATAAGGGAGTTATCTAAACGAATCAATCTTTCACCGCCTTCTGTTACCGAGAGGGTGAGAAAACTTGAGGATCATAACATTATTGAGGGATACACCGTCCGTTTAAACAAAAAGAACCTTGGCTTTGCAATCGATTGTATCATTGAAGTCACAATGAGAGATGGACAATACGAGAAATTTAAAAGTTTTATTAAAGATTATAAGCACAGTGAATGGTGCTACAGAATTGCGGGCGCTGCGTGCTTTATCGTTAAATTGTCAGTCGCTTCTTTAGAGGATATCGAACAGTTTATAAATGCCATATCCCCATATGCTCTGACGAAGACGTCCATTGTTTTTTCAAAAGTGGAAGTGAATAGCAGTATCAATAAGTTTTTTTAAATTTCATTTTTCAACAATCTCTCCCACTTTCCCGGTACGCGGGCTATCTTTTTTTCTCCGTACCTGCGTTGGGGGTACTCTTCCACCATCCGCAAAAAACAGTCCGTCCAAAAGGCCGGACTGTTTTTTTTCCGTATTTACGCCGGGGTTCAGGCCCTAAGAAAGCGGATCTTCAATGAACCCAATTCCCGCCGCACCGGGGCCGGAATGCGCCCCCACAACAGCCCCAAGTTCACTGTGATAGATGGACCCCGAAAAATTTGTTATTTTTCTAAAATAATGAACGGCATAATCAATATCTTCCTGGAATTCTGCATTTTGAAAAGTAACAATCATTTTATTGAGATTGGTAATTCGTGAAACCGCGACGTCCACCATGGTTTTCAAAGAATGTTTTCTTCCTATTACGACCTTCACCGGGTGCACAACGCCGCTGATGAATTCACACACCGGTTTGATCTGGACGAGTTTACCGACAAAAACGGCGGCTCCTCCGATTCTTCCGCCTGACTGCATATATTTTAAACTGTTCACTACAAAAAGCGTATTTGTTTTTTCGACGATCTTATGAATGAGATCGATCATTTCCTGGAAACTTCGACCGCTTTTAATAATTTTAGCAATTGCAATTTCTAACGCGGCTTGTCCGCAGGCACAAGTATTGGAATCAATGACTTCGATCTGTACGTCCCTGTTTTTTTCCATAAAAAAGTTTTTTGCCATAATGGCGTCCTGAAAGCTGGAGGACAGCTTGGAAGAGATTGTTGTGACAATATAGTTTGTAATCCCCCTGGCATGTTCTTCTTCAAATACTGCCAGCCAATCGTTCATATTGGGAGCCGAAGTTTTGGGAACATCATCCGGATATTCGTCCATATGCCTATAGAAATCAGCTAAGCGATAATCAAGGTTTTCCCTGCGGTAATCGGTGTCTTCAAACTTCAAATAAAAGGGTACTTCTCTAATCTGATTTTGCTCAATGAAATCCCGCGCTAATCCCCCTGAAGAGTCTATAACCTGACATATCAATTCATTCATTTATCCGCACCCTTATAAATTAGTTTGTAGAACCCAGGCTCGTCATGCTCACTTACTTTTTGGAAGAGTTTCATGATTGATAATTTCAATTATATTCTCTGCTCTTATGCTTTTCAAGTTTATACTGGATTTTTCTGTAAAAAAACAAAAGCACACCGGTAAGCCGTCACTGCGCCGCTTTTGACCCGTTTTCTATCATATTGATTTCCATAAGAGGGCGCAGACGGTTTAATTTACAAAAATACCGGTAAAACGCAAGCGCCGATTCCTGCTGTTCCGTATTTTCAAGCAGCCGTGTCATTTCGGACAGTATGTGATTCATCACCGTGCCGGAACAATACTTAAAGGCCGTGTTTCCCCAGCGCGGCGTCGCATCCTGACCGAAATACTCCCAAAACAGCAGAACCTTCCCGGACGGGACGCGCATTCGATACTCCGGGTGTCCCTCGATCAGTCCGTCATGCACATCCTTGCCAAAAAAATCCTCTCTGACCATGAACGCGCCTATCATCCGCCGGTCCTGCTCCGGCCTCTCTCTCTGGCGTTCAGTCAGCAGGCATACCGAATTTGGCTTCAGTCTCTCCGCAGTTCGCGGCTGTCCTTTTGAATACCCGCTTAAATACCGTCCCGTCGAAACGATACAGGTCTTGCAGATCTGTTCCGCATGTTCCGGCATAATGTCAAAGGCGGCGTGCGAGTTGGCTGTTATGGGGAAATTGAGCAATTTTTGCCTGCGCTCCTGTTCTGCAAGCTCCGCCTGACGCTGCCGATTGAATTCGGCTTCCTTTTCAGCAATTTGTGCCGTGATATGCCGCTGCATATTCTTATCTTTCAGGACCAGGTACTCCCTGAACGCGTCCGGATAGATAAACTTTTTTTCTCCTTCAGGGAAGCTCACCGTTATTGTATCGGCAGTTAAAGCCGTAACGACACCGGGGCCGAATGTCTTATGCTTAATTGCCTGACCGTTAATATCCATTTTTCTCCTTTCTAATGTGAAAAAGAACTTCTCATCCCGACCTGGCGACCAGAGATGGAAGCTCTTTTCAAAATGCGGCGGAGATAAAGATTATTGCTCCGTACTCACATCGGCATCGGCTCGTTTTTTTTCGCTGATGCGCAGAACAATATTACCCGCATCGGCCTGCAGTTCGATTTTATCGCTTTGAAATTCCGGGATATCACCGATCGTAAGCGTTGTCCCGATCGGCATATTTTCAAGATTGACCGTAACGGTATCGAGCAGATATTCCGGTTCGGCGGCGTGAGGAACCTGCATCTGCATCTGCTCCAGAACGCCCGGCACTTTTTCCTTGTTGATAAGCACAATATCGGCAACGCTGTTGAACTTTTTTCCCGCCGCCAATACCTGGAAGCTGACATGGACTATTTCGTTGTTCATGCTGTTATATTCCAAATCCTTAATGAGCGTCGGATAGGTTTTCCCATCTACCTGAATATTCACCTTGCTTCCGTTGCGCTTGGTTCGCAGGAGTTGCCTTGCCGTCCTCTGATCGATCTGGACGGAGAGCGATTCCTTCAATCCTGCGCCATAGATAACGCACGGCACAATGCCTGAACGCCTCAGTTGCTTGGCCTTTGCGGCCGGGTCGCGCTTTTGCGCCAAAATGGTATTCATCTTAGCTCCTCCTACTAAAAAATTTTTGGTGTCTTGTAAAAAAGAAGGGCTTTTTATAGTACGCCAATCAGCGCAATACCAAAAGCCCTTCTTAAAGACGGTTCTTTTATATTTGATTCTGTTAGTCAGTATAACACAGATTTGAGAAAAAAGCAAATCTGTAAGATTTGTCTTACACGTCTAACGTGTGGGTTTGGGATACAAAAACAAAGACATGGTGTCTGGTACTATACTGCTGTTTTGGCTTGAACTACCGGTTGGTTTTCTTATTGTTGGTACGCCCTAAAATATAGTCTACGCTAACACCGTAGAAATCCGCCAAAGCACAAAGGACGTGCGGTGGAACCATCCGCTGACCGCTTTCATAGTAGGCATAGCTGCGCTGAGGTACATTGATTGCTCTGCCGACTTTTTCCTGCGTTAAATCCGCATCCTCGCGCAGAGAACGTATACGCTTATATTTTTCCATTAATATCACCGATACCAGTATAGATAAGAACAATTTGTTCTATTGACATTTTGAACATATTGTTCTAAAATATACTTTAGGTGAATAGAATGCCAGATTATAAAGAAATGTATTTGAAGATGTTACAGGCATCCGAACAGGCTGTCAATATCCTGATTGAGGCACAACGAGAATGTGAGGAGCTTTATATATCCTCGCCGCAGCCTGGACCCCACGCAATTCCGTTACCATTAGAAAACAAAAAAACTTGAATGAGCTATCATTCCACAGTTCACTTTTTGAAAACGTACGGAGTTATTATCTTGCTACCTCGTCTTGGAGCGGGAGAGTGGTCGTACATTCGTCCGCGTTCCGCGAGTCCCTGCTTTTTTCCCGGTGCGCAGGCCACCCCTCTTTTTCTCCGCACCTGCG
>NZ_JBNLXQ010000002.1:158199-304672 GCF_053840905.1 Caproiciproducens sp.
CCGGGGTTCGATTCCACCATCGTTCTATAAAAACCAAGACGCCGGCCCTTTGGGGTCGGCGTCTTGGCTTTGGAGCGGGAGAGGGGAATCGGGTGGCCGTACATTCGCCCGCGTTCCGCGAGTCCCTGCTTTTTTCCCGGTGCGCAGGCCACCCCTCTTTTTCTCCGCACTTGCGCCGGGGTTCGATTCCACCATCGTTCTATAAAAACCAAGACGCCGGCCCTTTGGGGTCGGCGTCTTGGCTTTGGAGCGGGAGAGGGGAATCGAACCCCCGTCATCAGCTTGGGAAGCTGATGTTCTACCATTGAACCACTTCCGCATGTGCATTATTTTATCATAAAAATTTTAAAGAATCAAGTGGAAAATTCATTTCACAATTTCGGCGAATAATTTTTCATTCGTGGAAGCTTTATTGCCGACGGTGACAAGAACATATCTTCCCTGCTGCACAATTACAAAATTTTTCAGCAAATTGTACTGTTCTGGGTTCAGGCTTTTAAAACCCGCGGCCTTGGAATTGATATGGTTGGCGGCGGCGGCTTTCAATTCGGAAAACTTTGATTTATCCGTCAGCAAAAAACAGGCGATTTCCGAAGCGCTGTCGGAAGATTTGCTCATGTACAGCGAACTGTCGGCAATAATCCCGTCGGGAATACTGTAATGCTTGGACAGCTGATTCCGGCTGACCTCAATCATATCGGAATAATGCATTTCACTGATAATTTCCGCGGTAATACTGGCGGGAGAAGGCCCCACCGAATTTTCTTTCACATTTTTAGCCCAAAAAAAGGAGCCTCCAAAAATAGCGAAAGCAACCAGCAGCGCGGCTACGGAGAATATTTTCCATCCCTTCCGGCTCAAAACTATCCTGCTCAATTTCTCGCCCCCGCCCCACTGCTTTTATTGTGTATTTTAACGCATGACCGAAACGACTTGATTTCATATGGGAATATTTTCAAAATATAACAGCATTTTATGGAAATCCCAAAATTTCTTTGCATAAGCGGAAGAAAATGTTCCGCGATCGTCTGACTTTACATAAATCGCGGCATAATATTTCTAAAATATCATAATAAGTGATTTCTTCCACACTTTCAACCGAGTTTTCAACATATTCACCTCACAAAAACCGGATTTTTCCCCATTTTTCAACTTATCCAATGAACGGTGGAAAGAACACGGTGGAATCATAGAAAGTTTCACAGGTTGACATAAAAACCGATTATGTTGGCCGGCCCGCAAAAGGAAAAGGCCGGATGATGATCCATCCGGCCCCGAACAAAAAGGAAATCAGTCTTTTGATTTTTCAGCAACCTGAGCGACCGCTTTTGCAACAAATGCATCAACAGCCATAGAACCAATATCGCCATCCTTGCGGCTGCGCACGGAAACGGTACCCTCCTGCGCCTCTTTATCCCCGATAATGAGCATATAGGGAATTTTCTGAAGCTGCGCTTCGCGGATCTTATATCCGATCTTCTCATTGCGGTTATCAATTTCACAGCGCAAACCAGCGGCGTTCAACTGATCGTAAATCTTCTGCGCGTAAGCGCGGGTATTCTCGGAAATCGGGAGAACCTGCACCTGTACCGGAGCGAGCCACAGCGGGAACGCCCCTGCGTATTGTTCCGTCAAAATGCCGATAAACCGTTCGATGCTTCCGAACACAACGCGATGAATCATAATCGGGCGGTGTTTTGCGCCGTCCGCGCCGGTATATTCCAGTTCAAACCGTTCCGGCATCTGGAAGTCCAGCTGAATGGTGCCGCACTGCCAGGTCCTTCCGATGCAGTCGGTAAGATGGAAGTCAAGCTTCGGACCGTAGAAGGCACCGTCCCCTTCGTTTACCGCAAAGCTGTACCCCAGTTCGGTGATGGCGTCACGCAAAGCGTTTGTCGCAATATCCCAGTCTTCTTTTGAGCCCATGGAGTCCTCGGGCTGAGTGGAAAGCTCAATGTGATACTCAAACCCAAACGTTTTATATACCTTGTCGATCAAGCGCACAACGCCCTTGATCTCATCCTTCATCTGCTCTTTGGTCATGAAGATATGGGCGTCGTCCTGCGTAAAGCAGCGAACGCGCATCAACCCGTGCAGCGCGCCGGAAAGCTCGTGCCGGTGAACAAGCCCCAGTTCCCCCATACGCAGCGGCAAGTCCTTATAAGAACGCATTTTCGTCTTATAAACCAGCATGCCGCCCGGACAGTTCATCGGCTTGATGGCATAGTCCTCGTCGTCAATGACCGTTGTGTACATATTTTGCTTATAGTGGCCCCAGTGGCCGCTTCTTTCCCACAGCCTGCGGTTCAGGATCATCGGCGTGGAAATTTCCTGATAACCGGCTTCCCGGTGAATCTGCCGCCAGTAATCGATCAGCAAATTCTTCAACACCATGCCCTTCGGAAGGAAAAACGGAAATCCCGGACCCTCCTCCATAATGGTAAAAAGCTCCATATCCTTCCCAATTTTGCGATGGTCGCGCTTTTTCGCTTCCTCCATCATGGTCACATAGGCGTCCAGCTCGGACGCTTTCGGGAAGGAGATGCCGTAAACGCGCTGCAGCATCTTATTTTTGGCGTCGCCGCGCCAATAGGCGCCCGTGCAGTTCGTGAGCTTGACGGCTTTTACGCAGCCCGTGCTCATCAGATGGGGGCCGGCGCAAAGGTCGGTGTAGTCCCCCTGGCGGTAAAAGCTGATCTTTTCCCCCTTGCCCGAATGCTCCTCGATCAGCTCCACCTTGTATTTCTGGTTTTCCTTCCTCATCAGCTCGATCGCCTCGGCGGGATCTAGCTCAAAGCGCTCGATCGGGATATTTTCCTTGATGATCTTCTTCATTTCCGCTTCGATTTTCGGAAGATCGTCCGGGGTCAGGGTATGTTCCAGATCGATATCATAATAGAAGCCGTTGTCCACTGCCGGGCCGATGGCGAAGCCGGCGCCGGGGAACAGCCTTTTCACCGCCTGCGCCATAATGTGCGAGGTGGTATGCCAGTAAGCCTTCTTGCCCTCTTCACTGTCAAAGGTGAGGATTTCCAGCTCACAGTCGCCGGTTACGGGCGTTCGCAGGTCCACTGCCTTTCCATCTATTTTACCGACACAGGCGGCCTTGTACAGGCCCATGCCGATCGACTTTGCAATTTCAGCCACCGTGATGCCGTTTTCAAACTCCCTGACATCCTCTTTCAGTTTTACTTTTACCATATCTTTCACTCCTTCAAATAAAAAAAGCCTTACCCCAAAAAGGGGCAAGGCTATCGCTCGCGGTTCCACCCAATTTCAGCGGACGAATCATCCGCTCTCATTGCAGCAGGTAACGGTGCTGCCCGGCATGCCTTTGGCAATCTGCGTTCGGCACGCACTCGGAGGCGGTGTCCTTTCTGCCAAACTGCGCGCACGCTTTCAGCTGCTGCATGCGCTCTCTGCCGCAATTGCACGGTGGAAAGGCTTCCTCGTCAACATTTTTTACATATTCTTATATATTGTCTATATTAGCACCGTCCGCGGAGCTTGTCAACGGATAGCCGGCGGATTTGTTGACATTATACAGATTTTTTTCGGATCATGTGACTGAAACAACGATCGTCCTTAAATAATATGAACAGTTTGTATCGATTGCAAGCGATATTTCTTGACATTAGGGTACCAGAAGTAATACAATTATGAATAAGATGCACCTATATGCATTCATGGGCTTAACGCACCCATCTTAATTAATTTTAAACTAAAATATTGAAAAAGTAAGAAAGACAAGGAGGTGCCAACAATTGACCACAGCCACTGTTAGTTTGCTAACATGTATCATCATCGCGCTGGTCTGCGCGGTGATTGCAGGTGTGATTGCTTTCTTAGGCGGAATCGCCCACCGGAAAAAGCAGGCCGAGTTTACCATCGGTTCCGCCGAGCTGGAAGCCAAAAGAATCATCAGCGACGCGATTAAATCGTCCGAAGCCAAAAAGAAGGAAGCTGTTTTAGAGGGCAAGGACGAAATCCACCGTTTGAGAAACGAGTCGGAACGCGAGCTGAACGAACGCAGAAAAGAAGTACAGCGTCAGGAACGCCGCATCCAGCAGAAGGAAGAAACTCTGGATAAAAAAATGGAAAGTCTGGAAGCGAAAGACGAAATCCTGACCAATAAAAACAAACAGGCGGATGAAAGGCTTGCCGAAGCGGAAGCCGTAAAGAAAAGCCAGTTTGATATGCTGGAGCGGATTTCCGGATTCACCGTGGATCAGGCGAAGGATTATCTGCTGAAGAATCTGGAAGACGAGCTCACCCATGAAAAGGCCGTCAAGCTGATGGAATTTGAACAGCAGACCAAGGAAGACGCCGACAAATCCGCGCGGGAAATCATTTCGATGGCAATTCAGCGCTGTGCGGCGGATCATGTGGCGGAGGCCACCATTTCCGTTGTTCCGCTGCCAAACGATGAAATGAAGGGCCGTATTATTGGACGTGAGGGAAGAAATATCCGGGCGATTGAAACTCTGACCGGTGTCGATCTGATTATTGACGATACTCCGGAAGCGATCACCCTTTCCAGTTTTGAGCCGGTTCGCCGCGAGGTAGCCCGCATTGCGCTGGAGCGTCTGATTGCGGACGGCAGAATTCATCCCGCAAGAATAGAGGAAATGATAGAGAAGGCGCGCCGCGAGGTGGATGCCACCATCAAACAGGAAGGCGAGCGTGCCGTGATCGAGGCCGGAGTGAACGGAATCCACCCCGAGCTGATCAAGCTGCTGGGACGGTTGCGTTACCGCACCAGCTACGGGCAAAATGTTTTGAATCATTCGCTGGAAGTTGCTTTTTTATCCGGTGTGATGGCTTCCGAACTTGGTTTGGATCCTACAATCGCACGCAGAGCCGGTTTGCTGCATGATATCGGCAAATCGCTCGACCATGAAATTGAAGGTTCCCATGTCGACATCGGCGTCGACGTGGCTCGCAAATACAAGGAAAGCGAAACCGTTATCCACGCAATTCACGCGCATCATAACGATGTGGAGCCTAAAACAGTCATCGCCTGCATTGTACAGGCGGCGGACGCGATTTCAGCCGCCAGGCCGGGCGCAAGGCGTGAAAACCTTGAAAATTATATCAAACGGCTTGAAAAGCTGGAGGAAGTCGCCTCTTCCTTTGACGGTGTGGAACGCTGCTTTGCGATTCAGGCCGGCAGAGAGATCCGGGTCATCGTAAAGCCCGAAATGATCAGCGACGACAAAATGGTGCTTCTGGCCCGCGACATCTGCAACAAGATTGAGAACGAGCTGGAATATCCGGGACAGATCAAGGTAAACATAATCCGTGAAAGCCGCGCGATCGAGTACGCGAAGTAACTGGACGGGACGTACGCGATGGCGCATCAGCGGCGGAGCGTAATATAGGGCGCTTCGGCGCATTGGGGAGAAGTTTTTGGGGAACAGCTTTCGCTGTTCCCCATATTCATTTCTTCCGCGCCCTTCTGTTATTGGGAATTCTCACCGCTTTGGCCTGTTTTTGACGGCAGCCGGACCGGCGTCAATGCGTATTTAGGGATTTACTTGATAAAAATAAACTGTTACAATAAATTTATTACAGAAGAGCCCCGCAGGAACACTGGGGGCATCCACATAAGAAGGTAGGCTTTCAAATGAATATTCTTGCAATCGGCGACGTTGTCGGCAGCATCGGCTGCCGCTTTCTTCGCCAGCATCTTCCGGTATTCAAAAAAATGAAGGGGATCGATCTGGTCGTTGCAAACGGTGAAAATTCCGCCGACGGAAACGGCCTGACGCCCGTTTCCGTCCAGTTCCTGTATGACAGCGGCGTGGACGTGATCACCGCCGGCAACCACAGCTTCCGCCGCAAAGAAAGCTACGAGCTGTTTGATTCCAGCGAATATCTGATCCGTCCCGCGAATTTTCCGTCCTCGGTCCCCGGCAGGGGCGCCTGCATTGTGGACATGGGGCGGGTCCAGGTAGGCGTCGTCAATCTGATGGGGACGGTTTACATGGAGAGCCTGGACTCCCCGTTCGACACGGCGGACCGCCTGCTTGCGGACATGCCTAAAATCACGCTGGTAGACTTTCACGCGGAGGCGACCGGGGAAAAACGTTCCTTCGGCTATTATCTGGACGGGCGCGTTTCGGCGGTCTTCGGCACGCACACCCACGTTCAGACCGCGGATGAATGTGTGCTTCCGCAGGGGACCGGGTATATCACGGATCTGGGCATGACGGGACCCGTCCAGTCCGTGCTCGGCGTAAAGCCCGAGCTGGTCATAGAGAAAATGAGGACCAAAATGCCGGTCCGTTTTGCGCTGGCCGAGGGCGACTGTAAAATGGAGTGCGCCCTGTTTCAGATCGATGAAAAAAGCGGAAAAACCGTCTCTGTGGAGCGGATTCAGATCCAATAACAGCAATTCGTTGGTTTTTACAGTTTTTTTTTCATAATTTATATGTTTTTGGTAAATACTACTTGCAAAACTTTGTGTTTCGTTTTATGATGATACTATGATTTTGCATAGTCTGGAGGATGGCCTATGGAAATATTGAAAGTATCGTCAAAGTCAGCGCCAAATTCCGTTGCGGGCGCAGTCGCAGGAGTGATTCGCGAAACAGGGTCTGTCGAGCTGCAGGCTGTCGGGGCCGGCGCCGCCAATCAGGCAATTAAGGCCATTGCGATCGCACGCGGATACCTTGCCCCATCCGGAATCGACGTCGTCTGCATCCCGGCCTTTGCCAGCGTAATAATTGACAATGAAGAACGCACGGCGATCAAATTGATTGTTGAACCCAGATAGTACCGGCCCGTATTGATATCCTCACATGATGTGAGGATATTTTTTATGGCGCCCTATGCCCTTTCTCCGCCGCGCCGGAAGGCCGGGAGAAATTAAGATTGAATCTGCCTGTGCACTATGATATAATATTAAGATGAAAAATAAGGTAATGCAATAAGTGAAATTTAGGGAGTGCTGAATGGTGATAAATGGAATTGACCTGAGAGACGCTATAATATCAGGCGCTAACAATATCGTAAAGCATAAAACATCGGTCGATGAGTTGAACATCTTCCCTGTTCCCGACGGAGATACGGGAACCAACATGTCCATGACGATGAGCTCCGCTTCCCGCGAGCTCTCGAAAAATACCAACGGCAAAGCGGGCGAAGTCGCGCGCACCGCGGCTTCCGCCATGCTTCACGGCGCAAGGGGCAACTCGGGGGTCATCCTTTCCATTCTGTTCCGCGGGTTCTCCAAGGGCATTGAGGGAATGGAGGAGGTCGGCGGCGCCGATCTGGCGAACGCTTTGGGCATTGGCGTAGAGGCCGCCTATAAGGCCGTGATGAAGCCGACGGAAGGAACCATTCTGACCGTTTCCCGCGTTGCCAGCGAAAAGGGCAAGGCGGCGGCGGCCATCGACGACGACGTCGTTTACGTGTGGAGCGCGATTTGCAAGGGCGCTGCCGAAGCGCTGGAAAAAACACCGGAGCTGCTGCCAGTATTGAAAAAGGCGGGGGTAATCGATGCCGGAGGAAGAGGACTCTGTTATATTTTGGACGGAATGCTGAGCGTATTTAAGGACGGTACCATCATTATGAATGAGGCGGACTCCCCCGAGGAGCAGGCGGCTGAAACCGACTTTTTCAGAAACGCCGCTGCGGAGTTCGATCAGGTCATCAACTTTACCTATTGCACCGAATTCATCGTGGGACGCGACCCCGAATGCAAAAAAGACCCGCAGGATCTTCGCGGCTACCTGGAAGGCATCGGCGACAGCGTGGTTCTGGTGGACGACGACGACATTATCAAAGTGCATGTGCATACGGAAGAACCGGGCAACGCGCTGCAGTCGGCTCTGGTGTTCGGCCAGCTGCTGACCGTAAAAATAGAAAACATGAAGGAACAGCACCGGAAGGCCGCGGAGGCAAACGAAGAGGCCAAGGCAAAGGCCGTGGCTTCCCTGGAACCCGTGGAGCCCGCCGACGAGGTCGGGTTTATTTCAGTTGCCGCCGGAGAAGGTCTGAAAACCCTTTTCACCGATCTGGGCTGCACGCACGTCGTCAGCGGCGGACAAACCATGAATCCCAGCACAAACGACCTTCTCGCCGCGATTCTGGCGACTCCCGCAAAAACCGTTCTGGTTCTGCCGAACAACAAGAATATCATTATGGCGGCCGAACAGACTATCCCGCTTGTGAACGACCGCAAGGTGATCGTCCTGCCCACCCGCACGATCCCGCAGGGCCTTTCCGCCATGCTCGCCTACGATCCGGACGCAAGCACGGAAGGAAACACCGTCGCAATGATGGAGGCCGCTTCCAACGTCTCGACCGCTTCCGTCACCTTCGCCGCGCGCGACTCCGAATTCGGCGGACACAAAATCAAGGCGGGCGACATTCTGGGCCTGAGCAACGGCAAGCTGGAGCTGATCGAAAAAGATATCGTCCACACCTGCAGCAAGCTGACGCGCTCCATGATCACCCGCGGCACTTCGTTCATTACCATCATTTACGGGGCGGACGTTACGGAGGAACAGGCAAACGAGGCTTACAACCGGATTAAGGCCAGGGTCGGCAACGAAACCGAGGTTACGCTCGTCAACGGCGGCCAGCCGGTGTATTATTTTATTGTTTCCATTGAATGATGCGTTCTTTATTTGAAAGAAATATCCGCGACCTGAAGGGCGTCGGCGAAAAGCGTGCCAAGCTGTTTGAAAAGCTCGGCGCGCCGACCGTCGGCGCTCTGCTGCGTCTGTACCCCCGTACCTACGAGGACCTGAGCCGCCCTTATCCGATCCGCCTGGCTCCGCTGAACGAGCCCTGCGCCGTGCGGGCGACCGTTCTGGAACGGCCGAAGGAAACGAGAATCCGCGCCGGAATGATGATCTGCAAGGTAAAGGTCACCGACGGCGAAAGCGATATGGAGCTGACCTATTTCAACAATCCCTATATTCCTTCCATGCTGAAGGCGGACGAGGAATATGTATTTTACGGAAAGGTAACCGCCAATTTCCTGAAACGGGAAATGACCACGCCGGAATTTGTGCGCGCGGCGGTCTGCCCTCCCGTCCGGCCCGTTTATCATCAGACGCTGGGATTGACCAGCCGGATGATCGAAAACGCGGTCAGAAGCGCCCTCGGTCTGCTGCCGGACAGGATACGAGACCCAATTCCGGAAGCGATCCGGGAAAAGTACGGGCTCTGCCCGCTGCGGTTCGCGCTGGAAAGCATCCATCTGCCGCAGAATATGGAGGCGGTAGAAACCGCCCGGAAGCGCCTGATTTTTGAAGAGCTGCTCATCCTTCAGCTGGGCCTTCTCCGGCTGAAGGGCCGCAGCCGCTCTGTAAGCCCCCTGAAGCTTGAGTACGACTGCTCCGAACGTTTTTACGGCCTTCTCCCCTTTGAGCCCACACGGGCCCAGCGAAGGGCCGTAAAAGAAGCCGTAGCGGATATGATGAGCGGATTCCCGATGAACCGGCTGATCCAGGGAGACGTCGGCTCCGGAAAAACCGCGGTCGCGGCGGCGCTTTGCTGCTGTGCCGCCGGAAACGGGATGCAGGCGGCGCTGATGGCGCCCACGGAAATCCTGGCTCAGCAGCACTACGCTTCCCTGTCCGCCCTGCTGCGGGACACGCGCGTCGCGCTGCTGACCGGCTCGATGCCGGCCGCGAAAAAGCGGGAGATTCGGCAGGAACTGCTGAACGGAGAAATTCAGCTTGTCATCGGTACGCACGCCCTTCTTTCCGAAGACGTCGCGTTCCGGCGCCTCGGGCTGGTGATCACGGACGAACAGCACCGTTTCGGCGTGGCGCAGCGCGCGGCTCTCGCCTCCAAGGGCGACCACCCGCATATGCTTGTCATGAGCGCCACCCCCATTCCGCGCACGCTCGCGCTGATGATCTACGGCGACCTCGATATTTCGGTTCTGGACGAGCTTCCGCCCGGCCGGCAGAAAATAGACACCTACGCCATTACGGGCGATAAACGCCTGAGGGCGTTCCGTTTTATCCGGAAGCATATCGACGAAGGCAGACAGTGCTACGTCATCTGCCCGATGATCGACGAAGGCCAGAACGATATGGCGAGCGTGAACGAATACGCCGAAAAAGTAAGGACCCGGTGGCTTCCCGATTATCCGGTCGGCGTGCTTCACGGAAAAATGAAGCCCGGGGAAAAAGAAACCGTTATGACGGATTTTGCGCGGGGAAACATCGCGGTGCTGATTTCCACGACCGTTGTGGAGGTCGGGGTGGACGTGCCGAACGCGGTTGTGATGCTGATCGAAAACGCGGAGCGGTACGGCCTTTCCCAGCTGCACCAGCTGCGCGGGCGCGTAGGGCGCGGAAAATATAAATCCACCTGCATTTTAATATCGGACGCTCAGAACGAAGAAGCCGTCGCGCGGCTGAAAACCATGTGCGCGACCAACGACGGCTTTCAGATCGCGGAGCAGGACCTGAAGCTGCGCGGCCCCGGCGATTTCTTCGGCCACAGGCAGCACGGACTGCCGGAGCTGAAGATCGCCGACATGGTCCATGATATGGACCTGCTGAAAGAAGCCCAGTCCGTCGCGCGGGAAATCCTGAGCGTGGACGCCGAGCTGGAGTCCACGCAGCACCGGGGTCTGCGCGCGGAAGTGAAACAGCTGTTTGAAAACAGGGCGGATTAAGCATCCGCCGGCTGCGGCTGTTGAAAAATGGCTCCAGCAAAAATATTGCATAAAAATGCGCCTTGATCGGTGAATCCGTTTCAAGGCGCACTTTGCTGAGATCGTCTCTTTGTATATCATTTTCCGCCGCAAATCTGTCCTGCCAGCCGCTATGATCGGAATCTCTTGTATTGCGGGGGCTCCGCCGGGATCATGTCGTTGAACACCGCGTAATTTTTGGCGGTGATTTTCCGGTCGATATGGATGGAGCCGAAAAACCACTTCTCGAATTTGACCTGCTTGACCAGCTGCTCGAAATATGCCTCCAGCTGATTGGTGCTTTCCCTGGGATTCACCGTATGGGACATCACCCTTGGGGCTGGTTCGTGAGTCAGGATATAGTCCACCGACATATCAACCGCGGAAAGGTTCCTGACGCCCTCGCGCATTTCCTCCATGCTCGGCATTTCGCGCTCCCACCATTTCCCCGCGGCGACGCGCATCTGCTTTTCCGTGCTTTCCCCGCCGCCGAACACGAACAGCTTCTTCCCTTCCAGGGTATAGACCTGTCCGCGCATGAGGTGATACAGGTTGCCGCTGATGTTCTGCACGCGGCCGCCGTTCCACTCCGTCACGGGATACTGCTCCAGCAAATCGAAATTTTCATGGGTTCCGTCAAGGAAAAGAAGGTTGTATTTTTTCTTGCCCAGCCTCTTCAGATTCTTCTCCTCTTTCGGGCCGCCGTCCCAGAGAAAGCCGAAATCGCCGCATACAATCAGCGTGTCCCCTTTCTTCAGCTTTTTGGCCTTGCCCGAGTCAAAACGACATATTTCGCCGTGAGTATCCCCTGTTATGTAAATCACTGTGATTCCCCCATCAAATCTTACAATTTCATTACATTTCCAAACTGCCCTTTATCTTTTGCAGAAATGCTGTTATACTAATCTACAGGTCTGTACACCCCTGATAATATCAAACTTTACACATATAATATCACATCGGAGGAAAAAGTTCCATGAAAAAAACGCGCCAATTCCTGTCTGTTTCCATCCTTCTGATTCTGGTTCTGTTTTCGCCCGTCAGGGCGGCCGCAGCCACCTTCAATATTGATTTTGAACCGAACTGCGCCGCCGTTGAGCTGGTCAATCTGGACACGGACACCGTCGTTTATCAGAAAAACGCGAACGAGCGCCGCGAGCCCGCTTCCACCACCAAAATCATGACCTTTATCGTTGCCAGCGAACATATTAAGGACCTGGAAGGGACGAAAATAACGATCACCAAAGAAGTCATGGACACGCTTCTCGGAACGGGCAGCTCCATGTCCAACATCAAGGTCGGCGACGAGCTGACCGCCCTTCAGCTGATGAACTGCATGCTGGTGCCGAGCGGAAACGACGCAGCGCTGTTTCTGGCCGACTATGTGGGAAAGGGAGATATCGACGCCTTTGTCGATATGATGAACGCGAAAGCAAAGGAGCTGGGCTGTACCGGCACGCACTTCACCAACCCGCACGGCCTTCACGATGAAAACCACTACACGACGGCGCACGACCTTTACCTGATGACGAAATACGCGATGACCCTGCCGCATTTTACCGAGATCACCTCACAGGCGCGCGCTTCCTACAAACCGGTGGGCGGTCCGGAGGCGGGGACCCTGCGCACCCTTTCCACCACCAACCTGCTGATCGATAAAAACACGGGAAGCCAGTATTATTACCAGTACGCGCGCGGCATTAAAACGGGCCACACCGACGAGTCCGGCTACTGTCTGGTTTCTTCCGCCACCGCGGAGGGCTACAGCTACCTGTGCGTCGCGCTCGGCGCGCCGTCCGTAGACGCGAACGGCAAGCAGATCAAAACGCGCGGCGAACTGGTCGATTCCAAAAAGCTTTACCAGTGGGCGTTTAAAAATCTGGAGCTGAAAAATATACTGAACAGCGAGGAGTCCATCGGCGAGGTCAAGCTGAAGGACGCCTGGAACCAGGATAAGCTGCTGCTTGTGGCTGAGAAGGATTATTCCGCGATGCTGCCGGCGAACGTGTCGGCAAGCAGCGTCATCATCACCAAGAACATCCCCGACGCCGTCACTGCGCCCGTCAAGAAGGGGCAGGTCATCGGGACGGCAACCCTCAGCTACGCCAACCAGAAGCTGACGACCGTCAACCTGGTGGCCTCGGAAAGCGTCGAGCGCAGCGAGCTGCTGCATTCCGCCAATACCGTCAAGGCCATTTTCACTTCCGGCTGGTTCATCGTCATCGCGGCGGTGATCGTTCTGCTGGTCATCATCTACATTATCCTTGCGCTGATCTACAACCGTAAAAAGAAGAACCTGCGCAGAGTAAAGAAATACAGGAAAATGTGATCAGAGAGCAAATCGGAGCCCCCGGCGACGCCGGGGGCTCCTTTATGGAATTACAGAAAACCGCCCCGCTGTTTAAACAGCGGGGCGGTTTGTATTGGAAGTGAAATTATTTAACTTCGACTTCTGCGCCAGCCTCGGCAAGCTTTGCTTTGATGGCTTCCGCGTCGTCCTTGGAAGCGCCCTCTTTAACAGCCTTCGGTGCGCCGTCAACGAGCTCTTTTGCTTCTTTCAGGCCAAGACCCGTGATCTCGCGGACAACCTTGATGACCTGGATCTTATTGGGGCCGACAGCCTTCAGGACGACGTCGAACTCCGTCTTCTCTTCAGCAGCAGCGGCAGCCGGAGCAGCGGCGGCGGCAACGGCAACCGGAGCGGCGGCGGATACGCCGAACTCCTCTTCCAGAGCCTTTACGAGCTCGGAAAGCTCAAGAACAGTCAGGGATTTTACATCTTCAATTAATTTTACAACTTTATCAGACATTGTGAATTACCTCCAAAATTTTTATTTTCAGGAAACCTTATGCGTTGGCAGCCTGCTTTTCCGCGATTGCGTTCAAAGCGACGACCAAGCCCTTCATTGTGCCGCTCAGCACAGTAACGAAGCCCGTAATGGGAGCGTTCAAGCCGCCCAGAGCTTTTGCGACCAAAACCTCTTTGGAAGGCAGGGCAGCCAGTTCTTTGACTCCGTCGGCGTCAATAACGCCGCCGTCGACAAATCCGGCCTTGAGCTCAAATGTTTTGCTGGTTTCAGCAAATTTAGCGAGGATCTTCGCGCTGGAGACATAATCGTCCTTGCTGATTGCCAGAGCGGTCGTGCCTTCAAGAACATGGTCGAGGCCGTCGATCCCGGCGTCCTTCAACGCAAGACGCAGCAGAGTATTCTTGACGACCATGTAGTCGTTGCCCGCTTCACGCAGCTCTTTGCGGAGTTTTGTGTCCTGAGCGACCGTGATGCCCTTATAGTCGACGATGACACCGGTGCATGCACCCTTCAGGCTCTCGGCCAAAGCGGAAACCGCCTGCTTTTTTTGCTCTAAAATCTTCTCACTTGGCAAATGTATTCACCTCCGTCAGTTGGAATGCGGCGCGCAGGAAAATGAAAAAGCCCTTCCCGCATGACCGCGGAAAGGGCATAAATACATCATCATAACAATGCGTATCGGCCTCTATCCTCGGCAGGCTGGGCAAAACCCATTAAGCAAATGCGCCTGCTGTCTTTGGAATAAAGAACAGCGAATATTATACTATCACAGACCGTACGGTCTGTCAAGCCTTTCGGAATCAGACGCCAACCTTATTCGGGTTGATTCTGACGCCGGGGCCCATGGTGGAAGCTACGACGCAGCTCTTGATATACTGGCCCTTGGAAGCGGCCGGCTTCGCCTTTACGATTGCGCCGAGCAGGGCGTCAAAATTTTCCTGCAGCTTCTGTCCGCCAAAGGAAACCTTGCCGATCGTGCAGTGGATAATGTTGGTTTTGTCAAGCCGGTACTCGATCTTACCGGCTTTCGCGTCGGCAATCGCCTTGCCGATTTCGCGGGTAACCGTACCGGCTTTCGGGTTCGGCATCAGGCCGCGGGGGCCCAGGATCTTACCTAAACGGCCGACAAGGCCCATCATGTCCGGAGTCGTGATCAAAATATCGAAATCCATCCAGTTTTCGGATTGGATCTTCTGTACCATTTCTTCTGCGCCGACGAACTCGGCACCGGCAGCCTCCGCCTCTTTGGCGGCGTCACCCTTGCAGATCGCCAGTACGCGGACCTTTTTACCGGTTCCGTTCGGCAGTACGATCGCGCCGCGGACCTGCTGGTCGGCGTGGCGGCTGTCTACGCCCAGCTTGACATGGACCTCAACGGTCTCGTCAAACTTGGATGTCCCGGTCTTGACGCAGAGGTCAAGGGCCTCGTTTGCATCGTAAAGCTTCGTACGGTCGACAAGCTTCATGCTTTCAACGTATTTTTTACCGTGTTTCATTGGTTTTCCTCCCTATTGAGTGGTAAAATCGGAGTAGAAAAGTTCCTCCCACCCGGGTGTCAATCTACGACTTCAATGCCCATGCTGCGCGCCGTGCCGGCAACCATGCTCATGGCTGTCTCAACGGAAGCCGCATTTAAATCGGGCATTTTTGTCTCAGCTATCTTTCTGACCTGCTCGCGTGTGATCTTCGCTACCTTTTTCTTGTTCGGTTCACCGGAACCGCTCTCAATACCGCAGGCCTTTTTAATCAGGACGGCAGCGGGCGGGGTCTTGGTGATAAAGGTAAACGAACGATCCGCATAAACGGTGATGACGACAGGAATAATCAGCCCTACGTCATTTTTCGTACGCTCGTTGAATTCCTTTGTAAACGCCATGATGTTGACGCCGTGCTGACCGAGAGCCGGTCCTACAGGCGGCGCCGGGGTAGCCTTGCCAGCAGGTATCTGGAGCTTAATCAAGCCCGTAACCTTTTGAGCCATTTGTTTGCACCTCCAAAATTCGTGGTAGATGGCGGAGCGGATGCTTTGAGTTTATCCGTTCCTCCCACAGGGGCAGTGCCCCCTCATAATCAGCGGTCGCCCGCAAATTACCGTGAAATATCATTCCATCGCTTCAGCCTGATTCAGTTCAAGCTCAACCGGTGTTTCGCGCCCGAACATGGATACTGTTACGCGGACGCGGTTTTTGTCGGCGTCAACTTCTTCGACAGTACCGACAAAGCCCTCGAGCGGGCCGTCGATAATGTGTACGGAATCGCCGACGCTGTAAGAAACCTCGATTTCCTTCTGTTCAACGCCCAGCTTCGCCACTTCTTCATCCGTGAGCGGGATGGGCTTGGACGACGGGCCGACAAAGCCCGTACAGCCCCTGATGTTGCGGACAACATACCACGACTCATCGGTTAGGAGCATCTTCACCAAAACATAACCGGGAAAAATCTTGCGCTCGACATCGCGCCTTTTGTTATCTTTGATTTCCGTAACAGTTTCCGTCGGCACGCGGATTTCCTGAATCAAATCATGAAGCTGACGGTTTTCCACAGTTTTTTCAAGATTAGAGGCTACCTTGTTCTCATACCCGGAATAGGTATGAACAACATACCATTTTGCGTCTTCAGGCATTGTAATTTCCTCCGCTTATCCTACTTTGCAACATTCATAATCAACCCAAGCAGGTTCATGAGCAACGTGTCGAGTCCAAAGATAAACAGGCCGATCAGAAATATTGTTGCCAAAACGACGCCGGTATTCCTGAATACCGCCTGCGGTGTGGGCCATACAATCTTTTTTACCTCATTTTTGCAGTCGCGGAAAAACTTGGAAGCGTTTTTGCCCGTTCTCGCAAAAAAGTTCTCTTTTTTTGTATCTGCCATTCTTCGTCCCTCCGTCCGGCTACTTCGTTTCTCTGTGAAGAGTGTGCTTCTTGCAGAATCTGCAGTACTTGTTCATCTCAAGCCTGTCCGGATCATTCTTCTTGTTTTTCATCGTGTTGTAGTTGCGCTGTTTGCACTCAGTGCAGGCTAATGTGATTTTAACTCTCATGACGGCACCTCCCGTTATACGGAAAAATATTTAGGCCTTTTTTAAGGCCTCAGCCTCCCTCTTAAAAGGGCGCAAAAAAATAACCCCTTTATGAGGTATAAACATCATAGCATCTCGTGTGGAATCTGTCAAGTTTTTTTTACGAAACGGAGCGGATTTTGCCCGCTCCGATTTCCCGCCTCTATTTCATGTCGTTCAGATTGGCCGCGACAAATCTCTTTTCTTTCTTTTTCTTTTCGGGCTTTACCACTTTCCCCTTGAATTTCAGCCCCGCGGCGTAGCCTTTTTTCAGATCGTCGCTGAACATCGGCTTCATATTCTCCGCCGCCCGTCCGCTCACGCCGTTCAGCACCACGATCGTAATCATGGAGCGCACGTCCATGTCGCCGTTGGCGTACATGTCGTTCAGAAGGTCGCAGCAGCGCTTGATGCTGTCCGTTTTTGTTCCCTGCGCGCAGAGCGCGTCGATTTTCGGCACCAGATGCTCCTTCGCGAAATGAATCGCGCGCACTTCCTCGTACCGGTTTCTTTCGCCGTTGAGCTCCTCTTTCAGCTCCGGGAAAATACCGACGAAGCGGTTGAAGAAAAACACCGGGTCGGCATTGTTTTCGTCGTCTTTCTTGCGCTTTTTTTTCGTTTTGGCCGCCGCCACGCGCTTCGGTCCCTCTATGGTCTCTATAAAGTCGTTCACAATGCTGTCGGCCTCGGTCAGGCTGTCGGCCTCGGGGTCAAAAAGCCAGATGGAAATGGACTTCCACTTTAAGTCCGGCTCCCCGTCCTCGGCATCGCAGGTTCGAAGCTCAAAGCGCTTTTTGTCCTGATGATAGAGAATACTGTAGGCGGTATTCTCCCCTTTAAACAGCACCGAACGGCCACCGTCTTCCCGTTCCTCACCGGCCTTTACGAATCCCTGTCCGTTTAAAACCGCGCCGACTTTTTCAGCAATCAGGTCAAATGCCTTCTGCTCCAAACAAATCACTCCTGAATCTGTATTTCCGCGCGCCGCTTGTCCGCACTGAGCGGAATCCCGGTATGCGCCTGTATTTTCCTTCTTTATTTAACCAAAGATAGTATGGCTCACGATATTTATAAATTATACTACATAAACATTTTTTTGTCACCATACAATTTAATAAAATTCCGATTGCGCCGCTAAAAGCCTTGTGGTATGATATGTATTTGTAGGATTATGTATATTATAAGTATAAGAAAAAGAGCAGAGCTTTGGAGGATATGATTATGGATAAAAAGAGAATTGCCGTTATTTTCGGCGGCAGCTCGTCCGAACACGAAGTGTCTTGCGTTTCTGCGGCATCGGTCATCAACAACCTGCCGAAAGAAAAATATGAAATCGTCTGCCTGGGCATTACGAAGGACGGACGCTGGTATCTGTTCAGCGGCTCCCCGGAGGAAATCGCCGACGGGCGCTGGGAGCGCGACCCGCTCAACCAGCCCGCGTTCATCGCGCCCGACAGAAGCATCCGCGGGATCGTGGTGGACGGAAAAATGGGGTTTGACGTGATCAAGGTGGACTGCGTGTTCCCCGTCCTGCACGGCAAAAACGGAGAGGACGGCACCATGCAGGGGCTTCTGCAGCTGAGCGGGATCCCGTTCGTCGGCTGCCGCGCGCTTGCTTCCGCCGTGTGCATGGATAAGGCGGTCACCCACACGCTGCTGACCGCGGCGGGCATCCATCAGGCAAACTATCTTTGGTTCTATGCGGACAAATACAAAACCGGCGCCGAGAAAATCAAGCGGAAAATCGACGCAAGGCTTGGATATCCCATTTTTGTGAAACCGGCAAACGCGGGTTCCTCCGTGGGAGTCAGCAAGGTAAGCAGCGAGGCCGGGCTTGACGAAGCGGTGGAAAAGGCGGCGCGCGAGGACGACAAGATCGTTGTGGAGGAAGCCATTGCGGGCCAGGAGGTCGAGTGCGCGGTGCTGGGCAACGCGGAGCCGGAGGCTTCCGTTGTCGGTGAAATCGCGGCTTCCGCTGAATTTTACGACTACGACGACAAATATAAATCCGGAACCTCACAGCTCTATATCCCCGCGCACCTCGACGAGGCGGTGATGGAAGAAATCCGTTCCACCGCCCGCAGGGCTTACTACATGCTGGGCTGCACCGGACTTTCCCGCGTGGATTTTTTCGTACGCGGCGGCAAAGAGGTCATTCTGAACGAACTGAACACCCTGCCGGGCTTCACTTCCATCAGCATGTACCCGAAGCTGTGGGAGGCTTCCGGTGTCCCTTACAGCGAGCTGCTCGACAGGCTGGTGTCTCTTTCCTTTGAAATCCGGACACAATATTAATAAATCATTTTGGAGCGATGGAAATGGACAACAGACCGATCGGCGTCTTTGACTCCGGGCTGGGCGGGCTGACCGCCGTAAAAGAGCTCTTGCACATCATGCCGCACGAAAACATCATTTATTTCGGCGACACCGGCCGCGTTCCCTACGGATCGCGAAGCCGTGAAACGATCATGAAATACGCCGGACAGGATATGGCGTTTCTGGAATCCAAAAATGTGAAAATGATTATCGCCGCGTGCGGGACCGTCAGCTCGGTTGCATCCGGAATCGGCGAAAAGCTGACCCTGCCCTATACCGGCGTGCTGAAACCGGCCGCGGCCGCGGCCGGGAAAGCCACCGGAAACGGCAAGGTCGGCGTCATTGCCACCACAGCGACCATCCGCAGCGGTTCGTACCGCCGCGAGCTTGCGGCCATCAATCCCGAAATCGAGGTTTTCGACCGCGACTGCCCGCTGTTCGTCCCGCTGGTAGAAAACGGGTGGATCGCCGAAGACGAGCAGGTTACGCGCCTGGTCGCGCAGCGCTACCTGACTCCGCTGAGGGAAGCCGGAATCGACACCCTGATTATGGGCTGCACGCATTATCCGATCATCCGGCACATCATTTCCGAAGTCATGGGCAGCGGCGTGACCCTGATAGACAGCGGACGGGAAACCGCCGCTTACTGCTCCGCCCTGCTGAGGAAACAGGGGCTTCTCTGCGACAGGAGCGCGGACGGCGACTGCTCGTTCTATGTCAGCGACCGGATGGAGGGCTTTTCCCAGATCGCGGGCATCTTTCTCGGGAAAGATATCAAACGCGAGGTCAGCCATGTGGATATTGATTTATACTAATTTTAGATAAAGAACCGAATAAATTACAAGGAGTAAACAAATGCTGGAAAACTACCTGATTTCCATTAAAGGCCGACAGAAAATAGACAACGAAACCGGCGAAGTCGAACTGACCACCCTTGGTTCGTATGTAAAAAAGGGCAACAGCCAATATATCGTGTATAAGGAATACGACGCGGACAACAACAACTCGGTGCAAACCTCCGTCCTGAAGGTGGACGGCAGCTCTAAAGTGACCCTGATGCGCGGCGGAGCCGACAGCACCCGCCTGATCCTGGAAAGCGGGAAGCGGCACCTTTGCCAGTACGACACGGGCTTTGGAAATATGATGGTTGGTGTTTTCACCAGCAGGGTAAAATCCAGTCTGGGAGAAATGGGCGGAAATCTGGAAGTCAACTATACGCTGGATATCAATTCCAATTTATCGAGCTTAAACGAACTCTTCATTACGGTCAAGGAGGCAAATAACAAAGATGTCAAAAATAGTGTTGCAGGCGACCAGTGAACTGAAAAACGCAATTCTCCGCGCGGTGGAAAAGGCACAGGCCGCCGGTGGTCTGCCCCAGGGGGAAACGCCCCCTTTTACCATTGAGGTGCCCGCCGACCGCAGCCACGGAGACTGGGCAACCAACGCGGCCATGGTATCCGCCAAGGCGTTCCGTTTAGCCCCCAGGAAAATCGCGCAGCTGATCACGGAGCATATCGTGCTGGACGGCACATTTTTCGACCGTTTTGAAATCGCGGGTCCCGGATTTATCAATTTCTTTCTGAATCAGCGCTTTTATTCGGAGGTCCTGAAGGATATTACGCAGAGCGGCGCTTCTTACGGCCGCAGCGATTTTGGCAAAAAAGAAAAAATCATGGTCGAGTTCGTTTCCGCGAATCCGACCGGCCCCATGCATATGGGCAACGCGCGCGGCGGCGCGCTGGGCGACTGCCTTGCGGCGGTTCTCGACGCCGCCGGCTACGACGTATGGCGCGAATTCTACGTAAACGACGCGGGAAACCAGATCGAAAAATTCGGCGCTTCCCTTGCCGCGCGCTACCTGCAGCTTTTTCAGGGCGATGACGCCGTCGAATTTCCGGAGGACGGATACCACGGAGACGACATCCGCGAAAGGGCCGCCGAATTCGCGGAAGAGCACGGCGACAGCTATGTTGCCGCCGGCCCCGAGGAGCTGAAAAAGGCTCTGGTGGATTTTGCGCTTCCGAAAAATATCGCCAGGATGCAGGCCGACCTGAAAAAATACGGGATCGTTTACGACGAGTGGTTCCTGGAAAGCCGCCTGCACAACGACGGCGAGCTGGAGGAAACGATCCGGATTCTGAAGGAAAAGGGCCTGACCTACGATAAGGACGGCGCCCTCTGGTACCGCGCGACGAATTTCGGCGCGGAAAAGGACGAGGTTCTGGTCCGGCAGAACGGAAATCCAACCTATTTCGCGGCGGATATCGCTTATCATAGAAACAAATTCGCAAAGCGCGGCTTTGACCGCTGCATCGACGTCTGGGGCGCCGACCACCACGGCCACGTGGCAAGAATGAAGGGCGCCATGGACGCGGTCGGGCTGGACGGAAGCAAGCTGGACGTCGTGCTGATTCAGCTGGTAAGGCTCGTAAAGGGCGGGGAAGTCGTGCGCATGAGCAAGCGTACCGGCAAAGCGATCCAGCTGGCCGACCTGCTCGACGAGGTGCCGGTGGACGCCGCAAGGTTCTATTTCAACATGAGGGAAGCCAATTCCCAGATGGATTTCGACCTTGATCTGGCCGTCCAGCAGGACGCCCAGAACCCGGTTTATTACGTGCAGTACGCCAGGGCAAGAATCTGCAGTATCTTCAAGGCGCTCGCCGCCGAGGGAATCCTCCCGCGCGGCTGCACCGACGAGGAGCTCGCGCTTTTGACCGAGCCAGAGGAAATTGAGCTGATCCGGCATCTTTCCTCCTTCACCGGGGAAATTGTGGCGGCGGCGCAGGACTACGATCCCGCCAGAATCACCCGCTACGTCATTACGCTGGCCACGCTCTTCCATAAATTCTATAACGCATGCCGTGTAAAAGGCGAAAACGAAGGTCTGACCGCCGCCAGGATGTACCTGTGCGGCGCGGTTTCCACTGTAATCTGCAACGTGCTTTCCATGTTTAAGATTTCGGCGCCGGAGAGCATGTAAGCAGGCTGAACATGTTAGGAGCAATGAAGAACAAATGAGTTTCCTTTTTCATCTTCCCCTGCTGCTGGACGGCGCTACGGCCACAAACCTGGCCGCCGCCGGAATGCCGGGCGGCGTTTGTGTGGAAAAATGGATTCTGGAAAATCCCGAAAAGCTCACAAAGCTGCAAAGCGGCTTTATCGAAGCGGGCGCGCAGGCGGTCTATGCGCCGACCTTTGGCGCGAACCGGGCCTGCCTGAGCGGCTACGGTCTGGAAGCGGAAGTCGCGGACATCAATCAGAAGCTGGTAACGCTTTCCCAAAGCGTTGCGAAGCCCGCCGGGGTGCTGGTGGGCGGGAACGTCTGCCCCACCGGCCTGTTCGTACCGCCGTTCGGCGAATCGGATTTTGACGACATCTATGACATTTACCGCGAACAGATCCGTGCGCTGGACGACGCGGGGGTCGATTTTATCGCGATCGAAACGCAGACCTCGCTCGCCGACATGCGTGCGGCGGTGCTTGCCGCAAGAACGACCAATCTGCCGGTTTTCGTGACCATCACCGTGGATGAAAGCGGGCACACCCTCACGGGAGGAAGCCTTCTGCCCGCGGTCATCACTCTGCAGGCCATGGGGGCGGACGCCATCGGCCTGAACTGCTCCTTTGGGCCGGAGCACATGCTGGAGCACGTGGAACAGGTCGCCCCGCATATCAGCGTTCCGATCATCGCCAAGCCGAGCACCGGGGTACCCATGTGGAATTCTCCGGAAAACAGCGGAAACCTCTCCCCTGATGAATTCGCCGCCCGGATGCGCGGGCTGATGGAAGCGGGGGCGAGGATTGTCGGGGGCTGCTGCGGCTGTACCGTGGAGCATCTGAAAGCATTGGCGCAGGTGGCAAAGGAATTTGGCCCGCCGGTCATTCCGGAAGAACCGGACTGCTACGCCGCCGCAAATGAACGGGAAGCGTTTTTCCTGGGGGACGACATCGTATTCAGCGAACCGATTGCCTGTACCAGCTCGCTCGGCGAAGACCTGATCGACCTGGACGACGAGCAGGTTACCGCGGCGCTGGTGAAGGTCAACAGTCTGGACGACGCGATGCTGCTGAGCGAAAACAGCACGATGACGCGCCTGCCCATTGCCGTGTACTGTGACAGCCTGCCGGTGCTCGACGCGGCTCTCCGGTATTTTCAGGGCCGGCTGATCGTCGATTCCGCCTGCCCGATCGAAACCGACCTGATCGAGCCGCTCGCGGCGAAATACGGCGCGATTGTTTATTAATATTAGAAAGCCGGAAGCGTAATGCATCGCTTCCGGTTTTTTATCTTGAAATCCTATTTTTCATGCGCCTCTGTGTCAGGGGGCTCCTCCGGCGGCTCTTCCTCGTCGGGCTCGTTCCAGCTGCAGAAAGCAAGATACATCCCGGCCAGCGCGACAAAACAGGCCACGGAAGCGGTGGCGAGCGCCCACCCGGTAATTTCAAACGGACCGAGCACCATGGAAATCAGCGTCAGTACGATGCCGGCTTCAAAAAACAGGACCGCAAGTTTTCCGTCGCTCATAAAAAGCCCTCCCTTATTTTACAAAAATACTTCGTTGGACAGCGCCGCGAGCTGCTCCATGGAAAGCTGTTCCGCGCGCGCGTTCGGGGCGATTCCCGCCCTTTCCAGCGCCGCGTCTACCACTGCCCTGTCCAGCGAAAGCCCGGCGGAAACGGAATTGAGCACCGTTTTGCGCCGCTGGCCGAAAGCCGCTTTGACAAGGGCGAAGAAGTCCCTTTCGCTGTTGATTTTCACCGGCGGCTCTTTGCGGATATTCAGATGGATGACCGCCGAATCGACGTTTGGCGGCGGGAAAAAGTTGTCCCGGTTCACTTCAAAAAGGACCTCCGGCTCGGCGAAGTAACGCACCGCCGCGCTTACAGCGCCGCAGGAACGGGTCCCCGGCGGGGCGCAAAGGCGTTCCGCCGCTTCCTTCTGCACCATGACCGTCACGGAGCGGATCGGCAGCCGTTCCTCCAGAAGCCGCATGATGACCGGCGAAGTGATATAGTAAGGCAAATTCGCGCAAACGGCTACTTCTCCGCCCGAAAATTCGGTTTCGATCAGCTTCCTGAGATCGGCCTTTAAAATATCTTCATTCACGATTTTGACATTGCGGTACCCGGAAAGCGTGTCGTCCAGAACCGGCAGCAGCCTTTTGTCCAGCTCTACGGAAACCACCCTGTCCGCCCGCCTGGCGAGCTCCGCGGTCAGCACCCCCACGCCCGGTCCGATTTCCAGCACGCCGACTCCCTTTTGCGCGCCGCACTCTTCCGCCATGCGCGGGCAGATGTCCGGGTTGATCAGAAAATTCTGCCCCAGCGATTTGGAAAAGTGGAAGCCGTGGCGCGCCAGTATATTCTTAATGACTCTGATATCCGATAAATCCATTTCCTGTCCCCATTATCTTTTAGCTTACTCTTTTATTTCCTGATTATATCATACAAATTGTCACATTTCCATTGATTATCTGTCGAAAATACAATATGATAGGATTACTATAACATTTCCGGTTGATTCCGCAACAAGGTTGCGTTCCTCCCCTGCCTTCGGCAGGGGAGGAACGTGTTTTGGCTCGCAAACTGAAATGGAATTGCTATCATAAAAGACTGGGAGGCATGAAAATGAACCGTACGGACAAAGAAAATTATTACCTTGATATCGCTGAAACCGTGTCGGAGCGCGGTACCTGTCTGCGCCGGAATTTCGGCGCGATCATCGTCCAGCATGACGAGATCGTATCGTCCGGATACACGGGGGCGCCCCGCGGCCGCCGCAACTGTATCGATACCGGCGTCTGTGTGCGCGAAACGCTGGGGGTTCCGCGCGGGGAACGCTACGAGCTCTGCCGCTCCGTCCACGCGGAGGCCAACGCCATTATCAGCGCCCCCCGCCGCGATATGATCGGCAGCACGCTGTATCTGGTGGGAAAGGACGCCAAGACGGGCGGATATGTGGAAAACGCTTCCCCCTGTTCCATGTGCAAAAGGCTGATTATCAACGCCGGTATCACGCGCGTGGTCGCGCGGAACACGAAAAACACCTTCTCCTCCGTTTATGTGCAGGAATGGGTGGACAACGACGAATCCCTGAACGGGAAATTCGGATACTGATACCATCATAAAATGCCGCTGCAATGTCGCAGCGGCATTTTATTATGAAAAGAAATTCATGACCTGTTCCACAACAAAAACGACGGCGGTGGAACCGAGCGCAACGGTAAGAAGGCCTTTATCCCGATACGCAAGGACGAGGGCCGCGGCAAGGCCGAACACCGCGGAATACGGATTCCCCGTGGAGTACAGAATTTCGGGGAAGGTCATGGCCGCAAGCACGGCGTAAGGCACATAAGCCAGAAACGACCGGATAAAGCGGTTGTGGATCTTCTTCCTGAAGACCGCCAGCGGAAGCATACGGATAACATAGGTGACCAGCGCCATCAGGAAGATACAGATCAAAATTCTCGGGTAATTCATTCCCGCACCTCCGGGTCGTCCACAGGGTAGCGCAGCGCGGCATAGGCCGACGCGATCACCGCACAGAGGATGATGACCCATCCGCCGGAAATCCGGTTCAGGAAGGGCGTCCACCGGAAAAGACAGCTTAAAACCACCGCGATGGCGATGGCCAAGGCAATGGGGCGCGTATGCTTTGCGGGCGGAATGATAATGGCGATGAACATCCCGTAGATCGCGATGCCCAGCGCGGTGCGGACGCTAACCGGCAGCAGGCCGGTGGCGGTGCCGCCGAGCAGGGTCCCCAGCGTCCAGCCGGTGTACGGCGTCAGAATCAGCCCCAGAAGATACCGCGCGCCGACACTTCCGTCCTGCTTCATGGCGACGGCAAAAATTTCATCGGTCACGCCGAAGGAAAGGACCAGCCGCTGCAAAGAGGTCATGGCACCGTCCACTTTTTGGGAAAGGGAAAGGGACATCAGCATATAGCGGATGTTGATGACAAAAGTGGTTACGACAATCTCTATGTAATGCCCGCCCGACAAAATCAGCTCGGTCCCGGCAAACTGCCCCGCGCTGGTCATGTTGCTCATGGTAATCAGCATCACCGCCCAAAGCGGCAGCCCGCCCTGCGTCGCCATCATCCCAAACGTGAAGGAAACGCTGAGATACCCCAGGCAGATCGGCAGTCCGTCCTTCAGTCCCTTTTTAAATGTCAAAGCCTCTGTTCCGTGCATTTTCCCGCTCCCATACGCTGGCAATTTTTAAAAAAGATTTCGTTTTCCGGTTCAATATAATACTATTTGTATAATAAATTAATAATAATACAAATTACAACAGGATTTACAGCAATCCGCAGACCAAATCGCCCATTTCCTCACAGGTGACCTGCCGCGTCCCTTCCGTATAGATGTCCGGCGTACGGGCCGTTTTCAGCACTTCGGATACGGCGTCCTCGATCGCCTGTGCCGCCTGCGGTTCGTCCAGCGAATAACGGAGCATCATTGCGGCGGAAAGAATGGTCGCCAGCGGGTTGGCCTTTCCCGTCCCGGCAATGTCCGGCGCGGAACCGTGGATGGGCTCGTACAGGCCGGATTTCCCCTCGTTCAGGCTGGCGGAGGCCAGCATCCCGATGGAGCCGCTGATCATGGACGCTTCATCGGAAAGGATATCGCCGAAGAGGTTGGAGGTGACGATCACGTCGAACTGCTTCGGGTCGCGGACAAGCTGCATGGCGCAGTTGTCCACATACAGATTGGACAGCTCTATATCAGGATACTCTTCTTTCCCGATTCTTTCAACCGTTGCGCGCCACAATCTGGAGGATTCCAGCACGTTGGCCTTGTCTACGCTGCAAAGCCTGCCGCCGCGCTTCTGTGCCATGCGGAAGGCCACGCGCGCAATGCGCTCGATTTCCGGCACGGAGTACATTTCGGTGTCGTACGCGGCCTCGGAGCCATTGACCGTCCTGCGGCCCCGCTCGCCGAAATAAATGCCCCCGGTCAGCTCCCGCACCACCATGATATCCAGATCGTCGCCGATGATCTCCGCTTTCAGGGGGGAAGCCGAGCGCAGCTGCTCAAAAATTCTGGCGGGGCGCAGATTGGCGAAAAGTCCAAGCGCGCCGCGGATGCCCAGCAAGCCCGCCTCCGGCCTCAGATTACCTGGCACCGTGTCCCATTTGGGGCCGCCGACCGCGCCGAGCAGCGTGGAATCGGCGGCTTTGCATTTTTCAACCGTTTCCGGCGGAAGCGGCACCCCGGCCGCGTCGATCGCACAGCCGCCCAGAAGCGCTTCGTCATAGGAAATGGTAAATCCGAACCGGCCGGCGGCGCGGTTCAATACCTTTACGGCCTGGGTTACGATCTCCGGGCCGATCCCGTCGCCTTTCAGCAGGACGATTTGATAGCTTTTCATTGTGGTTCCCCCTTTAAGATTCTTTTACGGCGGCATTCTTCGTGCGGTTGATCGCGCAGATGATGCCTTTGATGGAAGCAAGGCTGATGTTGTTGTCGACACCTACGCCGAAGGCCGGGCTGCCGTCCGGTGCGGTCAGCTGGATATAGGAAACCGCCTTGCTGTCCGCGCCGCCGGAAACGGCGTGCTCGCGGTAGGAAACAAACTGATAGTCGGTGATTCCGACGGATTTGAGCGCGTTAAAGAATGCGCTGACAGGCCCGTTCCCGCTGGCGCTGATGGCATGGTCCTCGTGCCGGAAGCGGATCACCCCGTCGAAATGGACCTGTGTGTCCCCGCTGATATCGTTTTCCTCGTAAAGCTTATACTGCTTAAGATTGTACGGGGCGTTGACTTCGAGGAATTCCCTGCGGAAAATGCCGAAAATCTCATCGGGCTGAAGCTCGCGGCCCGCTTCGTCGCAGGCGGCCTTGACCATCGTACCGAATTCGGGATGCATCGCCTTGGGCAGCTCGTAGCCGAAGCTCTGCTGCATCACAAACGCGGCGCCGCCCTTGCCGGACTGGCTGTTGATGCGGATAATCGGCTCGTACTCGCGGCCGACGTCGGCGGGATCGATCGGCAGATACGGCACTTGCCAGTAGCCGCCGCCGTTTTTCGCCATATACTCGACGCCCTTTTTGATCGCGTCCTGATGGGAGCCGGAAAACGCCGTGAACACCAGATCGCCCACATAGGGATGGCGTTCGTGGATCTTCATCTTCGTGCATTTTTCAAAGACCTCCTGAACGGCGCGCATGTTGGAGAAATCGAGTCCGGGGTCCACTCCCTGGGAGTACATGTTCATGGCGACCACCATCACATCCGCGTTCCCGGTGCGTTCTCCGTTGCCGAAAAGGGTCCCCTCCACCCTTTCCGCGCCCGCCATCAGGCCCAGCTCGGTCGCCGCCGTGGCGGTGCCGCGGTCGTTGTGAGGGTGCAGGCTGATCATGGCGCTTTCGCGGTTTTTCAGATGCCGGCAGAAATATTCGATCTGGTCGGCGTAGCAGTTCGGGGTGCTCATCTCGACCGTATTGGGCAGGTTCAGAATCAGCCTGTTCTCCGGCGTGGAGCCGAGCACCTCCATCACCTTTTCGCAGATCAGCACGGAATTGTCGATTTCGGTCCCCGAGAAGCTTTCCGGGGAATATTCATAGCGGATATTCGCGCCGCTCTTGCCGATTTCCTCGTCGGTGAGTTCCTTGATCAGCTTTGCGCCCTCCACGGCAATCTCGATCACGCCCTGCATGTCGGTGCGGAAAACCACCTTGCGCTGCAAAGTGGAGGTGGAATTATAAAAATGGACGATGACGTTCTTCGCGCCCTTGATCGCTTCAAAGGTCTTATAAATCAAATGCGGCCTTGCCTGAACCAGCACCTGAATGGTCACGTCGTCCGGAATCCGGTTTTGCTCAATCAGCGCGCGGAGGATTTCGTACTCCGTCTCCGACGCGGCCGGAAATCCGATTTCAATCTCCTTGAACCCGACATCCACAAGGGTCTGGAAATACAGCAGCTTTTCCTCAAGATTCATCGGGTCAATCAGGGCCTGATTGCCGTCCCGCATATCCACGCTGCACCAGACCGGCGCTTTCGTAATGACTTTGTCGGGCCATTGGCGGTCCGGCAGGCTGATCGGCTGAAACGGAATATACTTTTTGCAGCCTTCAAACATCATCCAACACTCCTTTGTCAATTGATCAGTTGATCGGTGAAATAAATAAAAAAAGCCCCGAACACAGAATTCTGTGCTCGGGGCGAATAAACAAATCCGCGGTACCACCCAAATTCGGCTCCGCGAAGCGGAAACCCTTGGCAAGCCTCTGACAAGGCTCCGGCCTTTAACGCTGCCGCTGCGTCCGCTTCTCCGTTTTCACATCGAAGACGGCGGCTCCGGGATGAGCTATACACACGGGCTTCCGCGCCGGCTTGCACCAACCGCCGGTTCTCTGCAATGCTTCTGCCGATGTCTTTTTCCCTTCATCGCTTTTGCATATTAAATTATTTACTATTATATTTTATGCGGGTCCCTTTGTCAAGGGTTAAATTTTATTCCCGCTCCTTTTTTCCAAACGCGCGGTCGGCCGCTTCGCGCGCAAGATCGATGACCAGCCGTTCGCTGTTCTGCCCGGATTTTTTCCGCGGGGGAATCGTTTCGTATACCTCCGCCACCATGGAACGCATCCACAGGCCCGGCGTAATCCGCAGGGAATACCCGCAGCCGTTGCCGGCCATCCAGTCGTAAAAATTGGCGCGCGGCAAGCCGTAGGCGGAAAGGATGCACATAATGCTGCCCCCGTGGGCGACCAACGCGGCGCTGCTCGTTCCGGAACGCATCATTTCCTGTACGATCGATTCAAACGCGGCGCAGACCCGCTGCATGAACACGCCGCCGGACTCCCCGTTCGGAGGGGTGACGATCTCTCCGCTCCCCACCCAGTCGGTAAAGCTTTCATCCTCCGCCGCAATTTCCTTCGCGGTTCTTCCCTCCCAGTCGCCGAAATCGCATTCGCGCAGGCCGTCGACCACCGTCGGCTGCGCGCCGGGATAGAGGATCTGCAGCGTCTGCAGGCAGCGCTGAAGCGGGCTGCAGTAAAACACCCGTGCGGGCGGATAGGAGCTGTGCCGTTTCAGGTCCTCAAGCTGCGCGATTCCCTCCGGGGCGAGGGGCAAATCGGTACGCCCCACATACTGGCCCAGAAGATTGCCCTCTGTAATTCCGTGACGGATTAAATGGATCGTATAAGATTTCATTTTTCGGCTCCTTAAAAAATTTTCTGACTCAGGTCTTGACAAACGCAAAATTCCCAGATACATGTAGGCGCAGAGCGAAAAGACACGATATCTAGCGGCTTTACAAAGCGTTATATTTGTTATATACTTTACAAGGCGTTAATTTTTCCATATTTCGACACAGGGGATAGTTCAATGAATAGCAGTTTCCCAAGAATTATTACTTTGCTGCGTAAAGAACGCGGATTAAGCCAGAAAAAGGCGGCCGAGGAGCTGGAGGTTTCTCAGGCCCTGCTTTCGCATTACGAAAAGGGAATCCGTGAATGCGGGCTGGACTTTGTGGTAAAGGCCGCTGAGTTTTATGACGTTTCCTGCGATTATCTCCTCGGAAGGACTCCGCACCGCAGCGGGGCCACCATCAAGGTGGACGATATTCCGGAGCCGGACGCCCTCGGCAAGGAGAATATTCTGAAGGGCAGCCTGCTGCCTGTTTTAAACAAAAAGCTGCTTGCGAATTCGATGAATATTATTTTCAGCACGCTGCAGAAATGCAACAACAAGTCGCTGACCTCGGAAGTGTCGGCATACCTCAATATTTCCGTTTACAGGAGCTTCCGGCTTCTGTATTCCGCCAACCCGAAAAACCCGCAGGGCTTTTTTTCCGTTCCGCAGAAGCTGAGCGACGGGCGTTCCGGCGCGGCGATGGAAATCGCGTATTCCAACGCGGCCTGTCTGGCGGGCGGGGAAAACGCCGACGGAATGGAAGGGCTGGGCAAAACCAAGCTGCCCGTGCTTTCGCCGGAAAAAATTTCCGAAGAGTACCCGCTGTTTTCCAGCTCGCTGTTTAATCTGATTCAAAACGCCGAAGCGCTGATGGGCGCGAAAAAGCCCGCTAAATAAATTATAGCATATCCGGCTGAAATTGCAACCGGCCCGCCAGGCATTGGCGGGCCGGTTTTTTCTACTTCTTTCTGGCTTCCCTTATTCCTTTGAAGGTAAGGGCGGCGTAGCCCTTTCTCATATACGGCAGGTTAAAGACCGCGCCGGGCTGCTTTGCACTTTCCATGACGGTACGGCACAGAAGCTCGTAGATTTTGCTCTTGTAGTAAACGTCATAATCGCCCGAAACCCATACGCGCACCGTGTAGTCGATAAAAACAAGGCCCTTTTCCATCAGGCTTTCCAGCGCGGCGGAACGCGCCTTGACCGTCTCCATGGAATCCTCCGCGGCGGTAATCCTCACGTAATTGAGCGCAATGGAAATCAATTCCTCATTTTCGGAATTGTGCAGCTCCAAACGCACAATCGGATATCTTTGTGATTCCCTGATCTCCGTCAGGATATTTTTTTCTTCTTCCGTTAAGTTCAATTGATCAGATCCTTCCGTAATACTCTCCTTTATATTATACCCATTTTATACTTCCACGCAAGGATACGGAGCACACTTTCGTCAAGCCGCTGTTCGCTGACCGTCCCGTCCCGCACCGCGGCGTACAGCGCGTTGAAATCCCGCGCCATGTCGGAGGACAGCAGAAGATCGTTTCCCGCCGTAAAGGCGGCGGAGGAGGGGCTTTTCCCCGCCGTAAAATCGGCGATGGCCCCCATGGAAAGGTCGTCGGTCATAATGACGCCCGTAAAGCCCAGTTCCCTGCGCAGGATCCCGTGCACCTTCGGCGAAAGCGAGGACGGGCGGGACGGGTCCATGCAGTTCACAATATTGTGCGAAACCATGACGCACTGCGCGCCCGCGTCGATTCCCGCCTGAAACGGAACAAAGTCCTGCTTCTGGAACACGCTGTAATCGCGCTTGTCGTAGGCGATTCCGGTGTGAGTGTCCCGATTGTCGCCGTAGCCGGGGAAATGCTTGAGCGTACAGGACAGGTTCTGACTGTTGTACGCGCTGACCGATACCCTGACAAAGTCCCCCGTTTTGGAGGCGTCTTTTCCGAACGTCCTGCTGTAAATAAAATCGGAAGGATCGGTGGAAACGTCGCATACGGGCGCGAGGTTCAGATTCAGGCCGAGCTTTTTCAGAAGCTGTGCCTTCTGCACGGTGTCGTCGTAAATCCCGTTCAGACCGGAAAGCCGGAACACCTGCTGCGGGGACCGGAACGCGGTTTTCCTGAGCGCCGGGTACCTGCTGATGCGGACGACCGTGCCGCCCTCTTCGTCCGTGCAGAGAATCATCCCGACTTTGCTTGCGTCCTGATAGGATTTGAGCGCGGCCTGCACCTGCGCCGTGGTTTTGCCGCTGAAATCCGAAGCCATCAGGCAGTATCCGCCGGGCTGATAGTCGGCGGCGGCCTGGGCCGCTCCCGTCTGGGGGCAGCGGAAAACAAACACCTGCCCCACCTTTTCCTTCAGGCTCATGGACATGAGCCTTTTTTGGGCGGGCACGCCGTAATCTCCAAAAATCCCGTCAAGCGGCGAAACGGCCGGGCCGTTTGACGCCGGGGCGGCCGGGCTGACTGTGGACGCCGGGTTTGACGGGCCGGCGGGTTCCGCGGAACCGGCCGCAGAGGAGGTCTTTTCCCCGGACGAAGCGCCCGGCAGAAAAGGATTTCCCTGTGTGTAAATCCAAAACGCGGCAGCGAGAGCCAGAACGACTCCCGCTGCCGTAAAAAGGATTTTCCTGTTCTTTTGATATCCTGTCTGTTTCATCTTTGCTCCCCATCAGTCCGACCCGCCGATGCCGGCAGCCGGCGGAGCGGTCAGGATTGATTTTCTTTCATCAGTTCCCGGTACAGGCGAATGTACTCGTTTGCGGAACGTCCCCAGCTGAAATCGCATTTCATGGCGCGCTCCACCAGAATACTCCACCCCTCCGGATTGGCGTAGCCCTCCAGCGCGCGGTTGATTGCGCACCGCATATCGCCGGAGTCATAGGACTGGAAGGTAAAGCCGTTGCCCTCCCCGTCGCCGCTGTCCCCGATGGAATCCTTCAGCCCGCCCGTTTCGCGGACGACCGGGACGGAACCGTAGCGCAGGGCAATCATCTGGGCAAGCCCGCAGGGCTCGCTCCTGCTCGGCATCAGGAAGATATCGGAGCCGGCGTAAATCTTGCGCGAAAGCTCGGGTATGAAACCGAAGCAGGCGCAGAGCCTGCCGGGGTACCGGTTCTGCATTTCCCGGAAGAAATTCTCGTATTCCCAGTCGCCGGAGCCCAGAATCACAAACTGCGTGTTCGTTTCCCTCATCAGCTGGTCGAGCGCTTCCTTGACAAGGTCCAGCCCTTTGTGGGAAACCATCCGCGTCACCATGCCGATGAGCGGCGTATTCGGCTCCTGATTCAGGTCGAGCCTTTCCTGCAGCTTTCTCTTGTTCTCCGCCTTGCCGGAAGGGTCCTCCGCCGAATAGGGGGCGTAGAGCTCCGGATCGTTGGCCGGGTCGTAGCTGACCGTGTCGATCCCGTTCAGGATACCGGAAATCTTCCATTCGCGCGCCTTTAAAATACTGTCGAGGCCGTGGGAAAACCACGGATCGAGGATTTCCCGCGCATAGGTCGGGCTGACCGTGGTGACGCGGTTGGCGCTCTCGATCGCGCCCTTGAGCATATTGATGCAGTCGTCGTACTCCAGAACCGGCATATCCGACTGGGGAATTCCCAGCACGTCCTCCACCAGTTCCTTGCCATATTTGCCCTGATACTGAATATTGTGGATCGTCAGAATCGTTTTTATGCCCTTGTACCAGTCATTATTTGCGTAAAAGATGCTGAAATAAATCGGTACCAGCGCCGACTGCCAGTCGTTGCAGTGAATGATGTCCGGCCTGAAATCAATATACGGAAGCATTTCAAGAGCCGCGCGCGACAGGAACGCAAAGCGCTCCGCGTCGTCGTAATGGCCGTACAGGCCGTGGCGTTTGAAATAGTACTGGTTGTCGATCAGATAGTAGATCACCCCGCCGACCTTTGCCTCAAACACGCCGCAGTACTGGCGGCGCCAGGCGACCGGCACGGAAAGGCTCGTGATAAATTTCATGTTTTCCCGCAGCTCCTGCGGAATATCCTCGTAAAGCGGCATCACCACGCGGCAGCCGATCAGCCGGAGCCGGAGCGCCTGCGGCAGGGAACCCGCCACCTCCCCCAGCCCGCCCGTGGCCGCAAAGGGTTTTGCTTCACTGGTGCAGTATAATACTTTCATTTTTAAGCCTCCCTAACTGAATGTCGGTTCCGATCACATCAGACCACGCTGCCCTTGCTGATAAAAACGGGATAGGACTGGAAGCCGAGAAGCGAACGGTCGTTTTTAATGACGACGTCCTTATCCATGACGACATAGTTGAGCCTGCAGTTCGGGTCGATGACGCTGTCCTGCATGATCACGCAGTTTTCGAGCTTTGTCCCCTTGCCGACGCGGACGCCGCGGAACAGCACGCAGTTTTCCACCGTGCCGTCGATCACGCAGCCGTCGGCAATCAGGGAATTGGTCACGCTGGAGCCCAGCCCGTAGCGCGCGGGCATATCGTCGCGCACCTTAGTGAAAATCGGCCGGTCCGCGTTGAACAGCTCCGAGCGTACCTTCGGCAGCATCAGGGACATGTTGGCTTCAAAATAGGAATTCATGGAGCAGATCGTCTGGGTGAAGCCCTTGAATTCATAGGCGAAAATCCTGTAACCGGAAATATTGCGCTGTAGAAAGTCGCGCTTGAAATTATACAGGTTGCGGCTCACACAGTCCGCGACGATCTTCATCAGGGTTTCCCGCTTCATCAGCAGCATGCTCAGGCCGTAGCTGCACTCGCCTTCGGCGCGCGGGTTGATGAGCATGTCGCGTACGCGGTTGTCCGGGTCAATGGTGTAGACCGTGGGGTCGCAGATTTTTTCCGGCAGCTTTCCGGAACGGTAAACGACCGTAATATCCGCGTTATGCCTGAGATGGGAGGACATCACGTCGGTAAAATCGATATTGCAGACCACGTCGCTGTCGGAAACGATGACAAACTCTTCCCTGGAATTGGAAAGAAAAGTACTGATGGAGGAAAGGGACTCTATCCGGCTGTTGGACACGCTGCACTCCCCGCTGAAGGGGGGCAGAATAAACAGCCCCTCCCTTTTGCGGGACAAGTCCCACGCCTTTCCGGAGCCGAGATGATCCATCAGGGACTGGTAGTTGCTCTTGGTAATCACGCCGACTTTGTTGATCCCCGAATTCACCATGTTGGAAAGCGGGAAATCGATCAGGCGGTATCTGCCGCCGAACGGCACCGAACCCATGGTCCGCTTTTCGGTCAGCTCCCGGACCCGTTCCTCATGCACATTTGAAAAAATCAGTCCAAGCACATTGTTCCCGCGCATTATTTTTCCGCCTCCTCTGCCAGCGTGTCGGCGTCGATCATCGCTTTCGGCGGCACGGTCGTGCCGGGGGCGATGACACACCCGTCGCCCACGACGGCGACGCCCCACTCGTCTTTGTTTTCAATATCCTCCGGCCGCGCGCCCACAACGGCGCCCTTGCCGATCACGGAGTTCTCGGATACGATCGCGTACTGCACGATGGCGTTTTCCTCCACCCGGGAACCCGGCATGATGATGGAGTCCTTCACCACCGCGCCCGGAGCGATGTAGACGCCCGCAAACAGCACGGCGAAGTCGATCTCGCCGTATACGTTGCAGCCCTCCGCGACAAGCGAATTCTGCACCTTCGCCCCGCCGGAGACATAGTGCGGGGGCATGACCGGGTTGCGGGAATAGATTTTCCAGTTTTCCTCGCTCAGGTCGAGAGGGATTTTCGGATTCAGCAGATCCATGTTGGATTCCCACAGGCTGTCGATCGTCCCGACGTCCTTCCAGTAGCCTTCAAAGTGGTACGCGAACATCCGCTCGCCGGCGTTCAGCATGGCGGGCAGAACGTCTTTTCCGAAATCGTTGGAGGATTTCGGGGTTGCCTCGTCCGCTTCCAGATATTTGCGCAGCTTGCTCCAGGTAAACACATAAATGCCCATGGAGGCCTGATTGCTTTTCGGCACCTTCGGCTTTTCGTCGAACTGGTAGATCGAACCGTCCTCACGCGTGTTGAGAATGCCGAACCGGGACGCCTCTTCCATCGGGACCTCAATGACGGCAATGGTGCAGTCGGCTTCCTTCTCTTTGTGGTAGGCGACCATTTTGGAATAATCCATCTTATAAATATGATCGCCGGAAAGCACGACGACGTATTCGGGATTGTAACGCTCTATGTAAGGAATATTCTGATAGATCGCGTTCGCCGTACCCTTGTACCAGTCCGATTTCCTGCCGCGCTGGTAAGGAGGAAGAACGCGCACCCCGGCGTTGATGCTGTCCAGGTCCCACGGCTGGCCGCTGCCGATGTATTCGTTCAGCACAAGCGGCTGGTACTGCGTCAGCACGCCCACCGTTTCGATTCCGGAGTTCACGCAGTTGGAAAGCGGAAAATCAATAATGCGGTATTTTCCCCCGTAGGGCACCGCCGGTTTTGCAAGGTATTTTGTCAGTACGCCCAGCCTGCTGCCCTGACCGCCGGCCAGCAGCATGGCGACTACCTCTTGTTTTGGCAACATATCATGATCCTCCCCAAAAACATTTACTTTTTTGCCGCTTTGCGCACTGTTTTCATTTTTTGCGCAAGCGCCGCGGGTTTTTCGGTTTTCCTCGCTTTGCGGCGGCATTTCAGAAAGAGAACCGAAAGCGGCGGAAGCGTCAGCTCGACGGATTGCTCGAACCCGTGCATCGGTTTGGCGCTGGAATGGATGCTGCTGCCGTTCGTGGTTCCGCTCCCGCCGAATTCGACCCGGTCGGAAGAGAAGATCTCCGTATAGATTCCTTCAAACGGCACCCCGATGGAATAGGGGGCGCGCGCTACGGGCAGGAAATTACAGACGGCGATCACCTCATTCCCCGACTTGTCAATGCGGCGGAACGCGATAACGCTCTGGGTGTAATCGTCGTTGGAAATCCACGAAAAGCCTTCCCAGGAAAAATCGACCTCCCACAAAGGCGCGGTTTCCAGATAGAAATGGTTCAGGCTTTTGAAGAAATCGCTCAGCACCTGATGCTCGGGCTCGTTCAGCAGAAGCCAGTCGAGGCCCTGCTCGTAATTCCATTCGTTGCGCTGGCCGAACTCGGTCCCCATAAAAATCAGTTTTTTCCCGGGATGCGCCATCATGTAACACATAAACGCCCGCACGCCCGCGAATTTCTGCGTTTCGCCGCCCGGCATTTTTTCGATCAGGGACCGCTTTCCGTAGACGACCTCGTCATGGGAAATCGGCAGGATAAAGTTTTCCGAAAACGCATAAAAGAACGAAAAGGTAATATTGTCGTGATTGAATTTGCGGTAAATCGGGTCAAGCGACATATAATGGAGCATGTCGTTCATCCAGCCCATATTCCATTTGTAATTAAAGCCCAGCCCCCCGCAGTACGTCGGCTTGGATACCATCGGCCAGGAGGTGGATTCCTCCGCGATCATCATCACGTCCGGGAAAAGGCCGAACACGGACTCGTTGAGCTTCTGCAGAAACGCGACCGCCTCCAGATTTTCCTTGCCGCCGTTCTTGTTCGGAACCCATTCCCCGTCCTTGCGGCTGTAATCAAGATACAGCATGGACGCGACCGCGTCAACGCGGATTCCGTCGATGTGATATTTTTCGAGCCAGAACACCGCGCTGGAAATCAGAAAGCTGATCACCTCGCTGCGCCCGTAATCAAAAACCAGCGTCCCCCACTCCTTGTGCTCGCCCTTGCGCGGGTCGCCGTACTCGTAGCAGGGCGTGCCGTCGAACCGGGCCAGCCCGCACTCGTCCTTCGGGAAATGGGCCGGCACCCAATCCATGATCACGCCGATCCCCGCCCTGTGGCACTTTTCCACAAAGCTCATAAACTCCTTCGGTTCCCCGTACCGCGAGGTCGGGGCGAAATACCCCGTGACCTGGTACCCCCAGGAGCCGTCGAACGGGTACTCCGTAACCGGCATCAGCTCAATGTGCGTATAGCCCATGCTTTTTACGTAGGGAACCAGCTCGTCGGCAAGCTTGTCGTAAGAAAACGCGTTGCCGTCCGGATATCTTCTCCAGGAGCCGATGTGGAGCTCGTAGATATTTACCGGCTGGCCGTAATGCTTTTTCACTGCCTTATGCTTCATCCACGCGGTATCGTTCCAGCCATAGCCCTCAATATCATAGTATTTGGAGGCGTTGCCCGGACGCGTTTCAAAATGATAGGCATAGGGGTCGCTTTTGAAGGTCTGTTTTCCGTCGGCGCCGGTCACACAGAATTTGTAGGCCTGATACTGCCGCATGACAAACGGCAGGAAGCACTCCCAGACGCCGTCGCTGATTTTTTCCATGGGATAATCCCCCGGCTGCCAGTCGTTGAAGTCCCCGGCTACGGAAATCCCCGCGGCATTCGGCGCCCAAACACGGCAGACCATGCCCTCTTTTCCGTCTTTTTCTGCTTTATGTACTCCCAGAAATTCATAAGCTTTTATGTTGGTCCCCTGATGGAACAAATAAAGCGGCAGATTTCCGTTATTTGATGCAGTTTCCTTTTGCATTTTAAACAGCTCCCTTCTGGGTTTCATCGTTCCTTTTATGCTTGAATTTATCATATCACAATTTCCCAAAATATCAATACTTTAGTAAATTATTTGTAATAAACATGTTATAAATTTAATAATTTTAGTTATTTTGTTATAAAACTACCTTGTTTTCAGCTGTAACAACGAAAGAAGCTGACGGACTGCCGGCCTGCATTTTCCGAACGGTTTTTCCGGTAAATGATTGTGCATAAGAATTAAAAATTGCTTAAGAAAATAGTCATATTCAACAATGAATATGGAATTGAGAATAAAATTTATGTATTTAATTTAAATTTTATATTGACAAATCCTTCGTGATCGGTATAATAGAAGTTGTTAAAAGAATATTAAGAGTGTGTAACTGATTCGATCAGGCATAAACTTTCATGGAATTTTAAATTTCATGGCAGTTTATGCCTTTTATTTTTCTGTGAGAATTCTGACGAAATCGGCCCGCGGCTCCTCCTCCCACTCGGCGTATACAGACCTGCCGCCGTCCGCCCGGAGCGGGCCGCCGTTTCAATCAAAATTCAAGTTGAGGGGATGTAAATGAATTACAGGGTAGCTAAGGTTTTAAACAGCAACGCGGTCCTTGCCCGGGACGAAGAAGAAAATCAGGTTGTCCTCATGAGCAAAGGAATCGGCTTCGGCAAAAGGGCAGGAGAAAAAATTCAGGACGATGCGGAGGACCGGAAAATATTTTATATCCATGACGACAGCGTCAATTCCGCAAAATTGAAACAGATCGACTCCCAGGTCCGGCAGGTGGAGGAGGTCACCAGAGAAATTGTAGAGGTGGCGCGCGAAAGGCTTCACATTGACAACAGCAAGCTTTACGGCGCCTTACTGGATCATATCACCTTCGCGGTAGAGTGCTTACATATGGGATTGCCGATCGACAATCCGTTCTGCGGCGAGATCGCGATCCTTTACAGCAGGGAATACGAAATCGCACAGATCGCGGCCGAAATCATCAAGGAGCGGATCGGCGTGGAAATCGGGGACGGCGAGACAGGCTTTATTGCGCTCCACCTCTACTCCGCCAGGAAAAACCGGCACATCCGTTCCGCCATGAAAAGCACCCGCGTCTACAGCGAAATACTCAGCATGGTGGAAAACGCCATCGACAAAAGGCTTGACAACACCCACGCGCCCGCAAAAAGCTTTCTGCTTTCCCTGCACTGTCTGGTTACGCTGACCGTCAACCGCAATCCGATCGTCATGAAGCTCAACCAGCAGGTCAAGCTGAGCATGCTCGATTCCTACCGAACGGCGCTGCAGGTCGCGAAAATGATTTACGAGGAGATGGACGTCCAGCTCAGCGAGGACGCGATCGCTTTTATCGCGGTCGATATTGAAAAAGTGAAACAGTTGTGACCGATTCGAGGGAACTCGATTCAAAATACTTTTTAGGAGGAAAAACAATGCAAAAGGTTTTAGCGGCACTCCAAAAACTTGGCAAGGCATTGATGCTGCCGATCGCATCGCTGCCGATCGCGGGTCTTCTTCTCAGGCTGGGGCAGGGCGACATGCTCAATATTCCCCTTCTGGCGAATTCCGGGGACGCCCTGTTCAGCAACCTTCCCCTCTTATTCGCAATCGGTATTGCGGTAGGTCTCGCGAAAGACAATAACGGCGCCGCGGGTCTGGCCGGAGCGGTCGCCTATTTCATACTCAACGCGGCCGGCCAGGCCGTCAACCACGCCCTGCAGATCGGCAGCATTTTCATGCCGGCGGCGGGCCTACCCGAAGGAATCACCGAAATCAACATGGCGCATTTCGGCGGAATCATCGCCGGCGTCATCGCCGGGCTGTGCTACAACCGGTTCCACAGCGCCAAGCTGCCCGACTGGCTCGCGTTCTTCGGCGGCAGACGTTTCGTTCCGATCGTCACGGGCGGGTTCTCCCTTGTGATCGGCGGGCTGCTCGGTACCGTATGGCCGACCTTCCAAAAGGGTCTGGACACGGCCGCGAACTGGATGACCGGCAGCGGCGGACTCGGCGAATTCATCTACGGCATACTGAACAGACTGCTTCTGCCCTTCGGCCTGCATCACGTTGTGAACACGGCTGTATGGTTTAACTTCGGCACCTATACGGGCGCGGACGGCAAAACCGTTTCCGGCGATCTGTGGAGATTCTTCGCCGGCGACCCCCATGGCGGCGTATTTACCGCCGGTTTTTTCCCGATCATGATGTTCGCGCTTCCCGCGGCTGCCCTGGCCATGTATGTATGCGCCAGGAAAGAAAATAAAGCAATTGTCGGCGGCGCCCTTTTCTCCGTCGCGCTGACCGCGTTCCTGACCGGCGTAACAGAGCCGATCGAATTCATGTTCATGTTCCTCGCGCCCCTCCTCTTTGTTCTGCATGCCGCTCTGACAGGCCTTTCGCTGGTGATTTGCAACATGCTCGGCATCCGCGACAGCTTCACCTTCTCGGCGGGACTTTTCGATTACCTCATCAACTGGACCAAGGCGGCAAACGGCTGGATGATTATCCCGGTCGGCCTTGTATTCGCTGTTGTTTACTTCTTCCTGTTCGTCTTCTTCATCAAGAAATTCAACCTGAAAACACCGGGCCGTGAAGACGACGAGGAAACCAGCAGCTTCTCCGCGCTGGTTGAAGATCAGGGCTTCGATAATATTGCGAAGAAATACATAGCGGCGCTCGGCGGTGCAGAGAATATTAAGGAGATCGATTCCTGCATCACCCGCATCCGCCTGACCCTTGTCAGCAACAAGGAGCTGAATGAAAAAGATTTCAAGGCTCTCGGCGCTTCCGGCGTCATGAAAGCGGGCACCCAGGTTACCCAGATCATCGTCGGCACAAAGGCGGAGCTTTTGGTCGACGCAATGAAGAAATACCTCCCCGGCCACGACCACGCGACGGCCTGATTCCTCTCTTTTCGTTTCCCTCCCCCTTTCGGGGGAGGGAAACGATCTTTATTATTTTCATTCGTTGAAATCAACATCGGAGGTCTATCATGCAATTATTCGGCAGAAATAAGAAACAGACCATTCTAGCTCAACAAACCGGAAAAGCAATTTTAATAACCGAAGCACCGGACCCTGTATTTGCCGATAAAATATTAGGCGACGGAATCGCGATCCTTCCTTCGGAAAACGGGGTTTATTCGCCCGTGTCCGGAACAATCGTACAAATCGCGCATACGCTCCACGCAATCGGAATCGAAAGCGACGATGGGATCGAAGTGCTGGTTCATCTTGGAATCGACACCGTAAAACTGAACGGCGAAGGCTTCACCTGCCATGTAGCGGTCGGCCAGCATGTCGCCGCAGGGGAAAAAGTAATGGATATGGATATTCAGGCGATCGCGGGAAAGGGCTACAGCACGATTTCCCCCTGCATCATCACCAATCTTGACGCGGTCAGAAACCTCGAATGCGGGCAAGGCAATGTTTTCGGCGGCAAATCGGTCGTTATGAGCTTCAGCAGGCAGTGAAGCCGGCCGCCTGTTAATCCGGAAGATAAAAGGAATGTCGCGCGGCGACATTCCTTTTTTATACTGTAAAACAAAGCACCCCGCAGCGGGCAACCGTCCGCTGTGAGGTGCTGAGGGTTCAAAAGATTTCAGCTGTAAGGTAAATTATTTATGATCGACGACATTCATGTGCTTGATCAGGTCCAGAACCTTGTTGCTATAGCCCCACTCATTGTCGTACCAGGATACGAGCTTGACGAAGTGGTCGTTCAGCATGATGCCGGCGTTCTTGTCAAAGATGGAAGTGCGGGGATCGCCGAGGAAGTCGGAAGAAACGACCGCGTCCTCAGTGTAGCCGAGGATGCCCTTCATTTCGTTCTCGGAAGCCTCTTTCACGGCTGCGCAGATCTCTTCATAGGTGGTCGGTTTTGCAAGGCTGACGGTCAGGTCGACAACGGAAACATCCAGTGTGGGAACACGCATGGACATACCGGTCAGTTTGCCCTTGACTGCAGGAATAACAAGCGCGCATGCTTTTGCGGCGCCGGTGGAGGAGGGAATGATGTTGCCGGCCGCGGCACGGCCGCCTCTCCAGTCTTTGCTGGAAGGACCGTCGACGGTCTTCTGGGTGGCGGTGGTGGAATGGACGGTCGTCATAAGGCCTTCCACAATACCGAACTTGTCGTTGACCACTTTTGTCAAAGGAGCAAGGCAGTTGGTGGTGCAGGATGCGTTGGAAACGACCTTCATGTCCTTTGTGTAGGTGTCGAGGTTAACGCCGCAGACAAAAGTCGGGGTTTCCTTATCCTTTGCGGGAGCGGAAATAACAACCTTCTTTGCGCCGGCTGTAATATGGGCGGAAGCCTTTTCGGTTGTGCAGAACACACCGGTGGACTCTACAACATACTCGGCTTCCACTTTGCCCCACGGGATCTGGGTAGGATCCTTTTCGGAAAAGACATTGATTTTTTTGCCGTTTACGACAAGCTTGCCGTCTTCGGCGGAAATGTCACCTTTGAAGTGGCCGTGCATGGTGTCGTATTTCACCATGTAAACCATGTAATCAACGTCAATAAACGGATCATTGATACCGACAATTTCAAACGTTTCCGGCTGGGCGACGGCTGCGCGGAAGACCAGACGGCCGATACGGCCAAACCCGTTGATGCCAATCTTAACAGACATAAAAATATACCTCCTGAAATTTAATCTTTCTTATTCCTATTTTATAGCATTTTAAGATATTTTACAAGTCATCTGACATAATTTTAACTAACTTTTTTCTTTTAATTCCGAATAAAAGGACTTTTCATTCTTTCACAGAACTGCTCCTGACTGTGATACGCTTTCGCCAGAAATTCCAGGCAGCTTTCTTCTTTCAGGACGCCGTCGGAGGGTTCGTCCTCCGCATTGTCCTCCGCTTCGCTTACAGCCGCGCCGACCCGGGGTTCCTCCGCCGGAAGCTCGCCGCCGGGCTTGTCCTCCCCGAGCTTAGCGTACCCGGTCAGGAACAGCACCACGTACAGCGCCAGCAAAACGTTCACCGGATACAGCCCGGCCGGGAAAGTGCCGGCGCTGTGGAGATTGAAAAGGAGCATTACCGTGCCCGGAATTCCGGTGGCCAGCAAAAGCAGCGCCGCCGGAAGGCCGAATACATAAACCATTTTCCCACTTTTTTCGTCTTCTATGCGCGCGAACATTTTCGCCTGGGCGAACAGGAACAAAAGCAGAAAGATCACCGCGAACGTATCGTAAATATTTTCCGAGACATTGACGACCGCCACATAGGTGATAAACAGCGAAACAAGGCTGGCACAGCCCCATACGGACGGAAGCAGCGCCAGAAGCGGGTGGTGTTCAAGGGTGTTTCCGCCCGTCGCGAACTGATAGGAGGTCAGGAGGATTACCCCGCCCGCGCAAATGCCGATCAGCGCCAGAAGAACGGAGGGAACGGGATTTTCAGATTCGGCCGAGGTGAAAAGGCCGACAGCGTACTGCAGAATGATCCCCAGTCCGGCCAGGGTGCCGAACACCGCCGCCGGAAGGCTTCTGATCGGGCTGTACTTTGGCTTTTTCCCTTTATCCAGGAAGCACATCAGGACCAGCAGAAGGACCCCCGCCGCAAGACCGGCGGAAACAAACGCGGTCGTCTTCATGCCGTCGATATAAAAGCCGGTGTCCTGATCCATCAGAAACAGGATCTGATAAATTCTGGTCGGCAGCGTAATCAGCAGAGCAACTGCGAACACGATCCAGGCATTCTTAATATTCATGATGTTCTGTCCTTCCAATCTTACTTTGCGTTTCGTTTGTCAAGGGATATGTACGGTTTGCTCTTCGACAGGGAACGATACGCCGGGCGCATGATCCTGCCGCAGGTCTCCATCTCCTCGATACGGTGGGCGCACCAGCCCGCAATGCGGGAAATCGCAAAAAGCGGCGTAAACAGGTCGCTCGGAATCCCAAGCATCTCGTAAACCAGCCCGGAGTAGAAATCGACATTGGCGGAGATGACCTTCATCTCCCCCTTGACCTTTGCAAAAGCCGCCGGCGCGAGCTTTTCCACCCGCTCGAACAGCTCGAATTTCTGAAGCATATCTCTTTCCTCGGCCATTTTGCGGGCTTTTGTTTTGAGGATGACCGCGCGCGGGTCGGAAAGCGTATAAACCGCGTGCCCCATGCCGTAAATCAGGCCGGAATGGTCGCAGGCTTCCCCGCGGACGATTTTTTCAAGGTAATTTCCGAGCTCCGTTTCGTCCTCCCAGTTATGCACATTCTCCATGATCTCGTTCATCATCATCATGACCCTGTGGTTGGCGCCGCCGTGCTTGGGGCCTTTCAGGGAACCGATCGCGGCCGCGATGGCGGAATAAATATCCGTGCCCGTGGAGGAAAGCACGCGCGCGGTAAAGGTGGAGTTGTTGCCGCCGCCGTGCTCCGCGTGGAGAATCAGGCACAGGTCGAGCAGCTTCGCCTCTTCATCGGTAAACATGCGGTCGGGACGGATCGCGTTTAAGATGGCCTGCGCCGTGGAATGGGAAGGGTCAATGGGATGGAAGTACATGCTCTGCTTGTCGAAATGACGGCGCTTCACCTGATAGGCATACGTCATGATGGTGGGCATCCGCGCAATCAGCTGGATGGCCTGGCGCATGTTATTCTGGAGGGAGGTGTCGTCCGGATTGTCATCGTAGGAATACAGGGCCAGCACGGAACGCGCCAGCTTATTCATAATATTCTTGGACGGCGCCTTGATAATCATATCCTCCGCAAAATATTCCGGAAGCTCGCGGTAGCTGTTCAGGGTTTTACAGAAGGTCTGCAGCTGCTGCGCGTTCGGCAGCTCGCCGAAAAGCAGAAGCCACGCGACTTCCTCATATCCGAAACGCTTTTCCGAAAGGCACCCTTCCACGATCTCCCGAAGGTCGATCCCGCGGTAGGTAAGCTTGCCCTCGTCCGGGATGCGCTCACCGTCCGCGATTAAATAGCCGTGTACGTTACAGATCATGGTAAGGCCCGCCATGACGCCCGTGCCGTCCGGGTTGCGCAGGCCGCGCTTGACCTGATATAATTCAAATTTATCCTGCGGAATTTTATTGTTCGCCCTGAATTCGTCACACAGGCTTTTCAGGCCCGGATTGTCCTGCTCAAGTACAATTTCTGCCATATCAGTACACCATTTCCCCACGCAAATTCAATAAAAAAAAGCCGTCCTGCTCCGCGTGGAAGAACCGACGGCGACGCCAATAGCTCCTATCAACACTTTCGTATATAATATATATCACCGCGAAATCAAAGTCAAGTAACCCTGCATTGCAGAATCCCTGATCTTGCAGCAAAAAGATTTAAGAAATTCATTTTTATACCAAATTTCGCATTCAGTAAAATATATTTATAATTTTATGAATAATCTTTAATATGCTCATGTAAAATGTAATACGGTAGCTTTCCTGTTCCGAAAACGGACCAGCCAGACCGCGGATCAGCGCTGAGATTTTCCGTGCAAAATTCAGCCGCTTATCAGCCAATTTGACACTGCACGGAGGAATGGTGGTTGAAAATGAAAGGCAAAACCTTACTGGGACTTCTGCTTTTTCTGATAATGTTCCTGATCCCGTTTTTATCCATGGGTGCGAAAATCCCGGACAAGACAGACAAGCCGGGCTCCAAAAGTTCCTCGTCTGCCGTACAGTCCGGTCAGCAGCCTCAATCGCAGGCAGAACCGCAGTCCCAGCCCGTATCCCAGACACCGCAAAGCAGCGCGCCCACAGCCCCGAATACGGCCCAATTCAAGATACTCGATACCAAGAGCAACCAGGTTCTGACGGTGAGCGACCGGGATTTTCTCTACGGCGCGATCGTCACCGAAATGTCCCCCGAATCCCAGCCGGAAGCGCTGAAAGCGCAGGGCGTCGCCGCGTATACCTATTACAGCCGTCTGCGTACACAGGAAAGGGCCACCCCCACGGCCGCGCTGAAGGGCGCGGATTTCTCCGCGGACACGCAGGGATGGCAGATTTACGCCAGCAAGGCGCAGATGCAGGAGCGCTGGGGAACCAAGTTCGACGAATACTACAACAAGCTTACGCAGGTGGTAAACGCCGTATACGGGCAGGTACTCAAAAGCGGGGATGATCTCGCCGACGCGACCTACTACGCTATTTCCTCCGGCAGGACGGAAACCTCCGAAGACATCTGGGGCGGGAAGCGCAGCTATCTGGTCTCCGTCGCAAGCCCCGGGGACATATTCGCCGGCGGGTACCAGACCACGGTCACGCTCAGCGCCGACCAGTTCAAAGCGGCGGCTCTGAAAGCCGCGCCGAAGGCGAGCTTTGGAACGGACGCGGCCAAATGGGCCGGCACCGTCAGCCGCACCGCCGCGGGTTCCGTCAAAACGATAGAGATCGGCGGGGTTTCCGTAACGGGCAACGACGCGCGCAGCGCGTTCGGGCTGCGTTCGGCAAACTTCACCCTTACCTGTAAGGACAATGCTTTTACCTTCGTGGTAAAGGGGTACGGACACGGCGTCGGCATGAGCCAGGTGGGCGCGGATTACATGGCTTCGCAGGGGTCGACCTACAAACAGATTCTGGCGTGGTACTACCCCACCACCTCGCTGACAGCGGTTGCTGCATAATGAACGTGGAAAAATCCGTGAGGGAACCAAAAGAATCCGCATTTGTCCAACGCCCGATTTTCTCATACAAAAAGAGGCTGCCGCAGCAGCCCCTTTTTTTACATCAGCCGCCCAGATAGGCCTTGCGGACCTTCTCGTTGTTCGCAAGCTCATCCGCGTCGCCCTCCATGGCGATCGCGCCCGTTTCCAGAACGTAGGCGCGGTTGGCGATTTCCAGCGCCTTCTTCGCGTTTTGCTCGACCAGCAGGACGGTGACGCCCGACTGGTTTACATCCCGGATAATGCTGAATATCTCGTTCACCAGAAGCGGGGAAAGGCCCATGGACGGTTCGTCCAGCAGAAGCATTTTCGGATTGCACATCAGCGCGCGTCCGATTGCGAGCATCTGCTGTTCCCCGCCGCTGAGCGTACCGGCAATCTGTCTGCGGCGCTCTTTCAGCCGGGGCAGGCGCTCAAACAGCTTTTCAAAGTCGTCCTCGATCTGATCACCGTCATTGCGGATATACGCGCCCATCTCCAGATTTTCGAGCACGGTCATTTTGGAAAAAATACGTCTTCCCTCCGGGACCTGAGCCAGCCCGAGCTTAATAATCCTGTGGGGCTCCGTCGTACGCAGGTCGTTGCCCATAAAGGTGATCTCGCCGTTCTTCGGCTTGATGAGCCCCGAAATAGAATGAAGCGTTGTGGTCTTTCCGGCGCCGTTCGCGCCGATCAGGGTAACGATTTCCCCCTCCTGCACTTCAAATGAAATATTTTTAATGGCATGGATGGATCCATAGAAAACATCCAGATTTTTTACCGACAGCATAACTCCCATATCACTCACCTCCAAGATACGCGGCGATCACTTTAGGATCGTTGCGTACCGTTTCCGCGGTACCTTCCGCGATGATCCTGCCATAATCCAGAACCACAATATGTTCGCAGATTCCCATGACGAAGTTCATGTCGTGCTCAATCAGCAGGATCGCAACGTTGAATTTATCACGGATCAGCATGATGGTTTCCATCAGTTCCATGGTCTCGGTCGGGTTCATGCCGGCCGCAGGCTCGTCAAGGAGCAGGACCTTCGGATTGGTCGCGAGCGCGCGGGCGATTTCCAGCTTGCGCTGCTGGCCGTAGGGAAGGTTTTTCGCCAGATCGTGCGCATGTCCGTCGAGGCTGAAAACCTGTAAAAGCTCGTGCGCGCGTCTGGAAATCGCCTTCTCCTCCTTACGGTAGGAGGGAAGACGGAACATCCCCGCCAGAACGGAATACTTCATCTGGCTGTTCATCGCGATTTTTACGTTGTCAATTACGGTGGCGTCCTTGAACAGGCGGATATTCTGAAAGGTCCTCGCAATTCCGTTCTGAGTGATCTGATAGGTCTTTTTTCCGACAATGTTGTTTCCATCGAGCTCAATCACGCCCTGCGACGGCATGTAAACGTCGGTCAGCAGGTTAAAAACAGTGGTTTTTCCCGCCCCGTTCGGCCCGATCAGACCAATAATCTCCCCTTCGTTGATGGAGAAATGCACATCCTCAAGGGCCTGAAGGCCGCCGAAAGCAATCCCAAGATTTTTTGTTTCCAGTACAGACATCGGTTAGCCCTCCTTATTCGAAACCGGGTCCTGCTTTTTCCCTTTTACAGCACCTTTGATTTTATCCACTGTTTTCATCAGCGAAAACTCGCTGCGGCCCAGCAGCCCGGTAGGACGGAACAGCATCACGCAGATCAGCACGATGGAGTAAAGCAGCATACGGTAGCTGGCAAACCCGCGCAGCGCTTCCGGCAGAACGGTAAGCACGCCCGCGGAAATAATGGAGCCCGTAATCGAGCCCATACCGCCCAGCACGACCATCACGAGGATTTCCACCGAACGGTTGAAGTCGAACTTGGAGGGATCGATCAGACCGATCTGGTGCGCGTAAAGGCCGCCCGCCACACCGGCAAAGAACGCCGCCAGAATGAACGCAAGCAGCTTGTAATAGGTGGTGTTGATGCCCGAGGCCTCCGCGGCGATTTCGTCCTCGCGGATGGAAATGACGGCGCGGCCATGGCGGGAAGTCCCGAAAGTAAAGCTGATAAAGATGGCCAGGACGGCAATAAAGAATATATAGGTAAACATCGCCGTCGGGTTATGGCGCGAGTTCAGGGAGTCGATGCCGTAAAGGCCCTTCGCCCCGTTGGTAATGGTAAGATTGTTGGCGATCACGCGTATGATTTCCCCAAAGCCCAGGGTGATAATCGCCAGATAGTCGCCTTTCAGGCGCAGGGCCGGCACGCCGATGATGACGCCGAAAAGCGCCGCGACCAGGCCGCCCAGCACCAGCGCGATAGGGAACGCGACCGGAAGCGAAAGCCCGGAGTGAAGGGTGAACAGGCCCGCGGCGTACGCGCCCACCAGCATGAACCCCGCGTGGCCCAGAACCAGCTGGCCCAGCAGGCCGGTCACAAGGTTCAGGCTGACGGCCATAATGATGTTGATGCACATCATGTTGATAATATCGGAATAATAGCTGTTTACAACGCCCTGGCGGATCAGCAGGGTAAAGACCACATACAGAAAAATAACGATTGCCAGATTGACAACGTAAGAAATCTTTTTTCTTCTTGAAATACCCAACATTCGTTACACCTTCTCCCTTGTATTTTTACCGAGCAGACCCGTGGGCTTTACCAGAAGGACGATAATCAGGATTCCGAATACCACGGCGTCCGTCAGGTTGCTGCTGATATAGGCGTTCGTCAGGCTTTCGGCAACGCCCAGCAGGTAGCCGCCCAGCATGGCGCCGGGAATGCTGCCGATTCCGCCGAGCACGGCGGCGACAAACGCCTTCAGGCCCAGCAGACCGCCCATAATCGGTTTAATCTGCGGATATGTGTTGCAGTAGAGCACCGCGCCCGCGGCGGCCAAAGCCGAGCCGACGCCGAATGTAAAGGCAATGGTGGTGTTTGTGTTGATACCCATCAGCTTGGCGGCGCCCGCGTCTTCAGAGGTCGCGCGCATCGCCTTGCCGATCTTCATTTTGCTGACCATGAGCTGCAGCCCCGCCATCATGGCTACGGATACCAGAATGTTCAGGACCGTGGACGAGGTAATCTGCAGTCCGCCGATCTGCAGCGGGCTGAAAGAAAACATTTTCGGCATTGATTTCGCGTCCGACCCAAACAGCAGCTGAAAAAGATTCTGCAGAAAGATGCTGACGCCGATTGCCGTAATCAGCAGAGAAATTCTGGGCGCGTCCCGGACCAGAAGCCTGTGGTATGCCACGCGCTCAATCACAACGCCGGCAAGCCCGCAGAAAATAATCGAACCCAGCACCGCAAGCCACAGGGGAAGATCCATCATAACCAAGATAACAAACACGACATAAGCGCCTACCATAATGATATCGCCGTGCGCAAAATTGATCAGCTGTACGATACCATAAACCATACTGTAGCCCAGAGCGACCAGCGCGTAAATGCTGCCGATACCCAGGCCGTTGATGATCTGCGAAAAGAAATCCATAAAACCGCACCCTCCTGCATTTAATTGAAGCCGTGATATTGTTCCCAGAAAACCCGAAAAGAGGGCGAATTTCTTCACCCTCTTTTTCCCTTTTGATCCCTAAACAGAACGGGCAAACTTACTTTTTAAAGTTCTCTACAAATTTGTATTTTCCATCCGCAATGGTGGTAATGACGGCCTCTCTGACCGGGTTGCGGTTTTCGTCGAATGTGGTGTTGCCGGTAAGGCCCTTGTATTCAATACCCTTGAGCGCTTCAACAATCTTGTCGGAATCCGTGGAACCGGCCTTCTCGATCGCGGCGGCCATCATGCCCATGGCGTCATAGCCCAGAACGGCAAACATGTTTGCATCCACGCCGTAGGACTCCTTGTAGGTTTTCAGGAAAGCCTGCAGATCGGGGTCGGTGCTTTCCGCGGAGTACTGGCTGCAGAAATAGCAGTCCTTCACGGAGTCGAGGTTGCTCTTGTCAATTTTTTCAAGAACGCCGTCCCAGCCGTCCGAACCGAGGAGCTTCGCGCTCAGGCCGACGTCCTTCGCCTGTACGGCAATCAAAGCTACGTCGGAATAATAGACCGGAACCATAACGACGTCGGGATTGCCGGCCTTGATCTTTGTAAGCTGTGATTTAAAATCAACGCTGCCGCTCTGATAGGCTTCTTTGTTGGTAATGGTCATGCCGGCTTCTTTTGCAGCAGCTTCAAAAGCATTCGCAACGCCGGTGGAATAGTCGTCGCCGTTGTCATAGATAATCGCGGCGGTTTTCGCGCCGAGCTTCTGCGCCGCATAAATAGCCATCAGTTCGCCCTGGAACGGGTCGATAAAGCAGGCGCGGAAGATATTGTCGCCGGCCTTTGTAATATCCGCCGCGGTACCGGTAGCCGTAATCATCGGCAGGCCGTCTTTTACCGCCTTCTGCGCGACGGCAATGGTCGGTTTAGAGGTAACGTCGCCAACCACCGCAACTACCTTGTCATCCTGTACAAGCTTGTTGTAAGCATTGACGGCCTCGATTGCGTCGCCCTTTTCATCGTAAGGGATGTATTCAATCTGCTTTCCGAGGACGCCGCCGGCTTTATTGATCTTATCTACAGCCAGCTTAACGCCGTTGTTTGTAGCAATCCCGTAAACGGATACGTTTCCGGTCAGCGGCGCAAGCCCGCCGATTTTAATGGTTTCACCGGCCGCAGCGGCACTGCCCGCAGCCGCAGAGTCCGTGTTCCCGCCTCCCTGAGCGCAGCCTGTTGCAGAAGCAGAAAGCATTACAGCCGCCAAAGCAGCTGCCAATAAACGCTTTTTCATTATGTTTTACCTCCCAAGTAAAATAGTTTCTTCGCATTTTTACACGACAGCCGAGTCGCCGAAACAACCCGGTTTCATACCCTGATCTTGATATTCTAATGTTTTTGATTATACTACTGATGAAACATATTTGCAACTGCATATTTATAATTATTCGTTTTATTTTATAAAATCGTAAAAATGAACAGTTTTTATTTGCTTTTTAAACTTCCGTCGTATATAAATGAAATATCGCATTACCAATATTGCAAATTCATTGGTTAACTATCGCTTTAAACCAGTAAAATTTTGTTTCGATGCAGTATGGCCTACCCAAATCATTCAAATAGAGAGAACAACGCGCAAAAAAGCGTCCCCGTAAAAAACGGGAACGCTTCAAAGCACTTGAATGAATCAGCCTTCTACAGAAGCATACATGAAATAGTCGAAGCCCATCGGGGATTGATAGTATCCCTTCACCTTCGGGTTCAACAGAACAATACGGGTACGGTAGGTCGTTGGCGCAACCACCATATCACGCATCAGAATGTCCTCCGCCTGATGCAAAAGCGGCATTCTGACTTTGTTGTCGTCCGTTGCTTTGACCTGCGCAATCAGCTTATCGTATTCCGGATTGGAATATTTGCCGCTGTTGTTGCCGCCGTCGGTCACAAACAGATCGAGCATGGAAACCGCGTCGTTGAAATCCACTCCGAATCCGCCGCGGGCGATCTGGAAGTTAGCCTTGTTGCGGGTATCCAGGAACACGGACCACTCCTGCTGGGAAATCGTGACGTTCACACCCAGCTCGGTCTTCCACATATTCTGCAAAGCTTCGGCGAGCGCATTGTTCATGGAAGCGGGATTGGTGACGTACTCAACGGACGGGAAGCCCTTGCCGTCCGGATAACCGGCTTCCGCAAGAAGCTTTTTCGCCTCGGCTACATTCTTCTCATAATCTTCCGCCTTGATGGAAATGTAATCCCCTCCGACATCGCGGAATTCTTTTGAGGAGTCCTCGTCCTGAAGACCGGTCGGAACAAAAGCGCCGGCGGGAGCCTGGGCTTTCTTCGTGATCTTATCGGCAATATAATTGCGGTCGATCGCAAGGGAGAAGGCTTTTCTGACTTTTATGTCATCAAAAGGTTTCTTCTCGCAGTTAAAGATGCAGTAGTTTGTGCTCAGATCCGGCAGAATTTTGAAATCGGGCTTATCCTGCCAGGTGGCGATCTCTTCCACCGGAATGGTGTAGCAGAAGCTGATTTCGTCGTTCTGGTAAGCGGCGAGCCTCGGCGAATCGTCTTCCAGCAGCACAAATTTCAAGGTATCCAGTTTGATTTTATCCTTGTCGTAGTAGTTCGGGTTCTTCTCCATTGTAATGCTCTCTTTGTGGCTCCAGTCCTTGAGCTTGAAAGCACCGTTGGAAATATAGGTTTTCGGGTCCTGCGTCCAGGTATCGTTCCCCTCGACAATGTCCTTACGGACCGGGAAATAAGCCGTAAAGGAAAGCAGCTCTTCAAAATACGCGCACGGGGCCCTCAGGGTCACGACCAGCGTCTTATCGTCCGTAGCTTTGACACCCAGCGTATCTTTGTCCATTTTTCCCTCGGCTATTTCGTTCGCGTTGAGAACCGGATCAAAAATATAAGCATACTGGGAAGCTGTTTTCGGATCGACCACTCTCTTCCAGGCGTATTCGAAATCGCCCGCGGTCACCGGCTTGCCGTCGGACCATTTAATATCGTCGCGGAGCGTGATCGTATACGTTTTATGGTCGTCGCTCTTTTTGATCTCTTTTGCCTGCGCATTGATAATCGTGTGATCGGGTGAATAGCGGGTAAGTCCTTCAAACAGATGGTTCATGACGGTGGTAACGTCCGCCGCCTGGTTCAGGGCAGGATCCATCGTGGCCGGTTCCGCGCCGAGGCTGACGCTCAGCGACTGGTTGGCAGCCGGCGCGCTGCCCGTTCCTTCTGCGGCAGAGGAGACGGCTGCGCCGTTTCCGCAGCCTGCAAAGGCGGAACCCATCATCGCCATCGCAAGAACGAGGGCAACAATTTTCTTTTTCATAAAAATCCCTCCAATTTCTTTCTTATTTTCTCTTCTTTATTATTTCAATTTGCAGCGCAAATTAAAACCTGTTAAAACTCCCCGATACGATGACAGGCCGCAAAATGACCCGTTTCATATTCCTTGAATTCCGGCACCTCGGCCGCGCACTGTTCCGTCGCGTACGGGCAGCGGGTCCTGAAACGGCAGCCGGAAGGCGGATTCAGCGGGCTGGGTACGTCGCCCTCAAGCACGATTCTTTTTTTCGCGCGGCTCATCTTCGGGTCCGGAATCGGGATCGCGGAAAGAAGGCTCTGCGTGTAAGGATGAATCGGGTGGTCATAGAGCGAATCGCTGTCCGCAAGCTCGACGAGCTTTCCCAGATACATGACCCCGATCCGGTTGCTGATATGCTTTACAATCGCAAGATCGTGGGCGATAAACAGATAAGTCAGGTCCAGCTCCTGCTGCAGATCCTCAAACATATTGACGACCTGCGCCTGTATGGAAACGTCCAGCGCGGAAATCGGTTCGTCACACACAATAAATTCCGGATTCACCGCCAGCGCGCGCGCAATGCCGATCCTCTGGCGCTGTCCGCCGGAAAACTCATGGGGATAGCGGTTTGCGTGCTCGGAATTCAGGCCCACACGCTCCAGCAGGGAAAGGATCCTGTCGCTGCGCTCCTTGCGGCTGGAAGCCAGATTGTGGATATCGATCGGCTCACCGACAATGTCGCCGACCGTCATGCGGGCGTCCAGGGACGCGTAAGGATCCTGGAAAACGATCTGCATCTTTTTACGGTAAGGGGCAAAGTCCACATGCGTGACGTCCGCCCCGTCGTAGATAATTTTTCCTCCGGTCGGCTCATACAGCCGCAGGATGGTTCTGCCGGTCGTCGTTTTTCCGCAGCCGCTTTCTCCGACCAGTCCCAAGGTTTCTCCCTTATTGATATAAAAGCTGACGTCATCAACAGCCTGCACATAATTTGTCTTGAATATACCTCCGTTTACCGGAAAATATTGCTGAAGATGCTGAACTTCCAACAGCTTTTCGCTCATTTTGTGTTTCCCTCCCCGGCTTTTTCAAACTGCTCTTTCTGCAAGAGCCAGCAGGCGCTTTTGTGGCCCGGAGAAATCTCGGTAAACTCCGGCATCTGCCTAAGGCAGATTTTCATGCACCTGTCGCAGCGGGAAGCAAACGGGCAGCCCGCCGGAGGATACAGCAAGTCAACGGTGGTTCCTTCAATCGGAATCAGCCTCTCGTGCCCCTGCTCGTGGATTTTCGGGACGGAGTTCAAAAGGCCGACCGTATAACAGTGCTTGGGATTATAAAAAATATCGTCCGTACTGCCGATTTCAACGATCTTGCCGGCGTACATGACCGCAATGCGGTCGCAAACGTCGGAAACGACGCCCAAATCGTGCGTAATCAGGATAATCGACATGTTGATTTTCTTTTTCAGCTCCACCATCAGTTCCAGAATCTGGGCCTGAATGGTAACGTCGAGCGCCGTGGTGGGTTCGTCGGCAATCAGCAGCTTCGGCTCGCACGCCAGCGCCATGGCGATCATCACCCTCTGGCGCATTCCGCCCGAAAATTCGTGCGGATACTGCTTCATGCGTTTTTCCGGTTCGTTCATACCGACCAGAGCCAAAAGCTCGACGGCCCTCGCCCTGCACTCCGCCCTGCTCTTATCCGTGTGCAGACGGAGCATTTCGGTAAGCTGGCTCCCGATGGTATAGACCGGGTTCAGGGAGGTCATCGGGTCCTGGAAAATGATGCTGACTTCGCTGCCGCGCATTTTCCGGAACTCTTTTTCTTTCATTTTTTCGATATGGTGTCCGTTGAACTCAACGGTGCCGCCCACCACTTTTCCGGGGTCGGCAATAATTCCCATCAGGGTGTAAGCGGAAACGCTTTTTCCGCTTCCGGATTCTCCAACGATTCCAAGCACCTCGCCGTGGTCAAGCGTATAGGATACGCCGCTGACGGCCTTTACCTCTCCGGCGGGGGTAAAAAAGGAAACTTGAAGATTTTCTATGTCAAGCAAGCAATTTGAACTCATTTTCAAATCTCCTATTTCTTAAGCTTCGGATCAAACGCATCTCTCAGGCCGTCGCCGAAGAGATTGAATGACAGAATAATCAGGCTGATGGCAAGGGACGGAATAATCAAACGGTAAGGAAACGCGTTGATTCCGCCCAGCGCGTCGGAAGCAAGCGAACCGAGGCTGGCCATGGGAATCGCGACGCCCAGCCCAAGGTAGCTCAGAAAGGCCTCCGTAAAAATCGCGGAAGGAATCTGCAGGGTCGTTGTGACGATCAGCGTCCCGATGCAGTTCGGAAGCAGATGCTTCGAAATAATCTGGCGGTTGGAAGCGCCCAGCGCCCTTGCCGCCGTAACAAATTCCTGTTCCTTCAGCGTCATGATCTGGCCGCGTACGATACGGGCCATGCCGACCCAGTACAGCAGGCTGAAGGTAATAAAAATACTGATCAGCCCGACGCCGATTTTCTGCAGCCCCGCAAAGGCGGGATTGCTGTCGAACAGCTGAGTCAGCGGCGTTTTCAATGTTACCTGCAAAAGAATAATAATCAGCATATCCGGCACAGAGTAAATAATATCCACGATACGCATCATGATCATATCGACCTTGCCGCCGAAGTAGCCGGCGATCGCGCCGTAGATGCTGCCGATCAGAAGGACCAGCGCGCTGGCAATCAGGCCGACCAGAAGGGAAATTCTGGCGCCGATCATCACGCGGATGCCAAGGTCGCGCCCGAAGCTGTCCGTGCCGAAAATGTGGGGGAATACTTTTTCTCCGGCATCTATTTTCTGGATCTCGCTCTGGGAATACTGCATCGGCGTCAGATCTTCGCTGCCGCGGATCTGCTGGTCATATTGATACGGGTAAAAATTAGGAACAATAAACGCAAAGGTCAGAATGAGCAAAATAACAATCATTGCGACCATGGCCACTTTATTTTTAGCAAAACGCTGCATTGCGTCTTTCCAATAGGTTGTGCTTTCGCGCATCACAACCAAGGATTCTTTTTCATCCGAGCTGGCAGGCAAAAAGTCGTCTGCGTTCAGCTGGAGGCTAAAGGGATTCTTTTTGAGCTTTATATCTTCCAACATCTTTTTCTGCCCTTCTCACTTCAGTTTAATTCTTGGATCCACCAGTTTGTAACAAATGTCCACAAGCACATTCATGAAAACCAGTAAGATGGCGAGGAAAAGAGTGGTACTCATCACCATCGGATAATCGCGGCCGGTAATACAGTTGATAAATTCACGGCCCAAACCCGGGATGGTAAATATTTTCTCAACCACAAAGCTTCCGGTCATCGTGTAGGCAAGCAGCGGGCCGACATACGTGATTACCGGAATGATCGCGTTTCTCAGCGCATGCTTGAACAGCATGGAAAATTTACTTACGCCTTTCGCCTTCGCCGTGCGTATGTAGTCCTGATTGAGCGCGTCCAGCATGCTGGAACGCATCAGGCGCGTAATATACGCCGTGGGATAAAACGACAGCGCCGCAACCGGCATGATATAATGCAGCGGCGTTTTTAAACCGAGCGTCGGCAATATGTGCAGATTTACGCCGAACGTAATCAGCAGAAAAGACGCGACAACAAAACCCGGCACGGCAATTCCCATCGTAGAAATGACCATCAGCAGGCTGTCGACCCATTTCCCTCTGTTCAGCGCCGCCACGGACCCCATCGTCACACCCAGAATCAGCGCCAGTAAAATCGAAATCCCGGCAAGCCTGGCCGAAACGGGAAACGTCGAAAAAATAATATCGTTGGCGGTCCTGCCCGTCTGTTTGATGGACAGACCGAAATCACCGTGCAGCAGATTGTTCATATAATTCAAGTACTGCACATACTTCGGTTTATCCAGTCCGTATTTTACTGTCAAAGCCTGGGTCGTCGCCGGCGAAACCGCTTTCTCGCTTAAAAACGGGCCTCCGGGTATCATGTTCATCAGCGCAAAGGTGATCACGGAAATCAGAAAAATCGTCAAAAGCGCATAGCCGATACGCTTGATCACATAGTTTGTCACTACAGCCACTCCTTAAAATTCCTGTTTGCACAAGGCAATGTCATATTTCACGCATCAAATAAATATGACCGGGTATCCTAAAAAGGAATACAATACGGAATTATATCACAAATATGCCCTTAATTCAACACAGTCTATTATTTACCTTCATACGCCTGTGTAGGACACACCCTTGTCCGGATGTGTCCTACATACCATATCTTATTTTGTTATTATATCAATTTCTGATTCAGAATACAAGTTAATTATGTGGAATACTCTTAAATATTCTGCTTTTTTGCATATTTTTTCCCCAAATATTCAAAAAAAGAGACCGAGAAACCGGACCGTCCCGTTGCGGCACCGCTTTTGTTCTCCCATAATTTGGAATTCTGTTTTGTACATAGATTTCCCGGGACATAGAAAACCGCGTTTGTAAAAATCGTTTGGAACGCGGGCCGCTGCCCACCGAAGGAAAATAAGACGGCAAAAGTCGGAAATTCCGGAAAATCCGGCGGGTATTTTCAACTATTTTTTATTTTTAAAAATCTATTTTAAAAATCTATTGCATAAATTTTGGAATCGGAATATAATAGAACCAATAAATGAATACATGTTCATATGAACAGGAGTGATTATAGTGGAAGAAATAACCGACTTATGCGAAGAAAAATGCGTCCATCCCAGTCTTGTTGAAAAAACACTCCACAGCATGCCCGATCTGGATATGCTGTTCGCCCTTGCGGAATTGTTCAAAGTCTTTGGCGATACCACCAGAGTCCGCATCATCTGCGCGCTGTTTGAAAACGAGCTGTGTGTCTGCGATATCGCGGAAGTATTGGGCATGGGCCAGTCCGCCATTTCCCATCAGCTCCGCCTTCTGCGCAGCGCCCACCTTGTGCGGGTAAGGCGCGAAGGAAAATCCTCTTTCTATTCCCTTGACGACGACCATGTCCGTCTGCTGTTTGAACAGGGCTTAAACCACGTAAAGGAGGAAAACCCGCATGCATGAATACGAGAATGAACAGCGGGAACCCCTCTGCTCCTGCTGCGCGCACGATCATCACGAGCACCATGAACACGAGGAGTGTTCCGAACAGGAGCACGGCCACGACAGCCACGGCGATCAGCAGGTCCATTCAGCCTCCTGCGGATGCGGATGCAGCCACTGTGCAAGAGAAGAAAACGAAGAAGAGGAAAACCCGGACCGATTGAAAATAGAAATCCTATCCTCTCTGCTGTTCTTTGCGGCGGGCTTTCTTTCGGAACACATTTTCCAGGCTCCGCCGCTGATCCCGGGAATCCTGTTCGGCCTGTCGGTTGTTTTATCCGGCTGGCGCATATTCAGAAGCGGCTGGCGTTCCCTTTTGAAACTCAGGATGGATGAAACCACACTGATGGCGGTTGCGGTGGTCGCGGCTTTCTGCCTGGGGCAGTACCTGGAAGCGGCAATGGTCGCCATTCTGTACCAGCTGGGAGAAATGATTGAAGACAAGGCGATCGATCGTTCCCGCGAAAGTATCGGCAAGCTCGCGGAAATCCGCGCGGATACGGCACGCAGGGTGCGGGACGGAAAGGAAGCGATCGTTCCCGCGCAGGAGGTGCGAGTCGGGGACACCATCGCGGTCTATCCCTTCGAGCGGGTCCCTCTGGACGGCAAAGTCCTTTCGGGGACCTCCACACTGAACGCTTCCGCGCTGACGGGAGAAAGCGTTCCCGTAGACGCCTCCGCCGGTTCCGAGGTCCTGTCGGGTATGATGAACGAACAGGGACCCCTGACGGTTGAAGTAACGCACGATCTTCAGAATTCCGCCGCCTCCCGGATCATTGCCATGGTGGAATCCGCCGCCGCACGGAAGGGCAGTGCGGAAAAGCTGATCACCCGTTTTGCGGAAATCTATACCCCGCTGGTGATGGTGCTGGCCGTCCTGCTGATGGTTCTTCCCCCTCTGCTCGGCCTGGGAGAGTTCCGTGTCTGGCTTTACCGTGCGCTGATCTTTCTGGTAGCCTCCTGCCCGTGCGCACTGGTCATCTCGGTTCCGCTCGGGTTCTACGCCGGGATCGGCGCCGAAAGCAAAAACGGCGTCTTGATCAAAGGCGGCAGGTTTTTAGAAGCCCTTGCACTGGCCGACGCGGTTGTATTCGATAAAACAGGAACCCTGACCAGCGGCGAACTGAAGCTGAGCAAGGTGAACGCTTTGGGCAGCCTGGACGAAGCCGAACTTCTGCGGATCGCGGCCTCCGCCGAGCAGTACAGCTCCCACCCCGCCGCGAAAGCGGTGATAAAAGCCGCCGCCGGAGCGGAGCTTCTGCCCGTCGGGCAGGCTGAAGAGATTCCCGGAAGCGGCGTGATCGCGGTGATGGACGGCAGAAAGGTCATCTGCGGCCGCAGAAATCTTCTGGAAGAGAACGGACTGAATATGGAGAACTTTTCCCCCGCCTCCATTTTTATCGCGGTTGACGGCGTCGTAGAAGGCAGCGCAGAGCTGAGCGACACCGTGAAGCCCGATTCCGCAGAGGGAATCGGGCTGCTGAAAAAAATCGGCCTGAAGCGGATCGTCATGCTGACCGGGGACAACGAAAGCTCCGCGGCCGCGGCCGCGGGGGATTGCGGAATCACGGAGTACCACGCCGGACTGCTTCCGGAAAATAAAGTATCCATTATGGAAAGCATCCGCACAGAGACCGGAAAGACCATCTTCGTCGGCGACGGCATCAACGACGCCCCGGTACTGGCCGCGTCCGACTGCGGGGTCGCCATGGGGCTTGGCACCGACGCGGCGATCGAAGCCTCCGACGTTGTACTTACGCTGGATAAACCGTCCAAACTGGCGCCCGCCATCCGGATCGCGCGCCGCGCGATGGGGGTCATCCGTTTCAATATCGCCTTTGCGCTCGCCTGCAAAGCATTGGTGCTCGTCCTCGCCGCTCTCGGCTACTCCTCCATGTGGATGGCCGTATTCGCGGATGTGGGCGTCTGTATCCTCTCCGTGATCAACGCGACAAGGATCCTGAAATTCCGTTAATCGCTCGCTTTCCCACCGTTAAAATGACAGAACAGCCTTCCGTTCAAGCTGAACGGAAGGCTGTTCTGTTATGTGATCTTATAACTCGACCTGCTGAACCGCCTTGCGCAGCTCGAGCACTGCGGACGGAGTGACAGAAAGCTCGCTGATCCCGATTTTGACGTAGAATTCCGTCAGCGTGGTGTCCGCGGCGGATTCCCCGCAGATACCCACCCAGATGCCGGCGTTCTTCGCGCTCTCCGCCGTCTTCTCAATCATGCGCAGCACTGCGGGATGGCGCGAATCAAACATCTTGGAAATAGTGTGGTTCATGCGGTCGACGGCCAGCGTGTACTGCGTCAGGTCGTTGGTACCGATGCTGAAGAAATCGACCTCCTTCGCAAGCAGATCGCTCAGCATGACCGAAGCGGGCGTTTCGATCATGATCCCCAGCTCAAAATCCGGAGCGAACGCGATCTTCTCCGCGGTCAGATCCTTTTTGACCTTCTCCACAATTTCCTTGATCTGTTTTACCTCGTCAACCGAAATGATCATCGGGAACATAATGGCCAGCTTTCCAAAAGCGGAAGCCCGGATCAGCGCCCTGAGCTGCGTAACGAAAAGCTCCTGGCGATCCAGACAGATACGGATCGCGCGGTAGCCCATCGCGGGGTTTTCCTCGTGCGGGATGTCAAGGTAAGGCACCTGTTTATCCGCGCCCAAATCCAGCGTGCGGATAATCACGCGCTTTCCGCCCATTTTTTCCAGCACCCGTTTGTAGGCCCTGAACTGATCCTCCTCGCTGGGGAAGCTCTTGCTTTCCATATACAGGAATTCACTGCGGAAAAGGCCGATGCCGTCCGCATCGTTTTCCAATACCATGGAGACATCTTCCGGATGGCCGATATTCGCGTTGATTTCAATGACCGTTCCATTCTTTGTAACGGCCTTGGTCCCTTTCAGCAGATTCAACTCACGCTGATAATTTTCAAACTCCTGCTGCTTTTTCCGGTACTCCGCAAGCGTCTGTTCATCCGGGTCGAGGATGACGTCTCCCGCGGCGCCGTCTACAATCACGGAAGCTCCGTTTTCCAGCTCGCCGTATCCGCCCGCAAGCCCGACCACGGCGGGAATTCCCATCGTTCTGGCCAGAATGGCCGAATGGGAGCTTTTGGAGCCTTCGCGCGTGACAAAGGCAAGGACCAGGTCCTTATCCATCTGTACGGTTTCGCTGGGCATCAGGTCGACCGCGCCGACAATCGACCGGTCGGTCAGGCAGTCCAGCCCATTGGCAAGGGACCCGTCAAGGTTGCGGATCAGCCTCTTGGAAATATCGATAACGTCCGACGCGCGGCCGCGCATATACTCGTCGTCCATCTGCGAGAACATCTCGGCAAACTGCCTGCCCGCCTGCCATACGGCGTATTCGGCGTTGACCTTGTCGTTCCGGATCGCATCCTGAATCGCGTTGAAATAGTCCTCGTCCTGAAGCATCATGACATGGATCTGAAAAATCATGGAATTTGCTTCGCCGACGCGCTTGAGCGCTTTCCTGTAGATTTCGTTGAGCGCCTCTACCGCCGCATCTTTGGCAGAGTTAAGCCGGGACAGCTCCGCGGGAACGTCCGTGACGCTCTTTTTTTGAATATGGTCGTCAATATTGACACAAAGGGTCAGTTTTCCAATCGCGTAACCCTTCGACGCGGCAACTCCGTGTATTTTTTTCATCTTACCACCAGCCTTACAGATTTTGTTCACAGAATTCTTTGATTTTCAGGCAGTCCGCCTCTTCATTTTCACCCTCGACCGTGACGGTGATCTCATCGTCCTTCTTTACGCAAAGGCCCATGACGGCAAATAATTTCTTTGCGCTTACCGTTTTGGAATGAAACGCGACGCCGATGTCCGACGAACAGGAAGACGCCAGTTTCACAAGGAGGCCCGCCGGCCTTGCGTGAAGCCCCGCCTCATCCTTTACAATATGCTGGAACGCCCGCACACTAACCAAACCTTTCTTAAAATTTATAGTTTCATATCCCTAATAGTCGGATTTTCTATTTTGCAAATATGATTAAAAACATTGTATCAATTTTTCATGATTTGTCAATCATTGTTTTTACCGCGGACTCAACTTATTCGCCACCAATACGTCAGAAAGCTGCTTAATACTGTAGACCGCGGCCGTATCGGTGATTGCATTTTGTTGAATATAGGCGTAAATATCCTGATTGTAATATCTTGGATCGATAATATGGATTTCCTGAAAATTTGTCGTTAAAAAAGGCACCATGCTGTTTGCGTAGGAGTCCTTAATGATCAGCAGCTTCCTGCCGCTGCTTACCGTGGAGCTCTTTACGACGTCAACACTGTGGTTTCCGCCGAGAAACACGGAGTATTTATCTTTCTTTTCCAGATATTCTTTCCAGTAAAGGCTGTCCCTTTGCTGTTTTCCGGTCTGCTGCGTCAGCACCGCCGTCTTTTTATACAACGGCAAATACAGCACGTCGGGCGCCTGCGTGGTCAAAACCGCTTTGGAATACAGCGTTCCCAGAAAGGAGTCCGAAACCGCTTCAAAATCAAAATCCTCCCGCGGAGTCGGCCGGAGCCCCATGGCCTTTACAAGCGCCGCGTAGCCCTGATAAGCGCCGAAGGTGTTCCAATGGTGATCCGTCTTGTAATAGTAATCGTTCCCCGTCCGGTCGCTGAGCGTATCAAACAGATCGATCACCTTTGTGTTTTCCCCCGCGCCGGCCTGAATGGCATTGAATTCCTCGCGCTGGTCGTGGCTCGGCGCGGAAAAAGGAAGCCTGTCCTGCTGCTCCTGCGCGCCGGAGGGTACGGGCATGAAATAGAACGGGAGGGACGTCTTTTCCGCGAAAAGCCGGATCGCCGCCACATTGCGCGCGAAGGTATCGGTATGGTTCGGCAAAAGCACCTCGTAAAGATGGCCGTCCTTTCCGAAATACACGCCGCCCTCCGCAGGGGTCCGGCTGTAGTCGGAACCCAGATCCCGCTTCCCCATCATCAGCTGGAACCGGGTATTGAGCGCGATCGACTCCTTGCGAAACATAAAATGGTCGCCGACGTAGCTCTCTATGGAATCCATAAAGGAACCGTTCGCAAGGGAAGCCAGCGTCACCTTCGGGGCCGACTCCAGCACCCGGTTTTCGTCCTCTGAAAAGTCTTGCTTCGGCGCAAAGACCAGGTACGCGGCGCCGATCAGGATCACCGCCAGCAGAACCACCGTGACGGCGGCGGCTTCCGGCTCGCATTTTTTCATATTTTCTTTTATATTCCGAAATAATTTCATATTACATCCTCATTAAAAGCGGAAATACAGGAACGGATTATAGGAATTGTCGATCAGGAAGGTCATCGACATCACGAAAAGGCAGAGAAAGCCGAGGGTCCAGACGATTTTCCCCGGCGTTCCGCTTTTGCGGAGCTTTTCCGTCCAGTCAGCGACCAAAGTGGAGCTGCAGAGCGCCGCAACGATCAGCAGGGGCGCGCAGGTGAGCAAAGAATAGACGCCCAGCCTGTCCGCGCCGGGCGCGAACCCAAACATCGCCCCAAGCACGCCGAACGCTTTCCGGATATCGAGATACGAGAAGAACACCCAGCCGACCACCGCGGCCAAAAAGGTGTACAGCCACTGGAAGAACGCCGGAATCCGGTCGAGCCATTTTTGAAGGAACAGCTTTTCACAGATGATCAGGACCGCGTAATAAGCGCCCCACATCGCAAAATTCCAGCTTGCGCCGTGCCAGATGCCGGTGAGCACCCAGACGATCGCAAGGTTGCGGACGTTTTTCAGCGTGGAGCAGCGGTTGCCGCCCAGCGGAATGTAAACATATTCGCGGAACCAGGTTCCCAGCGTGATATGCCAGCGGCGCCAAAATTCAGAAACGCTGCGGGAAATATACGGATACCGGAAGTTTTCGGGAATCTGAAAGCCAAACATCCCGGCAAGGCCGATCGCCATGTCGGAATAACCGGAAAAATCAAGATAGATCTGGAAGGTGAAGGCCAGCGCGCCGAGCCACGCGGTCAGGGTGCTGGGGCTGCCCAAATACTGCACCTTGTCGGCAAGCATCGCGAGGTTGTTGGCCAGCAGCACCTTTTTAAAGAGTCCGACCAGAAACCGTCTGCCGCCGGAAGTAAACTTCTCCAGCGTTTCCTGACGGTTCTGCAGCTGCTCCGCCAAATCCTCATAGCGCACGATCGGCCCGGCGACCAGATGCGGGAAAAACGAAATATACGCGCCGAAATCAACGATATTGCGCTGCGCGGGCGCTTCCCCGCGGTAAATATCGATGGAGTAGGAAAGCGACTCAAACGTATAGAAGGAAATGCCGATCGGCAGGGCGACCGCGGGCAGCGGGACGGAAAGACCGGAAACCGAGTTGAAGGTTTCCACCAGCAGCCCGGAGTATTTGAAAAAGCCGAGCAGGCCCAGATTGACACAAATGCTGACGATCAGAAAAACGCGGGCCTTTCGCTTTTCATCCCGGTATTTGCTGATAAAATACCCGGCGACATAATCAAAGGCCGTGGTAAAGAGCATCAGGAAAACGTAGACGGGTTCCCCCCACGCGTAAAAAACCAGGCTGAAAAGAAACAGGCACAGGTTTTTAAATTTGCGCGGCACCAGAAAATAGACGATCAGAACCGCCGGTAAGAAAACAAAAATAAAAAATAAGCTGCTGAATATCATGTTACCGTTCCCCTGCGTTTTTATAATATCTCTATTTTACGTTATCCCGTCCGTTTTTTCAAGTGACAGTTCAGAAACAATCCTGACAAAGTACCGGAACCCCGCAACCCGGCCCTTACTTTTTTAAAAAGCGGCACAAAGCGGCGGCCTGGGCTTTCGCCCAAACCGCCGCTACGCAAATACAACTATACTTATTTTGTTGAGATAGTAATAATTAGATTAAAAGAGTCTGTGCAATTAAGGTTCCTTAGCCAACAGTAGCAACAAAGGTCTTGACGCCGTTTACATAGACGCCAGTCTTCGCGCCAGCTTTGCCGACAGAAGTGATCTTGTACAGATAATCGTTACCGGTCTTGGAAACGAAAGCTGCGTTGAACACGCCCGGGGTACCGAGAGCAAAGGTCGGTGTCGCAGTGGCAGTAACCTTAATCGTGTAGGCACCCTTCACGGTCATGTCCTTAGTCGTGTCAGTTGTGAAAGCAGGAGCTTTTACAGTAGCGACAAGGAGCTTATTGCCGTTGAGGTAGATACCTGTTGCAGCGCCAACGTTGCCGATCGCGGTGATCTTGTAGTAGTAGTCGTTGCCGTTAACGGAAGCGAGCGCTACGGAGAAGACACCGGCGGTACCGGTTGTGAAGGTCGGAGCAGTTGCGGAAGTGATCTTGAACTGATAGGTGGAACCCTTCGCAACGGAGAAGTCATTGTTCGTGTCGGAAACGGCTGCAGGTACTGCTGTTGCAGTGATCTTGCAGGTAGCCGCGTCATAATCGTCCATCTCATAACCGTCTTCGTCGTACAGGGTTGCTGTCAGGGTCGTGGTGTTCTCAGAAGCAAAGTCAGCGTCAATGCTCACAACGTCAACCTTGGCAGTGTTGCCGGAGGTGGTCAGCGTAAAGACATCGTCGCTGCCGCCGTCGAGTTCCCACTTAATCGTTGCGCCAGCCGGGAGAGCCGTGCCGCCCGGATAAGCAGCAGCAGTAAAGGTCTCGGAATAGCCCTTCGCAATGGAAGAGGAAGTCTTGTTGATCGCAAGTCCGGCGAAAGCCAGAGTCTTGATCTTGAAGGTATCGACATCGTTGCCGGTAGATACGTCGAGCGTAAAGCCAAAGGTATCAAAGTCGTCCGCGTCAACAGTATCGGAATCTGCCTTGAAGACAGTCGTGCCGGGAGCCAGAGTCGTGTCGGAAAGCTTCAGAACTGTGTTGGAAACGCTGCCGGTTACATAAAGCTTGCCGGCCGCAATCTTCATCGCGCCGTCGCCGTCGACGGTGTCAACGGTTACGTTGCTGTCAAAGGTAATCTGAGAGTCGGAACCAACAGAGATAGAATCCAGAGCGATCGTACCGCTGACGGTAACATCGGTGTCTTCGTTTTCTGTGTTGAATTTCGCGTTCTTTGCGTTTGCGGGATTCGTCAGGGTGCCGACGAACTCATCGTCGTCATCGCCGAAGTTAACCGTTACATCACGGTAATCAAAATCGACAGTGCTCAGAGTCAGATCGGTGCCCTTGAAGTAAAAGGTGCCGTCATCGCTGGCCTTGATACCGTTGATGGAAACTTTCGCGTCCTCCGCAAAAGCCTCAATGGAAGAAGCTGTGATTTTGCCAGTGGAAATTGCTTCGTCCTCCTCTGTGGAATCAATCGTAACAGAGTCGTCAGAAGTAATGGTTCCGACCGTACCGGCATTCACAAGAACCACACCGTTACCGGCATCTGCATCGGTTGTATCGATGTTACCGGCTTTACCGCTGCTGATAGTTACATTTCCGGCAGCACCGGAAGTTGTAATGTCGCCAGCTTTACCGCCGTCAACGGTAACATTACCGCTGTCGATATCCACGGTGCCGACCGTTGCGTCGTCGTTAATTCTTAATTCTCCGACATTACCGGAGATCTTCTTGATGGAACCTTCGTCCACCGTTACGCTTGTTGTGCCAGTTGGGAATACAATCTCGGTATCCTTTACATTGGTACCAGTGTGTCCATTGATAACAATTCTACCGGATTCTTTGGAGATCGTATAAGCCGTAGAAGTGTCTGCCACCGGTTTCTGATTTGCAAGTAACTGCGCGGCGTCCACTTTCTTTTCGATCTTGGTCTTTAAAGTGTACTTATCGTCGGAATCCGTAGAAACAGTTTTCTTATCCGTGTCAATCTTTTTCACGGTAATTGTGAGATTCGTTACGGCAGCATCATTGGTCAGATCGCCGGCCTTATCTCTTTTTCCGGAAATCAGAGTAATCGGATCAGCTGAACCAGAAGTACTCTTAAGATCTGCTGTCTCGTCAATTATTACATTGTCCGTGCTGGACAGTTCGAGATAAGCAGCCGCTGAAAGATCAACTTTGTCAGCGCCATCCGCTAAGTTAGTAGCAGAAACAGTTTTAAGCGCTGTAGCGCTTTCGCCAGCTTTTACAGTTGTTGTGACTAAAGCTTTGGAGTCAGTATCAGCATTAATTGCTGTTGCTACAGCTCCAGCTGTTAATGCAGTTGCCTTGCCTTTAACTACAATGTCCTTATCACTTGCAGTAGCTGTGACAGACTCTGCGCTTTCGTCTGCAGTAATTGCAACTGTGATGTCATTTCCTTCTGTGCCGGCAGTTTTAGCTGTTACAGTCAATACATCTTTTGCATCGGTTGCGTCTTTCAAGGTAAGAGAAGCTTTAACAGCCGCTGTCGCTCCTGAAGCGGTCGTAACTGCTACCGGAGTATAAACTGCCGCCGCATTGCCGCTTTTACCTACCGAATAAACATTGATCTGCCGCTTGCTGCCCTGAGTTTGCGCCAAGGTAGCAGGAGCTTTCAACTCTTTGCCGTCACGAGCAGCCAAAGCAGTCGAATCAGCATAGGTTTTGCCAACAATCAGGGAACCCTCGTCCAGAACATAAACCGTGAGGTCTTTTCTCGCCTTTACGGTAACGGTGTCGCCGTCATCGTTGTTGTAGGTGTCTTCATACAGAATGGAAAGGACTTCTTTGCCGGTCTTTGTATCGGACTTTACAGTCAGTTTCGCGTCGCCCGTGTCATCATCAAGAGTCCACTTGACCAGCGTATCGCCGGAAGAGTGGGTGATCGCGGAAATTTCAATACTGCCATCCATTTCCTGATGATCTTTTGTGTCAACCTTCGGATCAGTCAAGCCAAGAAGGCCATCATAATCCTTATCGGTTTTGCCATTCACCAAATAAAGTGTGTCTTCACCGTCTAACTTAACGGTGCCGCTGACGCTCTTGGAAGAAGCGAAAGCGAAGTTTGCCGAAAAGCTGGTTACTACAAGTGCCAAAGCAAGCACAAGAGAAACAACTTTTCCTGTGATTTTTTTCATCCTTTTTGTCCTCCTTAAAATAGTTCGTTTTGCGTATTTGCGTGTGCTATGAGAATTTAACATACATGTTCGCCATGGGTGTTAAGATTTTCTCCCCTGACTCGCAGCAAATTTGCGGTACACTCTGCCAATGATGCGTTTGACATAGCCGCAGCCGCAACTACCGCTCATATGTTTAATTGGATTATAAGATATTTGGTAATCAATGTCAAGTAGATAATGGACATATTTTTGAATAAAATTTGCACAATCCATTAGGATTTTCCAGTATTCAAGCCATCTTTCCCCAAAGAGATGGAAAACATTGGAACAACAGGAAAATGATGTACCGGAATTTTCCAGATTGTTCACAATTTGACTCCTTCCGCCGGGCCGGGGGAGTATCAGTTAATATTTGCCGGTTTGCCGTCGCACAGGCACGAGGGCGCGCGGGCGGGGGAAATCACCGAAATCCCGCACGGCCTGTCTATTTCCGGGTCCCGGCAAGAGGGGCATTTGATCGTCAGCCCCGGGGGGGACAATTCGTAGCAGCAGCTCAGCCGGTTGCAGCAGCAGCCGCTGCTCTGCATCCACGGGCAGCCGGCACAGTCCGTACAGTGGCGGATGGCGGGCAGGTCGACGTATTCGCCCGCTATGGGTTCCTTCCCATGAGTAATCAAAATATGGGAGGCGCTGATTTCCCCGAAAATATGGCTCCACGCGCGGGAAACGCCGTGCTGGGGCGCTTTCAGGATATAGTAGCCGTCGTAAAGCCGGGGGGACACCGCGTCCATGCTTTCGGGCTCCGCCGCGCCGGTCATCAGGATATCGTCGGTGCTGGCCTCGCTTTTGCGCCGGTTGTGGAAGATCACGCCCGACGCGCGGCATTCAAACGCGTACGCGGTCCGCGTGGTCGGCCGGCCGAGGATCTCCGCGATATCCTGCGCGGGGGGCAGCTCCCGCAGCCGCGGGGCGAGCTGCCCGATCCTGCCGTACAGTTCCGCCATACGGTCGATATCTGCCTGTTCCATCGGCGAAACGCGGCAGCAGTCCGCGTACGCGGCGCAAAACCGCTCTTTCAGCCGCAAAAATTCCCGCGCCGCCTCGGGCAGGAACGGCGAGGACAGGCAGACGTTCATATTTTCCACCGCGGAAGAAAACAGGTCTGTAAACGGGAACGCCTGTGCGGCGGGCCACAGCACGTCGTAATCCACTTTGTCAAAGCAAAAGCTGCCGTCCGCCTGTAAAGGGAACAGCCTGTCCGCCCCCGTTTTCGCCGCGAGAACCGGCAAAAGCGTCAGTACGGCGGTGCTCAGGTCGAAAATTCCTTCCTCCTGTTTTTGGAACACATGGGAAAACAGCGCGAATTCCAGCAGCAGCGGCTTTCCCTTTTTATCGCGGGGAGAAACCGGAAGATAGATCCGGTGAAAATAGTTCGGGTTGACCCGGAGGATCCGGTCCAGCGCCCGCAGCCCGTCGCCGTGCCAGTGGGTCAGCAGGAAGCCGCGGGAACGTATGCCCGCGTACCGCTTCATCAGTCCGGAAACGCCGCCGAAAGCCGTTTCCCCGCAGTCCACCATCAGAATGTTTTTGTCCGCCCCGCGCAGCACGACGCATTCGCCGCGGTTCATTTGATGCAATTCCACACTCCGCATTTCCACACCCTCATTCAGCAATCGCCCTAAATATGCTTATATCCCGAATAATACCGGTCCTCACGGAATTCACCCGTAAAGACGATTTCCCCGTCCTTGTTGTACTCCGTGCCGTGTCCGTGGCGCAGGCCGTCTTTCCACTCCCCGGTGTAGATCAGCCGTCCCTGCGCGTCGAAAGCCGCCCCGCTGCCGGTGGGGATGTTGTCCTTCCACCGCCCCACGAAAACAGAGCCGTCCCGGGAGCTGTAGGATACCCCCACCCCGTCGCGCCTGTTGGCTTTCCAGCCGCCCACATAACAGATCTTTCCGGATTTATAGTAATACGCGCCGAAGCCGTCGCGCTTGTCGTCAAGGTAATCGCCTTCATAGGCGGTGCGGCCGCTCTGCATCTGGGTACGCCCCCGGCCCTGGCGAAGCCCGTCGATCACCCTGCCGAAATAGGTATAGCTTTCCTCCGCGCTGATGACGATGCGTTTCGTACCGCGCTCCACGCGCAGGGGAAGATCATCGCTGACCCGCGGCCCCCCGTTCAGCCCCTTCCCCGCGACCGTGTAACGGGCGGGCGGCGCTGGCGTCACGGATGACGCGGGCGCTGCGGGCGGCTCCTCCGTGCTGTAAAGCTCATGGTCCGCGGCATAATCCGGTTCCTCCGGAACCGGCGCGGCCGGAAGCGGTTCCGCCGCGGGCCGCTCCGGTTTTTCCGGTTCGGGGCGGTCGTTTTCAATATAGATAAAAGGAACCGGCTCTTCTCTCTTATCTTGATCGGGGCCGGGCCATTGGGGAACCGCGCTTTCCTTTCCCGCGCTCAGGTCCTTCATCACCGCCGCGCGGCGCTCCGTTTCCTTTAACGGGCAGTAGAAAAAGCCGCCCGTGTCGGTTTCCGCGTAGATTTCCGGTTCTCCGGCTATGGCGTTCACCAGGCTCTGCCGGGCGGTCACGCCGCAGCTTTCGCTTGGGAAAAGCTCCGTGCGCGCGTATCTTCCCGTCTCCGGAACAAGGCGGAGCAAAACGAGGCCGTTTCCCTCCTTCGGCTTTAAAACCGCCTCCGGGCGGTCCGTATTTCCCGAGTAATAGGCGGTCTGCAGCCAGGCGTGGTCCCTGCCGAACCGGGCTTTGCCGGTAATTTCCCCCGCGCCGCCGCGCGTCAGCAGGAAATAGCCGTATTCCCGGCGATACGCCTTCTGGAGAACCGTCTTTCCGCTTGCCATTCTCCACGAAAACCTTCCGGGGCCGATTTTATAGCGGACGGTAACTTCCGTTCCGGCCAGACAGCCGCTGGTTTTGCCCGATTTGCTTTTATGGGTCGTCAGATAGCCGCGCCGTACTTCCGTAAGAACCGCACTGTTTTGGACACTGCCGTCATACCGTCTGTAACAGACCGTATAAAACATCCGAAAGCCTCCCTCTCATGCAGTTGTTTCTATTATATATGATCCCGTACGGCGCATGCAATAGGTATCGGGCAATTGGCCACGGTTGTTTTTCACTCTTTGCCGCCGGCATATTTCAGCTCGTAAAGATTGCGGAAATAGCCGGTCCCGGGCAGGGCCCAGTCATAGAAAGTGATTCGTTTCAGGTCACTGGTCCCCCCGCTCCGGGCGGTGAGCTCCTCCGAGCATTCAGAGGTGCAGGCGCTGGTCGTCATAGGGGTAAAGAGCTTTACCTGAACACCCCATTTTTTCTTTGTTTTCGCGTCAAGGGCAAATTCATGCTCCAGAAATTTGCAGGGATAAAACAAAGAGAAGCTGTAATTGCAGGAAATATTGTCAATCAGCGGCGTAAGAAAATAATATTCGTAAGAAATGTTCACGGCTTCCCCCGCCACGCCCGGGTAAAGGCGGAGCCGGAAATCCACATCGGTACCGGCGCCCCCGCCGATCGGATCGCGCGTCTGCCGGACGGTCAAAAGCTGCTCCAGGCTCGTATAATGCGCGTTTTCATGCAGATTGAGGTACTGCACGACAGGAATATGGTTTACGGTACAGGCAAATTTCCGGAAGCTGCTTCCGATCAGCTCTTCATCGGGCATATCCACGTAATGATTGAACGACTGGCGCAGAACGATTTCCTGCGATTTCAGCGTCTGAAGCACGATCTGCTGGCGCCCTTTGATCCTGCGCACCATCCGCGCGGCGTCCTCGGAGATGGAAATCACTTCCGTACGGTGAACATAATTGTAAAACGGCTCACCCGCCTGATTCCGCACAAACCTGTCGACCAGATCCATTCCGGACCTTCCGTCGACGACGGTATTGATCTGGCGGCGGATATTCGCCGCGTACACCACATTCAAAAGCTGCCTGAGCCTCGCGTCGTCAAAGGTGTCGCGGTCAACGACGTCGCATATCTTCTGATAAAGGATGTCGGACTGCACCGGGCACCGGGCGACCACGCAGCCGGAAAAATCCGTTTCCGAGTTGGCGTAGGCCTCTTCGTAACAGCAGCGGATAAACCGGGGGATTTCAGCCGCGCACAGCTCTTTCGCGGCATCGTCGTCCGCCGCCCCGGCTCCGGCCAGGGCCGCCGCCGCGTTTTCCAGCTTTTCGGAAATCAGATAGCTGTCGCAGATCATCCGCGCGTACGCCGAAAAGCGCCTTGCGGTGCTGCCGGAGGGCGCGAACGACCGTACCACTCCCTGGGCAAAGCCGGCGCCGACGACATCGGGGTTCATTGCGGAGGGCATCCTGTTCAGCTTTGCGTGCCTCAGCTTGGAAACGGTGGATTCCGAAACGTGAAAAATACCCGCCAGGTTCTTATACTTTATTTCAAGCGGTTCCCCTGAAAGCGATGTCAGAAAATCATTAAACAGCAATGCTTTTTTCATGCTTTTCGCATTCATATTTCTGCTCCCAACCTGCGATGATGCCAGGAATTTCCTTTTAAAACATCATTTTTTGGTATTATTTACCATATTATACCATATTCGCCCCGGCAGGGAAAGAGAAATTGTTCGATCATTTACCGAAATTGCGCAATTTCCGGAATCAGCCCGGGGACTCCGGAGCGGTAAGGTCCATAAAAAGGCATTCCTCCCCGTCCCCGGTCAGGTCAGCCGCATCGCCGCCGGTACAGTTGTTCAGGACCGTTCCGCCCGCCAGCCGGCAGGTCCCGTCCTTCGACACGATCGTATAGGAAAGGAGGGTCCCTTCCACCCGGAATTCCACCCGCCCGATCCCGTCGATGGAGGCAAGCTCCTCCGCGCCGTCAGCCGACTGCTTCGTGACGCGCAGCACGTTGTCGGAAAGCGTAAACACAACGCCCGCGTCCGATCCCTTTGACGAAGAAATCTGAAAAGCCGTGGACGCGTACCGCTGAATGTAGGTCTCCGCAAGGGCCGTCTTCTGCTGGTTGGAGGCGCTTACCGTACCGCTTTTAAAAAAATCGCCGCCGAGGAACAGCACGGCGCACGCGGCCGCGATCACGATCGCCGTAAAGGCCACCGCGATAATCAGCTCCACCAGCGTCATGCCTTTTTTACCGCGCAGTTTTCTCATGACGCGCCACCGTCCTTTGCCGAAAACGCGGTCATCTGCACGCATTTTCTGCCGCCGCCGTCCGTAAAATAGACGGCGGCTTTGATTCGATAGCCCTCGATGCCGTCCGCGTCTTTCTCCACGGGAATAAAGGTGAACTGCTTATCGTCCGGGGAGGACGGGTCCGGAAAATCCGCGTTTTCCACATATTTTGCCCCGAGAACCCCGGCGGTTTTCAGTGAATCCACGTCCGCGCCGTGCAGCTCCATAATAAGCGTGTCCGCGATTTCCTGCGCCTGGGCCGCCGCGCCGCTTTCCGTGCTTTTGGAAAGGATCGTCCGCTGGGAAAAGCCGATCGTCGAAAGCACCGCCGTGACGACCAGCGCCAGGATCACGACCGCGGCGAGGACCTCCACCATGGTCGTCCCTTTTCTGCTCCTGAAATTCAAAAACATCCTATTCCCCATCGGTATAAACACCTCCGGTAATTTCCGTTCCTCCGCCGCCGGAGCCCGAGCCGCCGGACGGGCCGTCGCCCGGTTCGGTATCGTTGAAAAAGTCCTTCGCGCTGTCGCTGAACAGATTCAGCTGCCGTACTTCATACCACCCGGCTTTGATCTGATATTTGCGGACAATTCCGTTCTGATCTTTATATTCAACCTGTAGGGTGTTCGGAACATGCAGCTGCACATCATCGCCGGGGTCCTGCGCTTCCAAAATAAACCGGGCGCTGCTTCCGGAATGCGAAATTTTCGGCTGGCTGTCCCCGCCGCCTGCTTCCGTGTCACTGTGTCTGGTATTGAGCGTAATGCTGTCAGCCTGAAAGACCACTGTTTTATATTCCGGAATTTCAAAATTTGTGCTGGCGTTGACATAAAGGAAATTGATTTCTCTCCCCAGATAAACATTAGAAACATTTGTATAATATTCGTTGCTGTTTTGGTCATTATTTCCCAAAAGAGCGTTTCCCCATTCGCTGACATCGTTCAGATACCAATAGATAATCTTATTTTCATAGTTGTTAATTCCTGAATTGGTATTTACAATAATGGGCTGTCCTTTATTAGTCCATGTTGAATTAGAAATCTCCTTTTTATAAATGACGTATCGCGGCGTATTCCCATTTCCCTTGTTTGGAGGAGAAAGAGTTCCGATGATTTTTCCGTAACGGCTCCAATCCGCTCCGTGACCGCTTTCCGCTGTATTTTGCGCATCACCGCTCAAAACCTCTTCGGGATTTTCGAGTATGCTTTCACTGATCGCGGCATAACCCGGAGTCTCATCCAAAGGAGTCAGCAATTTGTATTTATAATTAGAAGACGACTCGTCGTCCGTCAGTTTAAACAGATCGACCCCGCTCTGAAAAGAATAACAGCCTTCCTCGATAACAATATCGTTCGGCCCGTAAATTCTGCAGTCTTTTCCAAACACGATCACCCCGCGGCCCGGTGTAATATTCTTTATAACCAGGCGAGGCGCACCGTTGACATCTCCCGAACTAGGGTGATCTCCCAAAATGTCTTTATTAAAATAGATCGCGTCACTTGTAAGCTCCGCACGGGAAGCATTGTCACACATAATGCTATGGTCTGCATTCAAACCAAAAAGCATGATACGGGGTGCTTTTAAAAAATGTTCTCCTGACAATACCTGAAGACGGTTGCTTATAAAAACAGGGTAATCAGACTCCCTTTGAGGATACATGGACGGAGCCCACCAATTAGAAAAAGCAACATTACTCCCATAGTTTGTACCTACCAGCAAAAACTCATCTTCCCCACTGGCCGGATCCCCATTCTCCTCCGTCGTAAACTGGTAGCCCAGCTTTCTGACGCGGTCGGAGGAACGGTACTTTGCGCTGGCCTTAATCAGCTTACGGGTGCTGTCGTACTCGGCTACCGCGTTTTCCCCGGAACCGATGGTGAAGCCCGAATTTTCGGAGGTTTTCAGGACGGTAAAGCTGCCGGCGTCGGGATTCTGCAGCACATACGCGCGGCCGTACTCAATGGCGGATTTTGCGTCAAGGTAGGCCTGACGGCCTTCCAGACTGTTCGCGGCGAAATCCAGGTTGAATTTGGCGCTGAAAACCAAAGCGGCCGCCAAAACCATCAGAGCCGCCGAAACCACGATGACATATGCAAGGGCAGCACCCCGTTTGGAGCCCGTTTTCATTCGCCCGCACCTCACTTTCAGAATTATCTTGATTATAGCCTGATTACGGGAGGAGCGCAAGAATTTTCAGCGAATGGCGAATTTTGATATTTTATGAAGAAAATGGCTGCGTAAAAAACATTTTTTTGTAAATTGAAAGAGTTTATTGACAGAAAAAACAATCGGCTTTATAATCGAACTTAAGAATACAGGAATCGAAAATTAAATAAAAAGAGGTAGGACGAATATGGTAAAAACCCTGAGAAAAACAAACAAAAAAGGCTTTACCCTTGTGGAACTCGTCATTGTCATCGTCATTCTTGCCATTTTAGCGGCCATCGCAGTCCCGACCGTCAGCAACGTTGTCAATACTGCAAAGAAAAATGTTGATGCGGCTAATGCACAGACCGTGGAATTGACCTTGAAAACTGCAGATGCGGAAATAGCAGCAGGAACCGTTAGTGGCATTAGTAAAACAAGTGCTGTCACGGATATACTGGTGAAATACGGTGTTTCCGGAATTGATGTAACAAAAGAAGGGCAGTCAAAAGCGCACTACAGATATAAAGACAAAGCCGTGATTTGCGATCCCAATAGGGATAAAGATTCAGATGGTACAGCGATTACAGACAAAACAACCTTAGAGGATATTCTCCCCTAATCTTAAAAACAGTCGATCTTTTCCACAAGCCTCGGGAAACCGGGGCTTGTTCTGTACACATAAAAAAACGGATTGTCGCAAATAACAGGATATTGTATAATACAAGGGTATCGAAATTGAAACAGTAAAGTGTGGTGTCAGCCGCTTTGAACGTGATTCTGCTGCAAACGACCCGCAGGGCGCTTTACCTGACGGGGGTAAAACATACGCGAAAACCGGTTTTCGGGCTTCCGCAGTGCTTTGAGCTGCCCGAAAGCATGCGCGACGGCAAAACAGCCGGCGATCTTCCCGCTTTCGCGAAATATGTGCGGGAGTGCGCGAACTCTGCGAACATGGGAACCAATCAAGTTGTTTTCTGTCTGGAAGACGATGCTGTCGTCAGCAAAGAGTACCAGCACCTTCCGTGCAAAAAGAAAGACCTGCTTTCCCTGGCCGGACTGGAAGCCGAAACCGTGCTTCAGGACGGCGTGGACAGCTATATGATCCAGAACTATGAATATAACCGCGTGAACCCGCTCACCGGCAAGCTGACGAGCTCCCTTTTCGCGGTAAAAACCAGGCTGCTCGGGGATGTCCGGAAGGCCTTTTCCAAATACGGCCTTCACGTCGTCAAGATCGTTCCGCCCATCAGCGGATTATTGCACGCGGGCAAATTGATTCCGGCTGAACGGGATCAGACGATCGCCCTGCTCGATTTTGACTACGCAAAAACACGCCTTGTCCTTTTCCAGAACGGGATGCCCGTTTTTCAGAGAACCTTTGAAACGGTTTTCGACGACATTGCCGAAATCATCATGCGAAACCGCTCGGTGTCCTTTGCCGACGCGGTCAGGAGCGTGACCGCCTATGGGTTCACCGTGGAAAACGACGAAGCCGCGGCGCGGCAGATTTCCGATTTGCTGGACGCCTGCGTCAGCGAGGCTATCCGCAATATCCGCATGGTCCTTTCCAGCGAGCGTCTGGATCTGAACCGGCTGATTCTGTGCGGGGGCCTTTCCATTGTACCCGGATTCGACGAATTCTGCGCCAGGCTGGAGCTGGATATTCCGATTGAAAATATCGCCTCCTTCTCCGTCCCCCTGCCCGGCGTCAACGCGGCCGCAAAAAGGGCCGGGTTCCAGCCCGCCGCCTTCTTTACCGCCGCGGGGATTCTGGCCGCCAAAAAAGCCGAGGATATCGATTTTCTGCTTCTGGTAAAATCCATATCGGGTACGCGCGCGGCAAACGTGGCCGTGCTTGCCGTCATCACGCTGCTCGCCGTCGGGGTCATGGCGCTGGAGCCGGTCGTTTACCTGTCCGCGCTGAAACAGCAGGCGCAGGACAAGGTCGCTCTGAACGACCGGAAATACACGGAGGTAAAAGCCCTTTTACAGGAGCAAAGCAAACTGGAACAGCAGCTTTCCGAACGGAAAAGCGACCGTAAGCTGCTTCCCTCCGGCAAGAGCAACGCGAAGGAAATCACGGACCGGCTGATCAGCCAGATCATCTCGAAAGCAAAATCGGTGGACAGCTGTGATCTGGACAATATGACCGGCACCGTCTCCCTCACCTTTACGACCGCCAATTACAACGATTATCTGGCCGTCAAGCGTCAGGTGGAGTCCAACGGTTATTTTACAATCGCCGTGCCGTTCCGGGCCGAAGCCGGTGCCGGCGGCCCGTGCACCTGCAGCGTTTCCCTCAGCGTAAAGGACTTCACTCCCCTGGAGTCCGGCAGTAAGGACGGTGGACGGCAATGAAAAGTATAAAAGTATCCGGCGTCCTGCTCTACCTGTTCGGTTTTTCCCTGGTGCTTCTGCTTTATGTAAACTATATCTTTCTTCCCCTGAACCAGAAGGTCGCCGACCTGAACGGAGAGCACTTAAACAATCTGGAACAGCTGCAGACCTATGAGCTGCAGTCGGCCCGGTCCAGCGACCTGCGGCAGAAAACAGACGGCCTGAAAACACAGCTGAACGAAGAGAAGGCCGATCCGGCCGTAACAGGAAAAAACGTGGCCGAGGATATCGGAAAAATCGTGGGTTCCTCCGGAGTCGCGCTGAAAAGCATCAATGTCGGCCCGGAACAGGCCGAAAAGGGCAAAACCGCCGCAAGCGGAAAACAGCTTTCCACGGTATCCGTCGAACTGAACGTCCTGTGTACCCAAACGCAGCTGCCCGCGCTGATCGGTTCTTTTGAAAACGGGTCCGAAGGGGTCTATTTCGTCAACCGCGTAAAATACGAGGGGCCGGACGATGCCGGAAAAGTGGACGCGGTGCTCACCATGACCCTGTATTATTTTTCCGGGGGCGCCAAACAATGATCTCACTGAACGGGGCGGAAGCCGGGCGCGTTTACGACGCCGTTGTGTGTCTGTTCTGCATCCCTGCCGCAGCGGTGCTGGCAAACCTCAGCGTAGGGCTGTTCAACGCGCTGCCCGCGAGATGGTTCTGTGACTACGACGAGCAGCCGGGCGAGGACCTTTATCGCAAAAGGCTCTTTTTCAAACCGCACGGCATCTGGATGACGGTCTCCCTTTCCCTGTCGTTCATCCTGATTTATCTACAATATAAAGGCGATCTTTTTTTCTTTTTCGCCTTCTGCGCCGCGGCTGTCGTCCTCCCGATGATCGCGGCGGCGGACAGTAAATATTTGATTATTCCCGATCAGTTTACGCTGGTGCTGGCTGTGATCTTTACCGCCGTGTCCGGCTACGATCTTCTGAGCGGGACCCGCCTGTTCCATACGGGCTGGCTTTCCCCGCTTTACGGAGCGGCCGCCGGGCTGATCCTGATGCTTCTGTTTGCCGTCGTGGGAAGAATTGCATACAGAAAAGAGGCGATGGGCTTCGGCGACGTCAAGCTTTTCGCCGCCGCGGGAATACTGACGGGGTTCCCTTCTTTCTTCCTCGTATTTTTTATGACCGTTTTCCTTGCGTTTTTCTACATTGTTTCTTTGCTGCTGCGCAGGCGGCCGGTCAGGAACCTCTATCTTCCGCTCGGGCCGTATCTGTGCCTCAGCCTGCTTTTGTTTCTGGCGTTTCACCGCCAGATTCAGTCCTTCGCCGTCTGGTACATGTCTTTGCTGAATATGTAAAGGAGCCTATCATGAAAATTACGAATTTGAAGCTCGGACAGATTCTGATCAACTCCGGGGTGCTCACCGAGGAACAGCTCCAGCAGGCTTTGGAGCGGCAAAAGGGTACCAATGTGCGCCTGGGAAAGATTCTGATCGACAACCGCTTCCTGACGGAAATGCAGATCATCCGTTCGCTGGAAAAGCAGCTCTCCATTCCCTACCTCGACCTGTCCTCCGTCAGCTTGGACCCTTCCCTTTCGTCGCTGGTGCCGGAGGAGCTGGCGCGCTCCAATCTGATCGTCCCCATCAGCCGTTCGGGCAGCATTCTGACCGTGGCGGTCGCGGACCCGCTGGATTACAACGGAATCAACGATATCGGGATCTACACCAAATTAAAGGTGAATCCCGTCATTGCGGAGCGCGAGAAGCTGGAAACGAAAATCCGCGAGCTGTACACCACTCAGAAAGCGTTCGCCGCCGCGCGGGAGCTTTCCACCGCCCAGCCGGACATCCCGCCGGACCAGCTTGAGGGCCAGACCGGGACGGACCAGCCGATCATCCGCTTTGTCAACAATATGATCGAGCAGGCCGTCCTGCTCAAGGCGAGCGATATCCACATCGAGCCGGAGGAGAAGTCCATGCGCATCCGCTTCCGGGTGGACGGGCGGCTCAGCCTTTACATGGAAACCAGCGCCGAGCTGATCCCCTCGGTGGTTTCCCGCATCAAGTTTATCGGCGGCATGAACATCGCCGAAAAGCGCATCCCACAGGACGGCCGTATCAATTACCGGATCGGCGGCAAGGATATTGACATGAGAATTTCCGTCCTGCCCTGTGTATTCGGCGAAAAAGTGGTCATCCGTATCACGACCGCGCTCAGCTTCTCCCTTGTGAAGGAGGAGATCGGTTTTCTGCCGGAGAATCTTGAAAAATTCAACTCCCTGCTGAAAAACAACCACGGCATCCTCCTGCTGACCGGTCCGACCGGAAGCGGGAAATCCACCACCCTTTACACCGCGCTGAAAGAGATCATGCGCGAGGATATCAACATCGTCACCGTCGAAAACCCCGTGGAAATGATCATCCCGAACATCACGCAGGTGGACGTCAACGCAAAGGCGGGCCTGACCTTTTCCGCCGTGCTGCGCTCGATTCTGCGCCAGGACCCCGACGTCGTCATGATCGGCGAAATCCGCGACACGGAGACCGCGGAAATCGCCAGCAGCGTCGCCATCACCGGGCATCTGGTGCTCTCCACGCTGCACACCTACGACGCCCCGAGCTCCATTATCCGCCTGATCGACATGGGCGTGGAGCCCTACATGGTGTCCTCCTCCGTGCTGGGCGTCATCGCGCAGCGGCTGGTGCGCACCCTCTGCCCCCACTGTAAAGAGGAATACCTTGCGGAGGAAAACGAGCTGGAGCTTCTGGGGCTGCCCAAGGATACCCGGCTGAAGCTGTACCGGGCAAAGGGCTGCAGCTTCTGCAGCGGCAAGGGCTACCGGGGCAGGACCGCCATTCATGAGATCATGCCGGTGTCCGCCGGAATCAAAGACTGCGTCAACAACGGAAAAAGCACGGACCAGATCCGGGAAACCGCCGTTCGGGAGGGCATGATCACGCTCGACGAAAATATCAGGAGAATCGTAATAGAGGGAAAAACCTCCGTACAGGAAATGCTGGAAGTTTACTCCCTGCAAATGTGAGGCTTGCTAGTATGGATTTTTTACAAATCGTTTCGGACGGCGTCGCAAATCACGCCTCGGACATTCACCTGTCCGCCAATAACCGTCCCGCTTACCGCATCAACGGCAGAATGCGTTTTCTCGACATTCCCGCGCTGACGCCGGAAGGGGTGGACGGCATGATCCGCCAGTGCCTTTCCCATGAAAAATACGAAGAGTTCCGGAAAACAGGCGACATGGACGCCTCCGCGGAAATCGGCGGGTACGGGCGGTTCCGTATCAACGCGTTTCGTCAGATCCGCGGCGAAACGCTGGTCATGCGCATTATCAGCGCCGCGACGCCGGAGATTTCCGGGCTGGGCCTTCCGGCCTCCATCAGCCGGGTTCTGGAGCTGCAGGACGGCCTTGTGCTGGTGACCGGCCCGACCGGAAGCGGGAAATCGACCACGCTGGCGGCCGTCATCAACGAATTCAACAAAAACCGGCACTGCCATATTATCACGATCGAGGACCCGATCGAATATCTGCATACCCCGAAAAACAGCATCGTCGACCAGAGGGAGGTCGGCGCGGACAGCGTTTCGTACGCGCGGGCGCTGAAAGCCGCCCTGCGCGAGGACCCGGACATCATTCTGGTCGGCGAGATGCGCGACCTTGAATCGATCTCCATCGCCGTGACCGCGGCGGAAACCGGGCATCTGGTGCTCTCCACACTGCACACGATCGGGGCCGCCAAAACCATCGACCGTCTGATCGACGTGTTTCCTCCCCAGCAGCAGCAGCAGATCCGCGCACAGCTTTCCCTGGTGCTGAAAAGCGTCGTTTCCCAGCGCCTGCTGCCCACTGCCGACGGCAGGGGCCGCGTCGGCGCCTTTGAAATGATGTTCATCAACTCCGCGATCAGCAACCTGATCCGCGAGGGCAGAACGGCCAACATCTCCCAGTCCATCCAGACCGGGATCAGCCAGGGAATGATTCCGCTGGAACGCAGCGTCGACGACCTGCTGCGGCGGGGAATCATCACGAGCGGCACCGCCGGGGAATTCGGCTTTGACGCCGCCGCGCGAAATTCATGACGTAAGAGGGGATTTTATTGCGGTATCAATATACGGCGGTTGACCATAGAAATAAAAAATCCCGCGGCTTTCTCAACGCGGACAGCAAGGCCGACGCGATCGCCCGGCTGCAGGACGAAGGCCTGACCGCGCTTTCCCTGACGGGCGGCGGGGAAAAAACGGAAGCGGAACCTGCCTCTGTCTGGGAGATGGAAATCAACGGTTCCGACATTCATAAGGCGAAAATCAAAAAGAAAAAGCTTCTCACCATCATGAACCAGATGGGGATTATGATGAAGGCCGGCGTGTCCCTTTCCATGGCCATGGAGGTGCTGATCAGCGGGGAAAAGGATAAAAAGGTCAAACGGATTCTGGAGGAAATGAACCGGGACCTGTACACCGGTATTCCGATTTCCGAAACCATGACGAAATTCAGGGCCTTCCCGAAAATCATCACCAACATCATCCAATCCGGCGAAACGGACGGGCGGCTGGACACCGCGTTTGAACGCTGCGCAAAAATTCTGGAAAAGGAAATCGAACTGACCGCCAAGCTCAAGGGCGCGACCGGATACCCGATTTTCCTTCTGTGCCTGACCCTGCTGCTGATGATTGTGATGAACCTGTTCGTGCTTCCGAATTTCGCGAATATCTTTCAGGAATTCAATACCGACCTGCCGGCCATTACGAGATTCGTCATGTCCCTTTCCTCGTTTATAATGGAAAGATGGTATCTGATCCTGCTGGCGGCCTTTGTCCTTGTTTTTTCCTTTATGATATTGAAAAAGAAATCCGCCCCGTTTTCCACCGCGGTGGACCGGCTGATCCTGCGTATTCCGGCGGTCGGGCCGCTGCTGCGCCAGTCGTATATCGCCCGGCTGTGCCGCATCATGTCTTCCCTGGTGGAATCCGGGGTGGACATCGTAAAGTCGCTTGAAATTTCGCGCGACGTGATTCCGAACCGCTTTATGAAGGAGCAGCTGACACAGGTCGTTTCCGAGGTGAAATTCGGCTCCGCCATCAACGCCTCCATGGCGAAATTCCCGATTTTCGACGCGCTTCTCGTCTCCATGATCAAGGTGGGCGAGGAATCCGGCATGCTGTTTGAAACGCTGGACAAAATGGCGTCCATGTACGAACAGCAGACGGACGAGTCCACCAAACGGCTGACCAGCGCGCTGGAACCGGCGATGACGATCATCATCGCCGTCATCGTCGGCACCGTGGTGATTTCCATCGTGATCCCCATGTTCAGTATGTACAGCGTCATCTCCGGCGGATAAAGCCGGTCAAACGACTGTCGGCGGGGTATTCCCCGCCGATGTCTTTGGAAATTTGCCGTTTTGTAAAAATACCGCCGTTCACTGCCTGAACATGCCCTGTACGTCGTCAAACATGCCGTTTACCGCGTGCATGGCTTTATTGGCGTTGCGTCTGAGCTTGCGGTTGTTTTTCATCATTTTGCTGCCCATGGAGGCAACCGCGATGCCGGCGACCATACCGGTGCCGACGCCCCTTACAAATCCCATCGTCTCTTTGTACATAACGTACAACCTCCCGACTGAAAATATAGAACCTGAACCTTTCAATATCATCCCCTCTTTCCTGCCGTTTATATTTGAAAATTAATGCCAAATTTTTTGAATAAAGGAGCCTCCCATGCCAACACTGAACATTGTTATGGTCGAACCGGAAATCCCGCAAAACACCGGCAACGTCGCCCGCACCTGCGCCGCGACCGGAGCAAGGCTGCATCTTGTCGGGCCGATGGGCTTTCAGATCGACGACAGAAAGCTGAAACGCGCCGGGCTGGATTACTGGCATCTGCTGGATATCACCTGTTACAATAGCCTTTCCGATTTTTTCAGTAAAAATGCGGGTGATTTTTACTTCTTTTCAACGAAGGCCCAACACATCCACTCGGACATCCGGTACCCCGACGGCTGCTACCTCTTTTTCGGCAAAGAGACGGCCGGGCTGCCCGAAAAGCTGCTGTATGAAAACCCCGGCCGCTGCGTGCGCATCCCGATGATCGACAACGCCGACGCGCGCAGCCTGAACCTGTCCAATTCCGTGGCGGTGGGCGTTTACGAGGTGCTCCGGCAATGGGGGTATCCGGAACTTTTGTGCAAAGGGCAATTAAGGGAATATCAGTGGTGATACTTTTTTAACAAAGTTTCCGGAAAAGGCCGATTCGGCCCGCAATATGCTTGAATTTACCAACGGATTATTGTATAATAGCGGAGGTAAATCGTATTTTCTGTTATCATAATATAAAGGAGTGCTAGGCATGAATTATCTCAACAAGAAAACCGTGGAGGACATTGACGTTTCCGGAAAACGGGTACTGGTCCGCTGCGATTTCAACGTCCCGTTCGACGCGGAAGGCAATATCACCGATCCGAAGCGTATTGACGAGGCACTGAAGACCATTCGGTATTTAATCGGTCATAAGGCAAAGATAATCCTCTGCTCCCATTTGGGCCGCCCGAAGGGCGAATTCAACATGAAATACTCCCTCGCGCCTGTTGCCAGATACCTGTCCAAGGCCCTTGGCCAGGAAGTAAAGATGGCTTCCGACGTCATCGGCGACAGCGCAAAAAGCATAGCCGCCTCCCTGAAAGACGGAGAAGTGGAGCTGATCGAAAACGTCCGCTTCCATAAAGAAGAAGAAAAGAACGATCCTGAATTTTCAAAGCAGCTCGCCTCCCTGGCGGAAATCTACGTCAACGACGCGTTCGGCACCGCGCACAGGGCACACGCTTCCACGGCGGGCGTAGCGGCGTATCTCCCCGCGGTCTGCGGATATCTGATTCAGAAGGAAATCACCATCATGGGCGGCGCGCTCAGCAACCCGAAGCGCCCGTTCGTCGCCATTCTGGGCGGCGCGAAGGTTTCCGACAAAATCGGCGTGATCACGAACCTGCTGGAAAAGGTCGACACCCTCATCATCGGCGGCGGCATGGCCTACACCTTCATGAACGCGCTGGGCTACGCCATCGGCACTTCCATCTGCGAGAACGACAAGGTCGAGCTCGCGAAGGACATGATGGCGAAGGCAAAAGAGAAGGGCGTTAAATTCCTGATCCCGATCGACAACGTGGTCGCCACGGAATACAAACCCGACGCCGAGCATAAGATCGTCGATTCCGACCAGATTCCGGAAGGCTGGATGGGCCTTGACATCGGGCCGAAAACCTCCGCGCTGTTCTCCGAGGCCATTCAGGGCTCCGGCACCGTCGTGTGGAACGGACCGATGGGCGTTTCCGAATGGGACAACTTCGCCGCCGGCACGATCGCGGTCGCGAAGGCGGTCGCAACCAGCGGCGCGATTTCCATTATCGGCGGCGGCGATTCCGCAGCTGCGGTCGAAAAGTTGGGCTTCGCCGATAAGATGACCCATATTTCCACCGGCGGCGGCGCTTCCCTTGAGTTCCTGGAAGGCCTCGAGCTGCCCGGCATCGCCTGCCTGAACGACAAATAAAAAAGCAAGCATTTGCTTGTACGTGAAAATGCGGCAGCCTGTCTGCCGCATTTATAACAAAATCGGAAAATTAAATTTTTAAAGGAGAGATGCTTTATGAACAAAAAGCTGAGAAAAGCAGTCATCGCCGGCAACTGGAAAATGAATAAAACCCCCGCCGAGGCAACCGAACTGATCAATGCGATCAAGCCCCTGGTAAAAGGCGCGGACTGCGGCGTTGTCGCGTGCGTGCCCTATATCGACCTTGCCGCCGCGCTGGAGGCCGCGAAGGGCTCCGACATCGGCGTCGGCGCCCAGAACTGCCACTGGGAAAAGAGCGGCGCCTTCACCGGGGAAATTTCCGCGGACATGCTGGTTTCCACGGGCGCGCAGTACGTGATCGTCGGCCACAGCGAGCGCAGGACCTATTTCGGTGAAACGGACGTCACCGTAAACAAGCGCGTCCGCGCGGCGCTGGACAGCGGGCTTTCCGTCATCCTCTGCGTGGGCGAATACCTGGAGCAGCGCGAACAGGGCATCACCGACGAGCTGGTCGCCATGCAGACCAAAATCGCTCTCGGCGGCGTCAGCGGGGACGAGCTGAAAAAGATCATTATCGCCTATGAGCCGATCTGGGCTATCGGTACCGGCAAAACGGCGACCGCGCAGCAGGCCAACGAAGCCTGTGCCGCCATCCGCGCAGCCGTCGCGAAGCTGTACGGCACGGCGAGCGCCGACGCGATCACCATTCAGTACGGCGGCTCCATGAATGCCAAAAACGCGGCGGAACTGCTCGACCAGCCCGACGTGGACGGCGGCCTGATCGGCGGCGCTTCCTTAAAGCCGGCCGACTTTGCGGAGATCGTAAAGGCTGCAAGCAGGTAAAAACACTCCGAAAGGCAGGTTGGTCAAACATGAAAAAACCTTTAATACTGATGATACTCGACGGTTTTGGGATCGCCGGAGAGAGCGGAAACGCGATCAAGGCGGCGCACAAACCAAACATAGACCGTCTCTTTGCAAATAACCCCGTCACGCAGATCGGCGCCTCCGGCCTTGACGTCGGCCTTCCGGACGGCCAGATGGGAAACTCCGAGGTCGGCCATACCAACATCGGAGCGGGCCGTATCGTTTATCAGGAACTGACAAGGATTACAAAATCCATTCAGGACGGCGATTTTTTTGAAAATCCCGCCTTTCTTGCCGCCGCGGACAACGCGGCGAAAAACGGCGGCGCCCTGCACCTGATCGGCCTGCTTTCCGCGGGCGGCGTGCACAGTCACAACCGGCACCTTTACGCGCTGGTCGAGCTGGCCAAAAGACGCGGCTGCAAAAAGGTCTACGTTCATGCCCTGCTGGACGGCCGCGACGTTCCCCCGGATTCCGGAAAGGGCTATGTCGCCGAATGTGCCGAAAAGCTCAGGGAGATCGGCGTGGGTGAAATCGCCACCGTGATGGGCCGCTACTACGCGATGGACCGCGACAACCGCTGGGAGCGCGTGGAAAAGGCATACGCCGCCATGGCGTACGGAGAGGGAATCCAGTGCGGCGACCCGGTTCAGGCTGTTGAGGATTCCTACCGGAAAAAAGTAACCGACGAATTCGTCGTTCCCACCGTCTGCGCAAAGGACGCCGCCGTCAAAGCGAACGATTCCGTTATTTTCTTCAATTTCCGGCCCGACCGTGCCCGCGAAATCACGCGTACCTTCGTTGATCCGGACTTTCAGGGCTTTGAGCGCAGAAACGGGTTCTTCCCCCTCACCTACGTCTGCATGACGCAGTACGACGCTACCATGCCCAACGTTCTGGTGGCCTTCAAGCCCCAGTCGCTGAAAAACACCTTCGGCGAATATATTTCCGACAAGGGCCTGACCCAGCTGCGGATTGCCGAAACGGAAAAATACGCCCACGTCACCTTCTTTTTCAACGGCGGTGTGGAAAAACAGTATCCGGGCGAAGACCGCGTCCTGATCCATTCCCCCAAGGTCGCGACCTATGACCTGCAGCCCGAAATGAGCGCATATGAGGTCACGGACGCTTTGGTGGAACGCATCAAAAGCGGAAAATACGACGTCATCATCCTGAACTTTGCCAACTGCGACATGGTGGGCCACACCGGTATTTTCAGCGCGGCCAAGGCCGCCGTGGAAGCGGTGGACGCCTGCGTGGGCAGGGTGGTTCACGCCATTTCCGAGGCGGGCGGCGTCGCTCTGATTACGGCCGACCACGGCAACGCCGATAAAATGTACGAAGAAGACGGTTCGCCCTTCACCGCGCACACGACAAATCCCGTTCCGTTCTGTGTGGTCGGCTATCCGTGCAGGCTCCGCTCCGGCGGAAGGCTGGCGGACATTGCCCCGACCATGCTCAAAATTCTGGATCTTCCCCAGCCGCCGGAAATGGACGGCGTCAGCATCATCGAATGATTTTTCACCGGCAAAACTTTAAATGGATCTAAAAAAACTGCCGAAAATCGCGCAGGCGCGGCCTTGTCGGCAGCCCGAGCTCTTTCCCTTATGGGAAGGAGCTTTTTTGTGCTTATCCGACCGTATGAATCCCCTCCGCGCAGAAAAAGATAACAATTATGTTAACCTCGTTGCAATAGCACAGAAAAAATGATAAAATAATGGAATCCCGCAAACCAAGGGGTGACTGAACGATTGCTGAAAAGAATGACGGCAGCCCTGCTCTGCCTTACAATATTATTTTCTTTTTCCGGATGCGGAAAAAACGAACCAAAAAACGCGAATAAAAAATTCAACTACTATCTTGCCTCCGAACCGAAAACGCTGGATCCTCAGATCGCATCGGACAGTGCCGCCGCAGTGGCGGTCGAAGCACTGTTTGAGGGATTGACGCGCCTTGGCGCGGACAATCGCCCCTACCCGGGCGTTGCGGAAAAATGGGTCGGCAGCGAGAACGATACGGTATTTACCTTCACCCTGCGCGGCAGCGCCAAATGGTCGGACAAGGAAAGGACGCCCGTCACCGCGAACGATTTTGTCTATGCGTTTCGGCGCGCGCTTTCTCCGCAGACCGGATCGCCGACCTGTTCCCGCATGTTCTGCATTCAAAACGCCAGGGAAGTGAACGCCGGAACGGTGCCCGCCGACCAGCTCGGGGTAACCGCCCCGGATACCCATACGCTGGTGGTGCGGCTCAACTATTCCTATCCGGACTTCCCCGCCATCACCGCGGCGCCCGTCTTTATGCCCTGCAACCAGAAGTTTTTTGAAAGCACTTCGGGGCGTTACGGCCTGGAAATAAATTACCTGATTGGAAACGGCCCCTTTGAAATAGACGGAAAGTACGGATGGTCCCACGGCCAGTACCTCAACCTTGTCCGCTCCGACACCTATTCCGGAAAACAAAAGCCGCTGCCGTCCAAGCTGAAATTCACCGTGCAAAACGAGGATAACGCGATTACCGACCCGGTCGACGCGCTCAAAAGCGGCACGGTGGACGCGATCGCCGTTTCCGGCAGTCAGGCCGCCGCCGCACAGTCGCAGGGCTGCACCATCACCTCCTTTGAGGATACGACTTGGGGCCTCTGCTTTAATACGCAGTCCGAACTGATGAAAAGCAAAAATATCCGGCGGGCCTTCCTCCAGGCCTTTGACCGGGCAAAGGTGCTGCAGCACCTGCCGAAAAACATGTCCGCCGCAAACGATCTCATTCCCCCGTCCACCACCCTGCTGGGCAAGCCTTACCGCAGCCTTGCCAACGGCGGCTCCTACTTTTTAAAGCAGGACAAAAACGCGGCGGCTCTTCTGGCCGCGGGGCTGAGCGAACTTTCCCTTTCAGAGCTGAAAAGCGTGACCGTCATCTGCCCCGACGACGCCAACGTCAAGCTGATGCTCAATGAAATGATCGCTTCCTGGAACGTTCAGTTCCACAATTACTTCAATATGGAGCCGCTTCCCGAAGACCAGCTCGTATCCCGTATCCAATCGGGAGACTATCAGATCGCGCTGTGCCCCGTCCAGCCGGCCAGCGACGGCCCGCTTTCCGTTCTGTCCCTGTTTAAAAGCAGCGAGAAGAACAATCCCGCCAAATGGAAGGATTCCGCTTTCGACGCCCTGCTGGACAGCGCGGAAAAAAACGGCGGAGCGGATTCCGCCGCGATTTTCGCAAACGCGGAAAAGTATCTGAATGAACAGGGCGTGTTCTATCCCCTGTACTACGAAAAGCATTACTACGCCTCCTCAAAGGGCGTGACCGGGGTCGTTTTCCACCCTTACGGCGCGGGCGTGGATTTCATCCAGGCCGGAAAAGAATAGTATCACACAGCAAAAAGGCTTCCACCCACGGGCGGAAGCCTTTCCTATGAAGCTGTTATCCGAAAGCAGCAAGAAACACGGAGGCAATCATCACCGCCGCGCAAAGGATGGCCACCGCCCGAACCAGCAGCTTACGCATGTCGATACGGTGTCCCGGCGTTTTACGGGTCTGCATTCCGATCTCCTCCTTTTTCTGCCGGTTTATCGATTTATTATAGCAAATTATTATGGCAAAATAACAAAAAGAGCCGTGAACATTCTGTGAATTTTCATAGCGGACCTCTTATCGTTCCTTTTATTTGAGCAGTATCATATGACCGTCCCGGAAAAATCTCTCCTTTTGATTCCTCTCTGATACTCTACTTTGGCCATTCCCATGACGTTTTCCCGTCCCCGCTGGTCCATGGCGCGGTAATACTCAAGAAGCAGCTTTTCCTCACTCCCGATCGGCCCGGTCAAATCCGGCCCATCGGACCGCCCGAACAGATAATCCAGCGTCACATGATAATAATCGGCAAGAATACAAAGGGATTCGTAGTTTAATTGTCTTTTCTGATTTTCGTACATACAATATGCTTCCCGTGATATATTTAAAAGGGCTGCTATGTCATTTTGAGTGAGTTTATGTTCCGTGCGAAGCTCCTTTAATCTTCGAGCAACCACTTTATCATCCCCTTACGGAAATTATACAGTTTAGGAAATTTACAAGCAATTTATGTAACAAACAGTTACTAAATTTGCCGAAACTTGTGTAAATATGTTGACTAAGTAACGAAACGTTACTATAATGATATGTAGTAATTCTATTGCAGGATTTTTGTTACCGGCTTGTAAGTAGGAAAGGCGGTGTGTGAATGAGTGAGAAGATGGTAGAGTATATAGCTGAATCATGCAAACTGTATATTTCCAATATTCGGCTGCCGGAAAACAGCGCCGTCATTCTGCCCGTGGTAGAAAGCATGGAGCCCAGCCTCTTTTCCGCCGAGGATTGGAGCACCAGTCTTTCTTACATTTTCATGAAACCCCTGAGCTTTCAAACACCGGCCGCCGCCAAGGACTACTATTTAAAAGAGCTTCGAAGAAAATCCCCCGACGGCAGCCTTACGTAATCTGCCTGTTCAAAATTCTGATCCATCTGAAAACAGCGTACTGAAAGCAGGAACCTCCGCTTTCTTTTTTTAGTTTACATAACTATTGACATGCGAGCGGAATTGCAATAGAATAAGACTGCTTTGTGTATTACGTTTTTTGAGGTGAAATATGAACAGACAAAACCGCGACAGCCGGTCTCAGCGCAAAGGTGTTGGTTCCGGGCCGCGAAACGCGGGCAGAAGAACAAATTTTGACACCGGTGAAATCGACCGATACCATTATGTGGACCGCGATATTTACAGCAGCGGCAGCCAGCCCGTACGGCGGGGAGGCAAAAAATACGGCAGGAAAAAAAGCGGCCTGAAGAAATTTCTCACGGGCCTCCTGTGCCTGATCCTGATTGTATGCGCAGGCGTTTTCGTATATGGAAAATATCTGATGTCGCGCTTGGACCGGTCGGAGGAAATCAACACTTCGAAATATATTGAGCAGCCCAGCGCCGCACCCGCGTGGGGTGTTATTTCGGACAACCAGATCACCAATATTCTGCTGATCGGCACCGACAAGGGAGACGACGGGAACAGCAGCCGAAGCGATACCACCATGCTGATTTCCATCGACACAAAAAACAAGACGCTCCGTCTGGTTTCCTTTCTGAGGGATTTGTACGTCGAAATCCCCACAATGAAGAAGCAGAAGCTGAACGCGGCCTACACAAAAGGCGGCGCGGCGCTTACCATGCAGACCCTGGAGAACAATTTCAGAATCAATATAGACAAGTATATTTCCGTTGACTTTGAGAATTTTGCCACCATTATCGATAAAATGGGCGGCCTTGACATTCAGATGGATCAAAAGCTCTGCGACGCGGAAAACCGCAATATGGGCTGCAGCCTGAAGCCGGGGGTCAATCATCTGGACGGCCGGCTGGCGGTGTATTACGCCCGGATCCGCGAGACGGACAGCGACTTTGGCCGTACCGGCAGGCAGCGCGAGGTCATGGAGCTGATGATTAAAAAGCTGGAAGGCATGAGCCCGGTTAAAATCAACAGCATGATGAATGAATTTTTGCCGCTGGTCAAGACGAACCTCACCGATTCGGAGCTGATGTACCTTGCTTCCATCGCGGGCTCCGTTGCCAACTATCCCATGAAAACCATGCATGTTCCAAACCTGAACACCTATACCGAACCCACCATCAAGGGAATCGGAGAAGTGCTCGATCCGGATCTGCCGGAAAACTGCCGGCTTTTAAGGGCTTTTCTCTACGGTGAAAATGCCGGAGCCGGCGAATCCGGCACGGCTCCAAATTAATCATATCATAAATCTGCCGTCTCATTGTACCGCTTCGGGATTGATGTCAATTTCGGAGCGGTATTTTTCGACAAAATTTGTGATTCCGACGGGTAAGTCCGCCATGTTTCTTTATTTTATATTCCCTATTGATGAAAATAATGGTATAATATTAGAATTAATCACTTTATTTGAGAATACTATTCTCTTGGAGGCTGAAAAATGGACAAAAAAACTTTTTACATCACAACGCCTATCTATTACCCCTCGGGTAAGGCGCATATCGGGCACAGCTACTGCACCGTTGCCAGCGACGCAATCGCGCGCTACAAGCGAATGCAGGGCTACGACGTGATGTTTCTGACCGGTACGGACGAGCACGGCCAGAAAATTGAGATCAACGCCGAAAAAGAGGGTGTGACCCCCAAGGAATATGTCGATAAAATTGTCGCGGGCTTTCAGGATTTGTGGAAGCTTCTGAATATTTCCAACGACCGGTTTATCCGCACCACCGACGATTATCATGTCCGGGCGGTACAGAAAATCTTCAAAACCCTCCATGATAAAGGGGAAATTTACAAAGGAAAATACGAGGGCTGGTACTGCACCCCGTGCGAATCCTTCTGGACGGAGACCCAGCTGAAGGACGGCAAATGCCCCGACTGCGGCAGAGAAGTCAAAAGGGCCAACGAAGAGGCCTATTTTTTCCGTCTGTCCAAATACGCGGACAGGCTGTTGAAGCTTTATGAGGATCAGCCGAATTTCATCCAGCCGGAGAGCCGCAAAAACGAAATGATCAATTTCATCAAGCAGGGACTGGAGGACCTGTGTGTCTCCCGCACCAGCTTTACGTGGGGAATCCCCGTCGATTTCGACCCGAAGCACGTCGTATATGTGTGGCTGGACGCTCTGACCAACTACATCACCGCGATGGGCTACGGTTCGGACGATGATTCCGATTACCAGAAATACTGGCCCGCCGACGTGCATTTTGTCGGCAAGGAGATCGTGCGTTTCCACACCATCATCTGGCCCGCCATGCTGATGGCGCTCGGCCTTCCCCTGCCCAAACAGGTCTACGGCCACGGCTGGCTTCTGTTCGGCGACGGCAGCAAGATGAGCAAATCGAAGGGCAACGTGGTCGACCCGGTCGTCCTGTGCGACCGCTACGGCGTGGACGCCATCCGTTACTTCCTCCTGCGGGAAATCCCGTTCGGCGCGGACGGCGTATTCACCAACGAAGCGTTGATCGGCCGCATCAATTCCGACCTTGCGAACGATCTGGGGAACCTTCTCTCCCGCTCCACCGCCATGGCGGAGAAATACTTCGGCGGCAAAATTCCCACCGAACGGGAAAGCGCCCCCCTTGACGACGAGCTGATTCAGACCGCGCTCGGGCTGCGTCAGAAATGCGACGACGCGATTGCCGGCTATCAGTTCAGCAACGCGCTGACCGAAATCTGGAAGCTGATCGCCCGCACCAACAAATATATCGATGAAACCATGCCCTGGGCTTTGGGAAAGGACGAAACAAAGCGCGCGCGCCTGGCCGCGGTTATTTACAACCTCTGCGAGAGCCTGCGCATCGTCTCGATTCTGATTACGCCCTTCATTCCGGAAACGGCGCCGAAAATTCAGGCACAGCTCGGCGCGAAGGCGGACGTGCTGACCTATGACGCTGCGGCGAAATGGGGACTTCTGCCCGCCGACGCGGTGATTTCCAAAGGGGAAACGCTGTTCCCGCGCATCGACGTGGACAAGGAAATCGAGGAGCTGAACAAGCTGATCCCGAATCCCGCCGAGGAAAAGAAGGAAGCCCCCGCGGAAAAGGAAATCGAAGGCATTGCGCAGATCGGCATCGACGATTTCGGAAAGGTCGAGCTGCGCGTCGGTAAAATCATCGCGTGCGAGCCGATCAAGCGCGCAAAGAAGCTGCTGAAGCTGACGATCGACGACGGAGAAGGCCAGAGGACGGTCGCTTCGGGCATTGCGAAATGGTATCAGCCGGAGGACCTGACCGGGCACAGCATCATTCTGGTCGCAAACCTGAAGCCCGCCGTGCTGTGCGGCGTGGAAAGTCAGGGCATGATTCTGGCGGCGGATGCCGGAGAAGACGTAAAAGTGATTTTCGTGGACGGAATTCCCGCCGGGAGCAAAGTCCGCTGATGATGGATATGCTGAAGCCTATTTTCGATTCCCACGCGCATTACGACGACGAAGCTTTTGACGACGACCGCAGCGCGGTTCTGGCCGGGCTGCCCGGCCGCGGGATCTGCAACGTGATCAACTGCGGGGCGGATCTGGACTCCTCCCGCGCTTCCGTCCGGCTGGCGGCGGATTATCCGTATCTTTACGCCGCCGTGGGCATCCACCCGGAGTGTGTCAGGGACGCGCCGGAAAACTATCCGGAGCAGCTGGAAGAGCTGCTTCATCGGGACAAGGTCGTCGCGGTCGGAGAGATCGGACTGGACTATCATTTTGAAGACAATGCGCCGAGGGACGTACAGAAGGCGGCGTTTGAAAACCAGATTCTGCTGGCGGAAAAGCACCGCCTGCCGATCATCGTGCATGACCGCGACGCGCACGGGGACACGATGGAGATTCTCCGCAAACACAAGCCGTCCGGCGTGGTGCACTGCTTTTCCGGCAGTGTGGAAATGGCGATGGAGTGTGTCCGGCTCGGCATGTATATCGGTCTGGGCGGAGCGGTCACATTCAAGAACGCGCGCGTACCCGTGGAGGTGGCGGCCGCCGTTCCGCTGGAACGGATGCTGATGGAAACGGACTGCCCGTATATGGCTCCGGTCCCGTTCCGCGGAAAGCGCAACGATTCCACCCTGATCGCCTATACCGCCGCGCGGATCGCTGAAATCCGGGGAATTACCGTGGAAGAGCTTTTAACGGTTACACGCGGAAACGCGGAAACACTGTTTCATATCGGATAACAAAAAAGGAAGCGCGTTTTTGAAACGGCTTCCTTTTTTATGATCCTTTTTTCCGTTACCACTGGCGGCCCGGGTCGTCGGCCATCATGTTAACCGTACCGGCAGGATAAAACACAGAGTAATGGTCGAGCACGGCGTTCGCGCCGTTCGCCTTGGAATCCGGGAACACCATCAGCATTTTATAGTCCTTGCTGACAACGTATCCGATGATCCTGTCGCTGCCCGAGGTTACATCGTAATCCGGCTCGCCGAAAACCTCTTCCGTTTTGGAAAGAGTGATTTCTTTCAGCCGGCTGTCAAACGACCTGACTTCAAAAAGCTGAGAGCCCTTGTTGAAGCCGAACACGAAGCCCTTCTTGGAATAGGTCGCGTAGGTTCCCTTGGCGGCGGCAATGTATTCGGATTTGTCTTCCTTGCCCCACTTTTCCTCTACATCCTCAATTACATTGGATTGAACCGCGAAATCGCAGTTCATCACTTTTCCTTTTACCGCTGTCTCTTTCATCAGCTTGAGAAGATCCGCCTGAGCGTCGGCCGGCTGGGAAGATTCCGGCGCCGAGCTGACCTCGGAGGCGACGGAGGAGGAAACAGCTTCCGAAGAGACCGGTGCGGAGGAGGCGATCTGGGAGCTTCCGGAAGAGTTGAAATTGGAGCAGCCCGCCATTGCCGCGAGCGTACACGCCGCACAGACGCAGGCTGTCAGTGTTCTTTTCACATTCAATGTCATAATCGTACTCCTTCATTTTCATAGTATGGTTACGCTTTACCGGCGGACTTTTGCGAGCCCCGCCTTGAACAACATACTACCCCTCCATGGAAAAAATATCAAGTACTATGTGGAAGTATGCAGAAAGCTATTTTGTAAATTTTTTCTAAAATTACTTGTCACCTTTATTTTTTACCCCGATTTGCATTTTTACAAAAGTTTCGTCTGATTTTATATACATCTCCTCCGTTCTTTGCTGTACCAGCTTTAACTGCTCGATTGTGTTTGTTATCTGGTTGAAAAGCGTCGTATACATTCTCTGGTAATCCGGCAAAGGAACCGCCTCCACTATAGAATTTATTTTATAACATAAATTATAACATATATTCAATAGAATTTCAAACATATAATATGTTTGGAAGCAGGTGACCGCATGGAAAACCGAAAAATAATTATAAAGGCCAAGGCGCCGAAGGGCGAGGATGGGTACAAAACCTTTTCCATACGCATCAGGGAGGAAACGGCTGCGGCCATTGACGAACTCTCTTCAAAAAGCGGAAGAAGCCGGAATGAACTGATCGGCATTTTTCTGGAATATGCTGTTGAGAACTGCGAAATTGTACCGGAAGAGAAGTAAAAAAAGTAAAATCAGGGCGGGAGGTAATGCCTCCCGCCCTCTTCCGGTCACCGTCCTTATTCGTTTTCTCTTACTTTTATGACCAAAGCAGTGATATCGTCGTCGTGTCCGTCGGTGCGTCGGGCAATCGCCTGTGTTACGATTTCCTCTGCAAGCTCCTGCGGGATCTGGCCGTCCCATTTCTCCACCGCTTCACAGATCCAGTCGTCCCCCGCGGCGAGCGCCCCGTCGGAAAGCATGATCAGCAGATCGTCCTTTTCCAGGCTGTCCGAGGATTTGGTAAAATTGATTTCGTTCAGGATGCCGATCGGCAGGCCGGGAGCGTCGATCACCGCGGCCCGCCCCGATTTGCGCAGCACGCTGATGGGCGCGCCGGCCTTCATAAATTCAAGGTTCCCGTTGAAAAGGTCAAGCGCGGCCAAATCAACGGTCGCGAGCGATTCGTCGCCCGATTTCACCATCAGTGCCGAATTTACGATTTTGAGCGAAGCGTCGAACCCGATGCCGGCCTTAACCAGACGGGACAGAATCCCGCAGGCCATCGCGCCGTCCACCGCCGCGCGGCCGCCCGTCCCCATTCCGTCGCTGATGATCGCGATCTGTCGGCCGTTGCCGTCGGGGAAGGCGTCCCAGCTGTCGCCGCAGAGCTGCCTGTTTCCGCAGGAGTGCTGGGCGCATCCGGTCTGTACGCGGTAGAGGGGACGCTCCGAAATCTGCAGCCTGCACTTCCCCTTTACCGTGCTGATGCAGGGCTGCTGGAAGCTCCGGCCGCACGCGCGTGAAATTTCGTCCGTAAGCTCGGCTTTGTTCAGGCGGACGCCGTCCAGCTGGGCGGTGATGATTTCGATCGACATGCGGTCGAAACGGTCCGTGCGGCAGCTGATGTCAATGGGCAGGATGCCCGCCCCGCGCAGGACTTCCCCGACCTTCTGCGCCGCGGCAAAATCAAACTGCTCGTAAAGCTCAAGCTCCGCCGCCATATCCTCCAGCATGTTGCTGGTGGTGGTAAACTGGTCGGAAACCATGCTGCGCACCTGCTGCGCGCGGCTGTCCGCCGCGTCCCTGATCACGAATTCATTATAATTGGCGTTGACGCTGTCCATAACCACCGGCAGCCTGCTGCAGTGCGCGGCAAACTGCGCGCTAAAATCAGAGCGCTCGGCCTTCCCTTTCGCCCTGAGCTTCTCCGTCAGGTCGTTGAACACGTTCATGCTCTCGCTGTAGTTGCGCTCCCAGCAATAGACCTTTAACCCGCAGCTGCAGCAGACGTCGTCTATCGTTTTCTTGTACACGCCGTTGATGTCCGGCGCGCACGCAGTATAAAGCTTTTTGGAGACTTCCTCCACCGATTCGGAGACGCTGCCGAGGGCCTTCGCGGCGTAATCAAGCTTCATGATAACCGAGCGGCGAAGGCCGTCGGAACGGGAGGTATCGTCGGCGTGGGAAAACAGGCCGATCAGCGGCGCTCCGACCTTCTGCGGCAGCAGCATATAAAAGACGGTCGCCGCCATCACTTCGTAAAGCCCCCCGACGACGGCTTCCTGATTGCCCACCTGAAGCGAGGCGACCGCGTTGGAAAAAATGAAGGCGACTACGGACGCGAGCTGCCCGACCGGGGAAAATACGCCCGCCATCATGCCGCCGAGCGCGTAGGCGCCGGAAAGATAGTTCAGGCCCGAGGTGGAAAGGCTAAACACAATGCCCGCCGAAATGCCCGCCACGCTGCCGCCGGCAACACCGCCGTAGCGCGCGGCAAACAGGATCGCCACCACCGCCAGCACGCGCCCGAGCGAGACCGGGCCGATGCTCAGGTTGGAAAGCGACAGCAGGACCACGCCCGCCGACAGCGCCGCACAGGCGATTTCCTGCGGGTTCATGGTGCCGACGCCCCTGCCGGAAGCGATCACCTTGGACGTACGCGCAAAGAAGTACGCCATCCCGCCGGCAAGGAGCGCTTCCGCCACATACATCGCCACGGTCGTCGAAGCGGAGCCGTTGACAAAGACGATGGCCATGCCCGTACAGAACACCGGGAGAAACGCCGTCGCGGGGGCAAAGCCCGGATGCATTTTGAGCTTGATAAGGTCATTCAACGTCCAGCGGATCGCCGCGGCAGCCAGAACCGCCGCTATATAATGTACCGGCACAGCCGCCGGAGAAGGCAGCAGATACCCCGCCGTGCTCCCGAGCACAACGCTCCAGATCCCCGAGTACGGAAATGCCGCGACCGCCGCAACGCCGAACGGCGCGTATTTTCCGAATACCAATCCCCGTGAACAGAGCAGCGCCACCGTGAAATAAACCACCTGCTTTGCAACAGCCTTTGTAGGGTCCAAAGCAGCCGCCGTAAAGCTGACGCGCCCCGCCTTCGCTTTTAACATTCCTATCACCGCCATACATTATTTGGAAACTTGTCCATTTTTTGCTAAAAATAATTATACTATATGTATATGGTTGCCATTGTCATAACGCGCCGTAAAAATTTGACGTTTCCAATCGCTTTATAAGTATTTTTATAAATTGTACGGTTTTTTATAGTCTTTCCCCTGTTTCTGTGGTAAAATAATCGCAAGCGATGATTTTACCCGCTTCGCCAATTTATAAAGATACCGCAACGGCGCGGTACGCCTGTGGTATCATAAAATCAACAGTAATGAGAGGGTGACAATATGGAATACCAATTTTCCGACCGCGTTTTATCGCTGAAACCGTCGGCAATCAGGGAAATCTTCAAGTATGCCTCCGATCCAAGCGTGATATCACTCTCTGCGGGCAATCCCGCGCCCGAGGCCTTCCCGGTGAAGGAAGTCAGTGAGATTTCCGCGCGGATTCTGTCGGAGCGGCCCATCGACGCGCTGCAGTACAGCATCACCGAAGGCTACGCGCCCCTGCGCGAGCACCTCTCCTGCTATATGAAAAGCATACACGGCGTAGGCCGTGATTTTGACAATATTCTGATTACGAGCGGAGCCCAGCAGGTCATGGACCTGGCGACGAAATCGCTCTGCAACGAGGGCGACGTGGTGATCTGCGAGGCGCCGAGCTTTATCGGCTCGCTGAACACCTTCCGCTCCTACAACTGCCGCCTGCGCGGGATCCCGATGGAGAGCGACGGCATGGACATGGCCGAGCTGGAACGCGCGCTGCAGGAGGAAACAAACGTCAGGTTCATTTACACCATCCCCAATTTCCAGAATCCGTCCGGCATCACCATGAGCTGGGAAAAACGGCGGCGCCTTTACACCCTGGCCAAAAAATACGGCGTCCTGATTCTGGAGGACAACCCCTACGGCGACCTGCGTTTCTACGGGGAGCACATCGAGGCGGTCAAGTCGCTGGACGAAGAGGGGCTCGTCATTTACGCCGGCACCTTTTCAAAGGTGATCTCCCCCGGCATGCGCGTGGGCTATGCGATCGCGCCGCGGGAGATTTTACAGAAAATGATCGTCTGCAAGCAGGGCGAGGACGTACACACCAACATCTGGTCCCAGATCGTCTGCCATGAGCTGATGACAAAATACGACTTCGACGCGCATCTGAAACGGCTGCGCGAGGTCTACCTGAAAAAATCCGCCATTGCGACGGCCGCGCTCGACAAATACCTCGCGCCGGAAGTGACCTACAATCCGATCGAGGGCGGTCTGTTCCTGTGGTGCACTCTGCCGGACGGGATCGATATGACCGATTTCTGCAGTCAGGCGGTCGGGCGCAAGGTCTGCGTCGTGCCGGGCAACGCGTTTCTGACCAATGAAAACGATCCCTGCCAGTCTTTCCGCATCAATTTTTCCACTCCCACCGACATCCAGCTGTTGAAGGGAATTCAAATTCTGGGCGAGCTTGCCCGCGATATCATCAGGAATTAATTTGGAGGCATTCAAAAATGGAAACAGCCGACACCGAGCGCAAAAAGGTCATCTTCAGCGCCATTCAGCCGAGCGGCACGATTACCCTCGGCAACTACCTGGGAGCGCTCAAAAACTGGATCAGCCTGCAGGATGAATACAGCTGTATTTTTGCTCTGGCCGATCTGCACACCATCACCGTCCGTCAGGAGCCCGCGAAATTCCGCCGCAACGTGCTGGAAGCGTACGCGCTGCTGCTGGCCTGCGGCATCGACCCGGAAAAAAGCCCGTTCTTCATCCAGAGCCACGTCTGCACCCACTCCGAGCTTGCGTGGGTCCTGAACTGCTACACGCAGTTCGGCGAGCTGCAGCGGATGACGCAGTTCAAGGACAAATCGGCCAAGCACGCCGACAATGTCAACGCGGGCCTGTTCACCTATCCCAGCCTGATGGCGGCGGACATCCTGCTGTATCAGGCGGACCTTGTCCCCGTGGGAGCCGACCAGAAACAGCATCTGGAGCTCACCCGCAATATTGCGGAGCGTTTTAACGGCATTTACGGCCGGACCTTCACCGTACCGGATGCCTATATTCCCAAGCAGGGCGCGCGCATCATGTCCCTGCAGGAGCCGACCAGAAAAATGAGCAAGTCCGATGAAAACGCCAATGCCTATGTCGCCATTCTGGATAAGCCGGAGGACATCATGCGCAAATGCAGGCGCGCGATTACGGACAGCGAAGCCTGTGTCCGCTGCGGGGAAGGCAAGGACGGCATCAATAACCTGATGGGCATTTACTCCTGCGTGACCGGGCTTTCCAACGAGCAGATCGAGAAAGAGTTCGAGAATAAAGGCTACGGCGATTTCAAGACTACCGTGGGCGAAGCCGTGGTGGAGCATCTGCGCCCCATTCAGGAGCGGTACGCCGACCTGATTAAAAACAGGGATTATCTGGAGCAGTGCTATACCGAAAGCGCACAGAAAGCGCTTTCCATTTCCGTACGCACCCTGAACAAGGTCATGAAAAAGGTCGGTTTTATTCCAAGAGCCTTTTGAGCCACGGCAACAAAGCAAAACAGGGACAGTCCCTATGGATGAAGCGACCCCGAAAAGTTAGACAGTATGGTATACTGACAGCGATTGGGGAGCCCTTCATAAACGGGGGCGTCCCTGTTTTATTGCGTTATTTCAAGGTGTAAATACAAAATTTCTTGCCTGCTGCGGAATTTGTCCGACATATACTGTTAATGGCCCGTCAAAGATAAATTCATAAATAAATGATAGGATAGAATATCCGGCGGAATTCATTTTGGACAGAAAGGCTGTGAACCATGCGCAGTAAGAACTCGATCAGGAATATTATTGTCAATGTCGGCAGCCAGCTGTTCAGCATTCTGCTGAGTTTCCTGTGCAGGACCATTTTCATCAGAACCCTCGGGGAGGCTTATCTGGGGATCAGCGGGCTGTTCAGCAATATCCTGACTCTGCTTTCCCTGGCCGAGCTGGGCGTAGGCACCGCGATCATTTTCAGCATGTACAAACCGCTGGCGCAGAACGATCACAAAAAAATCGGGGCGCTGATGGCCCTGTACAAAAAGGCCTATCACACCATCGGGCTGATCGTCGGCATCGCGGGCCTTGCCTTTACCCCGTTTTACCCGTACTTTATTAAAAATGACCCCGGGATTCCGCACCTGACCGTCATTTATCTGCTGTATATTTTCAGTACGGTCATCACTTATTTTTTCTCCTACAAACAGTCCATTATTGTGGCTGACCAGAAGAATTATGTCTGCACTTTATATCAGTACGGCTTCTGCATTTTGCAGAATATCCTTCAGATTGCCATCCTGTTTCAGACCCACAACTTTATTCTGTACCTCTGCGTGCAGATTCTGTTCAGCTTTTTCACGAACTTCTTCCTTGCGCGCAAGGCGGATCAGATGTACCCATACCTCAGGCAGTACAAAAAAGAAAAGCTCGGCAGGGACGACAGGTCTTCCATTATCAAAAATATCCGCGCGATGTTTATGCACCGGATTGGCTTTACAGTGGTCAACGGAACCGACATCCTGCTGATTTCCCGCTTTTCGGGCATCGTCAGCGTAGGCATCTACTCAAACTACTTCCTGATTACCAGCACCCTGCGCCAGCTGACCTCGCAGATTTTCAGCGGAATCACGGCCAGTGTAGGGAATCTGGGCGCGCTGGAGGACAGAAAAAAATCGTACGATATTTACCTTTCCATCAATTTTGCGTGCTTCTGGATTTTCAGCTTCTGCTCGATCAGCCTTTTCTGCCTTTTCAACCCGTTCATCGTCCTGTGGACAGGGCGGAAGAGCCTTCTGTTCGCCCTTCCCATTGTTTTTGTCATTGCCCTCAATTTCTTCGTCACCGGTATGCGGCAGGCGACGCTGACCTTCCGTGACGCGTTCGGCCTGTTCTGGTACGACCGTTACAAGGCGGTTCTGGAAGCCGCGGTAAACCTGATCTTTTCCATTATCCTGGTACAGCGGTACGGAATCATCGGCGTTTTTGCCGGGACCTTTATCAGCACCATGACGATCGATTTCTGGGTGGAGCCGCTGGTCCTGTTCCGGCACGGCTTCCACCGCCCGGTCGGAACTTATTTTGCGCGGTACGTCTATTACGCCGTGCTGACAGGGCTGACAGGATATTTCACCTATCTGTGCTGCTCCTTCCTGCCCGGCGCCGGGTTTTGGGCTTTCGCCGTGAAATGCGTGATCTGCCTTCTTGTGCCCAACACGGTTTATCTGGTTCTGTTCTGGAACACCCGCGAATTTCAGTATTTGAAAGGCTTTGTAAAATGGCCCGGATCCCGCAAAAGTGAACGGAAAGCGTAAAAATACCGTAAGCCTGAATTGGGCTTACGGTATTTCTTTTATATCATCAAACTGTAAAAGCTTATAGGGCGGAATTTGAAAAGCGTCGGCAAGCGCAAAAAGTGTTGCCAAAGAAATGGGCTGAATAAAGGAAGGAGTCTCTACCTGAGAAAGATACCCGGGGCTGATGCCTATTTTCTCCGCCAATTTTTCCTGCGTCCAATTGTTCAGCTTGCGATAATATGCTATTTTCAGGCCAATCTGCACGTACCTGCTTTTATCTAAATTGTTCATTTTTTCACCCTAATATAGTTTAACCTATTGTTTTTTGTTATATAACATGATAGAATATATAATATTATAGGTTATACATGGAATTACTACAGGCCATTTCAATAGCATAGCAAAGAGGGGTTTGGGAAATGCGGCAAAGTACACTCATTCATTGCAGGGAACCGGAAGTTTTACTGGAAGAACGCCTGAAAAAGTTACGGAAAAGCCGCTGCTTTACACAACAGCGAATTTCTGAACTGCTTGGGATTGATCGTTCAAGCTATTCCTATTACGAAACGGGCAAAACAAGACCGAGTATTAAAATGCTGATAAAGCTGTCCTGCATTTATCAAGTCTCCATCGACTATTTAGTCGGAAACAGGCAGGATAAAAATGACTGCAATGATTAAAAATCATTGCAGTCATTTTTTATTGAGAACAATTTTATTTACAGATATAATTCAGCTCGCCGACTTCTTTTCCGTCCTCGTAGTAGATGCGCGGCACGCGCTTTGAGATCATGCAGACAAGCTCATAATTGATGGTGTTGTTGTAACCGGCAAGCTCCTCCAGCGTAACGCAGGCGTCCCCGTCGCGGCCGAACACGGTCACAATATCGCCCTCTTTTACGTCGGGAATGGAGGTGACGTCCAGCATCAGCTGATCCATGCACACCCGGCCGATGATCTTTGCCTTATGCCCGCGCACGAGCATGCTCGCCTTGATATAGAGGTGCCGCGGGTAGCCGTCCGCATAGCCGATCGGCACGGTCGCGATTTTTACCTGTTTCTTTGCAATATATTTCCTGCCGTAGCTGACGCTGGTCTGCGGTTCAACGGTTTTCACCAGCGACACAACGCTTTTCAGCTCCATCGCAGGCATCAGCTCCACGGCATTTTTCATCCTGTCCGACGGCATCAGGCCGTACAGGATCACGCCGGGGCGCACCATGTCAAGCTGCATATCCGGGTAATCGAAGATCGCGGCGGAATTCGCGCAGTGGCGGATTTTGAAGGCGATGCCGCGCTGTCCCAGCAGGGCAATCGCTTTCATCAGGTTGTCAAACTGCATGATGGTATAGCCGCGGCCGCCGTTGCCCTCATCGGCGACGGCGAAATGAGTAAAAATGCCTTCCGGGTCAAGCGACGGCAGCTTGCAGACGGTTTCGATCTCATCGATCACGCCGCCGTCCCTGGCGGGGTTCTGGTACAGAAAGCCGATGCGGCTCATGCCCGTATCCAGCTTGATATGAACGCGCACCGTAACGCCCGCTTTGACCGCTTCGGCGGAAAGCGCCTCGCCGTACCCGGCGGAGAACACGGTCTGCGCAATGTTCAGTTCGCACAGCTGCGCGGCCATACAGGGCGGTGTGTAGCCCAAAATCAGAATCGGCAGGCGGATTCCGGCGCTGCGGATCTGCATTGCCTCCTCCAGATTGGAAACGGCGAACCAGTCCGCGCCCAGCTTTTCATATTCCTTCGCGAGGGCCTCCGCCCCATGGCCGTAAGCGTCCGCCTTGATGACACAGCAGACCAGCGTTTCCGGCCTGAGCTGTTCACGGATCGTTTCAAAATTGTGGTCAATTGCGTCAAGGCTGACCTCGGCCCAGGTTCTTCTGAAAAATTCACTCATTCTATTCTTTCACCCGTATTACTTGAAGTATTTGACACCTGATTCAAAAATCATCTGGTCCTTCGCTCCGGGAACATTTGCGTACAGGTCTTTTCCTCTGCGCTCGGAATGGGCCATCTTGCCGAGAATGCGCCCGTCCGGGCTGGTGATGCCCTCCACCGCGCAGACCGAGCCGTTCGGGTTCCATTCGATACGGCCGCTGGGGACCCCGTCCGGGGTTCCATACTGGGTCGCGATCTGGCCCCCGGCAATCAGGCGGTCCATGACCGCGCCGCTTGCGACAAAGCGCCCCTCCCCGTGCGAAACCGGCACCGCGAACACATCGCCCGCGTTTACGCCCGCGAACCACGGGGATTTGACGGAGGTCACGCGGGTATACACCATGCGGGAAACGTGGCGGCCAAGAGTGTTGAACGTCAGGGTAGGAGCGTCCTCGCCCGGCTTCGTAATCTCGCCGTACGGCACAAGGCCCAGCTTGATCAGCGCCTGGAACCCGTTGCAGATACCGAGCATCAGACCGTCGCGGTTTTTCAGCAGGTCGCCCACCGCTTCGGCAATCTTCGGATTGCGGAAGGTGGTGGCAATAAACTTTCCGGAGCCGTCCGGCTCGTCGCCGCCGGAAAACCCGCCCGGCAGCATGATGATCTGAGACTGGCGGATCGCCTTTTCCATCCGTTCAATTGTAGCTTCAATATCCGCAGAAGTCAAATTCCGCACAACCAGAATTTCCGGCTGCGCTCCCGCGCGCTCAAAAGCGCGGGCGGTGTCGTACTCGCAGTTGGTTCCCGGGAACACCGGGATAAAAACCCGGGGCTTCGCGGCCCTGATCGCGGGCGCTTTTGCAAAACGCTCCGTAAAGAGCGGAATCTCCTTCGTAATCGGCTGCTCCGGCGCTTTGTTCGGGAAAATCTTTTCCAGCGTGCCGCACCATGCGGCAACGAGCTCTTCGATCCGGAGCGTTTCGCCGCCCAGAACAATCCGCGGCTCTTCGCTGATTGTTCCCAGAAGAAGCGGATGGAATCTCCCGTCGACCCGGCAATTTTTCGCAAGCTCCACAATCAGCGCGCCGGAAGCGGGAGCAAACAGCGTCTTTTCATCGATCGCCCCTTCACGGAACACAAAGCCCAGCCGATTGCCGAAGCACATCTTCGCGACCGCCGCGGCTGCGCCGCCTTCCTTGACAACGGAAGCGGATACCACCGCGCCGCGATGAATCATATTGTAAATTTCCGCGTAATATTCCTTCAGCTTTTCCCAGTCCGGAAGCAGGGTTTCCGAATTTTCGGGAACCGGGAGCAGGACAACGGAAGCGCCCGGATTTTGAAACGCGGCGGAAACGGTCCCGCTCGCCTTGGTCATGGCGACGGCAAAGCTGACCAGCGTGGGCGGAACGTCCAGCTGCTCAAAGCTGCCGCTCATGCTGTCCTTGCCGCCGATCGCGGGCAACCCCATGCCGAGCTGCGCGCTCAGCGCGCCGAGCAGCGCGGCGGCCGGTTTGCCCCAGCGCTTCGGGTCGGTGTTCAGCCTTTCAAAATATTCCTGAAAGGTCAGCCGGGCTCTCAGCGGGTCCGCACCGACAGCGGCGAGCTTGGACAGGCTCTCCGTGACCGCCCAGGCCGCTCCGTGGAACGGGCTGAACCGCGCGATGCCCGGAAGATACCCGTAGGACATCGCGGTGGCGTCGTCCGTTTCTCCGTGCATGACCGGGACTTTCGCCACCATCGCCTCCTCCGGGGTCAGCTGATATTTTCCGGCAAACGGCATCAGGACGGTCGCTGCGCCGATGCTCGCGTCGAACCGTTCGGCAAGGCCCTTCTGGCTGCAGACCTCAAGCCGGGAAAGGTTCTCTTCAAACGCTCCGGCAAACGGTTTGTTTTTCAGGCATTCCGGCACTAAGCTTCTGTAATACCGCGCCGGGTCCACCGCTTCAATGGTCACGCCGTTTTTCTGGGTCACGCCGTTGGTGTCCAAGAACGCGCGGCTGATGTCCACGATCGTGTCGCCGCGCCACGTCATACGCAGGCGCGGCTCCTTCGTCACAACGGCGACCACCTGCGCGTTGAGGTTTTCTTCGTTCGCCGCCGCAATAAACGCGTCCGCGTCCCGCGGGGCGAGCACGACCGCCATTCTCTCCTGCGATTCGGAAATAGCCAGTTCGGTTCCGTCAAGGCCCTCATATTTTTTAGGAACTTTATTCAAATCGATTCTGAGTCCGTCCGCAAGCTCGCCGATGGCGACGCAGACGCCGCCCGCGCCGAAATCGTTGCAGCGTTTGATTTTCCGGGCGACCTCCGGATCTCGGAAAAGGCGCTGGATTTTGCGCTCGGTCGGCGGGTTGCCCTTCTGCACCTCCGCGCCGCAGACCTCGATGGACTGTTCGGTGTGCGCCTTGCTGGAACCGGTGGCGCCGCCGCAGCCGTCGCGCCCCGTACTGCCGCCCAGCAGCACGATGATATCGCCCTCGTCCGGCACGAACCGCACCACGTTCTCTTTCGGCGACGCGCCGATGACCGCGCCGATTTCCATCCGCTTCGCGACATAACCGGCGTCGTACAGCTCGGTGACCTGACCGGTCGCAAGGCCGATCTGGTTGCCGTAGGAGCTGTAGCCCTGCGCCGCGCCCGTCGTAATTTTCCGGGTCGGCAGCTTGCCCGCCAGCGTGTCCTCAAAGGGGACGCGCGGGTCGCCTGAGCCGGTCACGCGCATCGCCTGATAGACATACGCCCTGCCGGAAAGCGGGTCGCGGATCGCGCCGCCGAGGCAGGTGGCCGCTCCGCCGAACGGCTCGATTTCGGTAGGATGGTTATGGGTCTCGTTTTTAAACTGCACCAGCCATTTTTCTTCTTTCCCGTCAATGGTGACCGGCACCTCAATGGAGCAGGCGTTGATTTCCTCGCTCAGGTCAAGGTCAGGAATCTGCTCCCGCTTTCGCAGAAGCTTCATGCCGATAACCGCCATATCCATCAGGGAGACGGGGCGGTCCGTTTCACCGTACACTTCGGATCGCGCCTCGTAATACGCTTTCAGCGCATCCTCAATCGCACCGCTGACCGCCGACCGCTCAATTGTAATATTTTCCAGCCTTGTGGAAAAAGTGGTGTGGCGGCAGTGGTCGCTCCAGTAGGTATCGATGACGCGCAGCTCGGTCACGCTGGGGTCGCGGTTTTCCTTCCGGAAGTAATCGCGGCAGAACGCCAGGTCTTCAAAGCTCATGGCAAAACCCATGGATTCGTAATAGGCCTTCAGTTCGTTTTCATTCCAACTGATAAAGCCCGTCACGCGAGCGACGTCCGGCGGAACATCCGCTTTCACGTCGAGGGTTTCGGGCTTTGCTAACGAGGCAAGACGGCTTTCCACCGGGTTTACCAGATAGCTCTTGATTTGATTCAGTTCCTCTTCGCTTAAATTGCCCTTTACGGCGATCACGCGTGCGGTAGCCACCTGCGGGCGCTCCCCCTGCGTCAGAAGCTGGATGCACTGCGCGGCGGAATCAGCGCGCTGGTCGTACTGCCCGGGAAGATATTCCATGGCGAACACGGTAAAATCCTCCGGAACCGGAGCCGTTTCGTCATAAACGTCGTCCACATTGGGCTCGGAAAAAATAGTTCCCCTTGCGGCGGAAAATTCTTCTTTAGTAAGTCCGGACACGTCGTACCGGTTCAGCAGCCTGAGTTCCTCGATGGAAGCCAGGCCCAGATTGTCCACAAGGTCGGTTTTGATGTGCTGTGCTTCAACATCGAAGCCGGGTTTCTTTTCCACAAATACTCTGATTACGCCAGACATATTTCCCCCGTTCCGCCGCCTGAAAGCGGCCGATTCAACATACTTTATCCTCAATAGTATCACATTTGTTTTTCATAATAAAGAGGAGATCAAAACATTGACATTTTCCATAAAAAATGATGTTCGGAATGCAAAAAAACCGGCAGGGGACCGCCCCGCCGGCACTTTCGGATTCACTTGATTCTGCGGCACTCCATATAGAAGCGTTTGTCGCAGGCATGCCCCATGGAAAAGGTTTTCCGCGGAAGGGCCCCGTCGACGGCGACCGTTTCAAACAGGCTGCTTTTCTCCATTTTGGGAAGAAAGAAAGCCATTGCGTTGCTGTCCCCGGCACAGAGCTTTTCCGCTACCTCGACGCCGTGTATGTAGTCCATTTTCCCGCCCACGCGCGCAAGGCGCGCGTCCAGAAATTTCTGCAGCGTACCGACCTCTAAATTAGACGGCGGATTCTTTACCCAGATATCCTTTTTCCGTCCGTTCAGCAGGCAGGTGATCCGGTGCCCCTCGCAGGGCACGTCGGAAACGTCGTAGAAACGGTACAGCTCCCGCATCAGCTCCTCCGGATTTGTCTGGAACACCACCCGGTGGATCGGTTCAAACTGCAGGGAATCGTCGTACAGGTTCACGACCTCCACAAGCGCCCAGCGCGCGGGATGAGTTTCCGCTTCCTTTTGGGGCAGCGTCTTTTTCAGCTCCTCATAGCAGGCCTTTGCCGTCGCAAGGGAATGGTTGCCGTCGCCCACGGCAAAAAGCAGGTTGTCGCGGACCGGCAGACGGTCCAGCGCGTCTTCCAGCTTTTCGGCGGCCGCGGGACTCAGGCGGAAGCCGCGGATGCTCCCGCTTCTTTGCATCAGCTTTCCCTCGTACTCCGGGGTCAGCTCGGAAGGATCGATCTTCTCAATCACGCTGCGCCCAGGGTCGTCGATCAGAATCATGATATGCGGCAGTTCCAGCGGCGCGCCGCGGCGGATTTTTACGCGGGGCGGAATCCGTTCCAGCACCGTGCCCTCCGTCGCGCGGATAGGCGTTTTGCTGCCCGCCTCGTACCGGTACTGCTCCAGGTCGAGCGCCATCATGACCCCGCGGCGGAGCTTTCCGTCCGCCAGGGTGCGCTCTACATAGAGGTAGCTGTTCTTAATTTCACGAAAAACGCCGTCCGAAAGGTAGCGTTCCATGGCGGCGTTGATTCCGGCGGCGTACTGCTCCGCGTCGGTCGTTTCCAGATAACATTCGGGGTACACCATATGGTAGGTGGAGGGAGTATCCCCCGCCGCCTTTTTCGCTTCCCGCCAGTACTCCGGCTGGGAAGTATATTGGTCACAGGCGACCACACACCAGTTTTCCGTCGGTACATCCTTCGGCAGCAGGATATCCGCGGGTTTAAAATAAGGGTGCAGCATTCAGAAATCTCCTGTTCTCTTACGAAATTCGGGACATCGCCCATTCAGTAATTAAATAGTAACACATTTCCGACCGTGTTCGCAACCTGTTTCAGGCTTTCTCCCGTGTCCGATTGAGAAAATAGCTGAAAAAGAAGATCGCCGCCGCGATCAGCACGATGGTGCCGCCCGCCGCCGTACCCGTATAGTAGGAGACGATCAGCCCGCTCACGCCGGAAAACAGCGAGATCAGGACGGCGATCAGGTGATAGGAACGCATCCCCTTCGCAAGATTGCGGGCCGAGGCCGCCGGAAGCACCAGCAGGGAATTGATAATCAGCACGCCCACCCATTTGATGGACACGGTTACGATGGCGGCCACAATGACCACAAACAGCTTTTCAACAAAGCGCGTATGGATTCCTTTGCTCGCGGCCAGATCGGCATTGATGCTGGTCAGCAGCAGTTGATTGAAGAACAGGGACCAGATCACGAGCACCGCCAGCAGGATAAAGGCCAGCATGACGATTTCCTCGGGCTGCACCGTTAAAATATCGCCGATGAGATACCCGGAATATTTCGCGAAGCCGCCGGAAGCCGACAGCAGCACGATGCCGAGCGCCAGCCCGGTGGAAGAGAACACCCCGATAATGGTATCCGCGGAGGAGGTGCCGGAATCCATCACGGCCGAGATGCACAGCGCGAACAAAAGCGCGAAGCCCATCATGGAGATCAGATAATTGTCAACGCCCATCAGCACGCCGACGGCGATTCCGGTCAGCGCGGAATGTCCCAGCGCATCCGAGAAAAAGGACATCTTGTTGTTTACGATCATCGTCCCGACCAGCCCGAACAGCGGAGTGATCAGCAAAACGGCGAGCAGCGCGTTCTTCATGTAGTTGAATTCCGTCCACTCAAACGGCAGAAGCAGATCGATCAAGGAATAGATTGCGTTCATGATTTTACACCTCCGGTCAGCTTCAGGCCAAAGGCTTCCCGTACCTCGGGCGTTCTCATCACTTCCCGGACGCTGCCGCTGACCAGAACGGTACGGTCCAGCAGCACGGCGCGCGTCGCGTATTTCTCCACATGGGAAAGGTCGTGGGACACGAGGATGACCGGCATCTGGTGTTCCACCCGCATCGAGGTGACCAGATCGTAAAAGATCTCTATCCCCTTACGGTCCACCGCGGATACCGGTTCATCCAGAAGCAGAAGGTCCGGCTTCGGGTCCAGGGCAAACGCGAGCAGCACACGCTGCATTTCCCCGCCCGAAAGGCTGCCGATCCGTTTATTTAAGAGCGCGGGGCTGCCCCCGACCGCGGCAAGCGTCTGCCGGACCCGGTTCAGCCTTTCTTTGTTATGGCCCAGCCAGACCGGGAACCCGCTCATGTTGGCGCAGAGCATGTCGCCGACCGTAACGGGCATGGAGCGGTCAAATACCAGATTCTGCGGAACATAGCCGATGCGGGGATTGGAAATCCGCTCCCCTCTGGAATTTTGGAACACAACGGTCCCCGTATAGGGAATACGCCCCAGCAGCGCTTTGAGCAGAGTGGTTTTTCCCGCGCCGTTGCGTCCGATCAGCGCCAGAATTTCTCCGTGATGCACATCGAAGGAGACGTCGTGAAGAATCACTCCGTCGCGCTTTCTCACCGTAAGGCCGCGTATCTGTGTGCTGCATTTGCAAGTATCCATGTCATTCCCCTTTTATTTCAGCGCCACTTCGAGTGTTTTCAGGTTGCTCTCCATCGCGTCAAGATAGGCGTCTTTGCTGTTTTCCCCGGTTACCGCCGGATCAAGCGAATATATCTTCGCGCCGCTTTCGTTCGCTACAATGTTGGCGGCGGACTTCGGATACTGCGGCTCCGCAAAGACCGCTTTTACGCCGCTGCCCCGTATCAGCCGGATGGTTTCCGCCAGCTCGCGCGCGCTCGGCTGGCTGTCGGGCTCGCGGTTGACCACGCTCACGATGTTCAGGTCGAATTCTTCGGCAAAATACGGAAAAGCTTCGTGGAAGGTAATGATATCCCTGTTCGTGATACGGCTCAGCCCGCTGTGCATGTCATCGCGCAGTACGCTCAGCTTCGCCATATAGGCCTGCGCATTCTTCCGGTAAGCTTCGGCGTTCTGCGGATCGGCCTGTGCCAGGCCTTTTCCGATGTTGGAAACCTGCCGGATGCAGTTCGAAATAGAAACCCAGATGTGCGGGTTTTCTTCTCCGCCCTCGTCCGTCAGAAGGGAAATCCCCTCGCTCGAATCGATCACCCGTAAATCGGGGAGCCGGGAAGTTACTTTGTTCATAAAGCTTTCCATCCCCGCGCCGTTCATCACAAACACATCCGCCTGCTCTATATTTTTCATGTCCTTCGACTGCAGCTGATAATCGTGCAGGCAGCCCGCCTGCTGCCCCGCCATATTGTCCACCTGTACGCCGGGCACTCCGTCGGTGATGTTCAGGGCCATAATATATAAAGGATAAAAGGATGTCACCACACGGAACCGGACATTCTGCGTTGTCCTTCCGGCGCACCCCGCGGAAAAAAGCAGAATCACGGCCGCCAAAATGACGGCGGCAGCTCGTTTCAGCATTTTGTACGGCCTCCTTAAATGCAAATCATTAGCAATGTATAATATAAACCGATCACCGGTTCGTGTCAAGTGAAAAGGGACGGATAACCCTCCGTCCCTTCATCTTTATTTATGCGCGCGCCATCATAGCACGGATTTCCGGAAGTTTTCTTTCGCAGTCGTTCATTCCCATCTCGTAGATCCCTTTCAGCACCTCCGGGTTCTTCTCATACCGGCCCGTCACGATCGGCCTGCTGGGACGGACGATGACTGCTTTTTCCTCCGCCTCCTGTCTGCGGCAGACCTCCAGCTCATTGTTGTAAACCTCCGCGCGGACCTGCATGGCGTTTACAAAATTCGGGTACTCCCCATATTTTACGCGAAGCACCGAACGCGGAAATTCCGGGCGCGGGTTTTTCCGGTAGGTGCTGTCGCGGGTAAGCACGACCACATTCAGGTTGTTCCCGTCAAAAATAGAGCGCTCGATCGGAATCGGGGTCGCGCAGCCGCCGTCCAGCAGCTCATGTCCCCGGTAGGAAACGATATTGGAAACAAAGGGCAGCGAGCTGGAGGCTTTGACCGCGGTAAAGTCCTCATCCAGATTCGCTTTGTCGAAAAAGACCGTCTGACCGGTTTTCAGATCGGTAGCGCCGATCTTCAGGTCAACCGGAGAGTTGAAAAAGGATTCATAATCAAACGGAAGAAGCGTATGAAAAAGTTCTCCGAAAATAAAGTCGAAGCCAAACAAAGAACCGGTCCGGTTTAAATTTTCCACGCTGATATATCGCTTATCCCCGATATACTGATAAAAAATATCGTAATTCCTGTTCTTCTGCCCGGAAATATAGCTGAGCGCGTTGCAGGCGCCGGCCGAAATGCCGTAGACATTCGGGAACTCGATCCCATGGTTCAAGAAAACTTCCAGCACGCCGCTCGTATACGCCCCACGCATACCGCCGCCCTCCAGTACAAGGCCTATCGGCATAGCAAACACCTCACATCAAAAATATTATGTTCTATTATAGGCTAATCCCCGGTCGAAAACAAGCGAAGGAAATAAAAATGAGGTTTTTTGAAAATTTATATTGATTTTTAGAGCTATTTAAGTTATAATAATCGAGCACTCAAAAAAACGGACGTTTAGCTCAGCTGGTAGAGCATTCGCTTGACGTGCGAAAGGTCATAGATTCGAGTTCTATAACGTCCACCATAAATGATAACAAGGGCATAAAGGATACTTTATGCCCTTGTTATCATTTAAAATCACCTGGCATCCGGAAGGCGGAAACCTTTCTTTTCACTGTTTGGCGAAAAGCGGGTGCTTCCGCTTTTTTATTTTCGCTTCGTCTTTAAGCGATGAATTCCAAAGCTTCTTTACACGGTCGGCAAATAAAAGGCTCTTTGTCAATAGTTGGGGTAACCTAAAAATGGAACAGGAAGAGGAGTGGTGCTAAGCCGCTCCTCTTTTTGTTCCATGACGAAAGATATGCAGGATGCGATTGCGAAAGCGGCGGAAATAAGACACGTTTTTTATGCGATATTCCGTTATCCCTCGCGATGCTGCGGGCGCGGGTGCCCGCAGCATCGGTCCGCCTGCGGTTTTGCGGCGGCTTCCGAATGGAGCAGATCGACAAAGTCGCGTACGCTTTCCTCCGTCGTGGCCCGATAGGACTCGTCTGCTTCCATCAGCGTTTCCATCAGAAAACGAACGTACGTTTCACAATTGAATTTCCCCTGAAAAACAGTCCATATCATACAGGAGGAAACAACGGTCTGCTGCAGCAGGACGATCAGGGCCTTGGCGTCGGCCTGGTTGCGGAACTGGCCGGACTGCTGTCCCCTCTGGACGATGCTGCCCTGCAGCCTGAGCAACTCGGCCATACTGCCGCCGAGGTGAAACGTCCCCATGTCGTCGGTCAGATTTCGTATCACGATCTGGCGCACAATGGAAACGCCGACCGTGGTGATCTGGCTGATAAAGCCCTGAATCGTCAGCCAAAGCTGGTCCACGCAGTTGTCCGCGGTCAGAATCGCCGTGACCTGATCGGGAGAAAGATTCCACGAAAATCGGTAATAGGAGGCCAGCAGATCGTCTTTCGATTTGAAATAGTAGTAAAAGGTGTGCTTGTTGACCCCGCTGGCCCGGCAGATATCGTTCAGCGTGACTGCTTCAAAGGATTTTTCGTAGAAAAGGCGTGTGGCTGTCTCGCGGATCCGCCGTTTCGTCGCGTTGTCGTATTCATCCGGCATGGAAAACGCCCCTTTCTGCTTGACAGTCGATGGAGTACAAGCAACAATTCTCATATTTAATATAGCAAAAGGGCGCGGTTAAAATCAAGGTGAAATATTACCAAAATTAATGATTATGAAACTTAAATTTACAATAACTATACCACTTGAAATGATTATGGTACCGTGGTATCATAACTTTGTTTTTTACCGGATAAGAAAGAGGAGATGCTCCTTATGACAAGGCTGTTGAAATACTGTACCCCCTATGTCGCTCAGATCCTGCTGGTGATCGCGCTTCTGTTCGGCCAGGCGTACTGTGACCTGGCGCTGCCGGATTTTATGTCGGACATTATCAACGACGGCATCGTTTCCGGAAATACCAGGGAAATTTTGAGTATCGGCGCGAAGATGCTGGGCATCTCGCTGCTCAGCGCGCTCTGCAGCATTGCGGTGAGCCTGCTTGCGGCCCGCGTGGCGGCGGGTGTCTGCCGGACGCTCCGCCTGGCCGTGTTTGAAAAGGTCGAGACGTTTTCAAACGCCGAATTTGACCGGTTCTCGACCTCCTCGCTGATCACCCGCACCACCAACGACATCTCCCAAGTGCAGATCCTGATCGTGATGGTGATCCGCATGGTGTTTTACGCGCCGATCCTCGGCACCGGCGGCGTTCTGCGGGCGCTGGCCAAGAGCAGGTCCATGTCGTGGATCATTTTGGTAGCGGTCGTCTGCCTGCTTGGCCTTGTGGCGGTTATGTTCGCGGTGGCGCTGCCCAAATTCCGCGTCGTCCAAAAACTGATCGACCGGCTGAACCTGGTCGTGCGCGAGCACCTGGAGGGGATGCTGGTTATCCGGGCGTTCAGCACCCAGCGGTTTGAGGAAAACCGCTTTGACAAGGCCAACAAAGACCTGACGGATACCAACCTGTTCATCAACCGGATGATGGCGGCCATGATGCCGACCATGATGCTGATTATGAATCTGACCACCGTGCTCATCGTGTGGGTCGGCTCCAAGCAGGTTTCCGCCCTGCATATGCAGGTAGGCGACATGATGGCGTATATGCAGTATGTGATGCAGATCATCATGGCGTTCCTGATGATGGCCATGATGTTTATCATGATTCCCCGCGCGTCGGTTTCCGCCGAGCGGATCGCGGACGTGCTGGAAACCGAGCCCGCCATTATGAACGCGGACGACGTAAAGCCGCTGGAGCGCTGCGGCGGGGTCGTGCGCTACGAGCACGTGTCGTTCCGCTACCCGGGCGCGGAGGAGGAAGTGCTGCACGATATCGATTTTACGGCGCGGCCCGGACAAACGACCGCGTTCATCGGCTCAACCGGCTCCGGAAAATCCACCGTGGTCAATCTGCTCCCGCGCTTTTACGACCCCACGGACGGCAGGATCACGCTGGACGGTGCGGACATCCGGCAGTTTGACATTCACCAGTTGCGCGGCCAGCTCGGGTATGTGCCGCAGAAGGGCGTTTTGTTTTCCGGCACCATTCGGAGCAATGTGGCTTACTCGGACCCGGACGCCTCCGAGGAGGCAATCGGCGACGCCGCGCAGATCGCCCAGGCGATGGAATTCATAGACGCCAAGCCGGAAAAATTCGAAACAAACATTGCGCAGGGCGGCTCCAACGTTTCCGGTGGGCAAAAGCAGCGCCTTTCCATTGCCCGCGCGCTGGTTCAAAAGCCGCAGATCTACATATTCGACGACAGTTTTTCCGCGCTCGACTTCAAGACGGACGCCAATCTGCGCGCGGCGCTGCATGAAAAAACCGGCTGGGCGACCACCCTGATCGTCGCGCAGCGAATTTCCAGCATCATGTACGCCGACCAGATCATTGTGCTTGAAAACGGCAGGATCGCCGGGAAGGGCACGCATCGGGAGCTGATGGAAAACTGCGAGGTTTACCGCGAGATCGCGCTGTCACAGCTGAGTAAGGAGGAGCTTGCATGAGCGAACCAAATCGGGCTCCGCGCCGGCGGGGCGGCGGGATGGGCATGGGCATGGGGCAGGGCGGAGAAAAGGCAAAGGACTTCAAAAAGACCATGCTGCAGCTCCTGCACTATATCGGCACCTACAAGACGCAGATTCTGGCCGTCCTGTTTCTGGCCGCCGGCTCGTCCACGTTCTCCATTCTGGGGCCGAAGCTGATCGGCAAGGTGACCACCAAGCTGTTCGAGGGGCTGATCGCCTACGCCTTCGGCACGGGCCTCCTGACGGATTTCAAATATATTCTGCGCTTTATCCTGATTCTGATCGGGCTGTATGTGCTGTCCGCCGTATTCTCCTATATTCAGGGCTATGTCATGTCCGGCGTTTCCATGAAAATTTCGTACCAGCTCCGAAAGGATATTACGGAAAAAATCAACCGGATGCCCCTGCGCTATTTTGATTCCCGCACCCACGGCGAGGTGCTTTCCCTGGTCACGAACGACGTGGACACCATCTCCCAGACGCTGAACCAGTCGCTGACCCAGCTGATTACTTCCCTTGCCACGCTGGCCGGCGTCCTGGTTATGATGCTGTCCATCTCCTGGGTGATGACGCTGGTCTCCCTTTTGATTCTTCCGCTGTCCGGCGCCCTGCTGATGTCGGTCGTCAAAGTTTCCCAGAAATATTTCCGGCAGCAGCAGGAATACCTCGGCCATATCAACGGGCATGTGGAAGAAAACTATTCCGGGCACAACGTCGTGCAGGTGTTCAACGGGGAATCGAGGGCCGTCGAGACCTTTAAAGAATACAACGAAAAGCTTTACGAATCCGCGTGGAGCTCGCAGTTCCTGTCCGGCATGATGATGCCGGTCATGACCTTTATCGGCAATCTGGGCTATGTGGTCGTCTGTATTCTGGGCGGTTATCTGGCGGTCAAAAAGGCCATCACCGTGGGCGACGTGCAGGCGTTTATCCAGTATGTGCGCCAGTTCACCCAGCCGATCGCGCAGCTGGCCAACATCATGAACACCCTTCAGTCCACCGCGGCCGCCGCGGAGCGCGTTTTTGAATTCCTCGGAGAGGAGGAGGAAACCGCGGAAGCCGAAGTCCCGGCCTCTCCCGACGCCGTCACGGGCATTGTGGAGTTCCGGGACGTGCACTTCGGCTATACCGAGGACAAGATCATTGTCAACGACTTTTCCTGCAAGGTTCACGCGGGCCAGTCCGTCGCCATCGTCGGCCCGACCGGCGCGGGCAAATCGACGGTTATCAAGCTGCTGATGCGTTTTTACGACGTGAACAGCGGCGATATTCTGGTCGACGGGCATTCGATCCGGGAGTATACCCGGCAGGGCCTGCGGAGCGTGTTCGGCATGGTGCTTCAGGATACCTGGCTGTACAACGCCAGCATCATGGACAATATCCGCTACGGCTCCTTCGACAAAACCGACGAGCAGGTGATCGCGGCGGCCAGAACGGCGCACTGCGACGAATTCATCCGCGCGCTGCCGGACGGTTACCATATGCTGCTGAACGAGGAGGCGTCGAATCTGTCCCAGGGCCAGAAGCAGCTTCTGACCATTGCGCGCACGGTGCTTTCGGACCCGAAAATCCTCATCCTTGACGAGGCGACCAGCTCGGTCGACACCCGCACGGAGGTCATGATCCAGAAAGCGATGGACGCGCTGATGCAGAACCGCACCAGCTTTGTGATCGCGCACCGGCTGTCCACCATCCGCGGCGCGGACCTCATCCTTGTGATGAAGGACGGCGATATCGTCGAGCAGGGCAATCATGAGCAGCTGCTCGCAAAAGGCGGTTTCTACGCCGGCCTTTACCAGTCTCAGTTTGAAAACGGAGGCGATCAGGAGTCGGTGTGATTTTTCAGCGGGTAAACACAGAACGAAAGGGAAAGAGGTACCCATACATGAAAAAATATAAAAAAGTATTGATTGCCCTGCTTTTCATCGTAGTGATCGGGGTCTGCGCCGGGGGATTCTACTATTTTTCCTCCAACGCCAACACGCTCAAAACGGACAATGCCAGGGTAACGGCAAAAATGTACGCCGTGACCGGTTCCTCCGCGTCAAAGCTGCTGGAGTGGAACGTCTCCAAGGGCGATCTCGTAGTGAAAAACCAGGTGATCGGCCGTCAGGAAACGCTGCCGAACATCTCCTCGCCGGTGGACGGCACGGTGGTCAAGTGCGACGCCGTCGCGGGGGAGAGCGCTTCCCCCGCGACCCAGCTTGCCGTCATCGCCGACACCGACAATATGTACATCGGCGTCAATATTGAGGAAACGCAGATTACCAAGGTGGCCGTGGGGCAAAAGGCGGACGTGACCATCGACGCGTACGGCGACCGGGTATTTTCCGGGCGGGTGACGGAAATTGACTCGGCCACTCAGACCTTCTTTACGAACGGCCTGGCCAGCTTTTCCACCAGCGGGGACTACACCAAGGTCACGCAGCTGATCCCCGTGAAGGTCTCCATCGATAACCCCGACGAGCTTCCCATGCTGTACGGCATGAACTGTGAAGTCAAAATCCATCTGCACTGATTCAGGAGGGAGTCGAACCATGAAAAAAGTGATTTCCGTTTTCCTTTGCGCAGCAATGCTGGTTCTGTCCCTGACCGCCTGCGGCGGTTCGGGCGATAAGCTGAGCGTAACCACCGCCAAGGTGAAAAGCACCGATGTGCCGGCGTCAACCGATTACACCGGAACGGTCCACGCCGCCCAGTCGATGGCCGTAATCACCGGCGTTACCGCCAAGGTGACCTCCGTCGCCGTTGTTCTCGGCCAGCGGGTCGGAGAGGGCGACGTACTTATGCAGCTGGACACCTCCGACGCGGCGCTCGCCCTAAAGCAGGCGCAGGCGGGCCTTGACACCGCCAACGCCAATTTTGAGAAGATTGGCTCATCCGCCGGGAAACAGGCGGCTTTGCAGGCGCAGCAGGCACTTTCCGCCGCGCAGAACGAGCTGCGGGACGCCAACGCCAATTACAGCCTTGTCAAGCAGCAGTTCGACCAGAAAATCGCCGTGGCCCCCGCGCAGGCGGCGTACGACAAGGCAAAGGCCGATTCCGACCGCGCCGCGCTCATGTTTTCCACCGGCGCGGCAAGCCAGTATGACGTCAACAGCGCGAAGAACGCGCTGAACGCCGCTTCCGCCCAGCTGGAAAGCGCGAAGGCTTCCGCGCAGAACGCCATGAACGCGGCGGACAGCCGGCGGAAGAACGCGAAGAATTCCCTGAATACCGCTCAGGAAAATTACAGTCTGACGGTTGGTTCCCTCAATCCGGAAAACACCAAGGCGGCGAAGGCCGGCGTGGATTCCGCCGAGGTCGCGGTCGAGATCGCCCAGAAGCGCATCTCCGATTCCACGGTGCGGGCGCCGATTTCCGGCACGGTGGGCGCGGTCAGCATCAAGGCGGGTGACCTTGCCGGTCCGCAGGCCCCGGCTTTCCAGATTGTCGGGGATTCCGGCATGGAGGTGACCGTCGGCGTGACCGAAACGATGATCCGAAAGCTGGCAGTCGGCTCCAAAGCGACCGTTGTGATTTCGGCGACGGGCGAGAAACTGGACGGGAGCGTCACCGAAACGGCGGCCATGGCCGCCGCCCAGACCGGCATGTTCACCGTTAAGGTCGGCGTCAACGCCGCCGACGGACTGAAGGACGGGATGCAGGCGGACGTGAGCTTCTTGGGCGACGGCGATACGGGAACCGTGCTGGTGCCCGCGCGGTCGGTGCAGGAACGGGACGGCAAACAGGTCGTCTTCGCGGCCAGAAACGGCAAAGCCGTACAGGTGGAGGTCACCGTCGGCAAAACGCAGGGCGCTTATGTGGAGGTCAAGGGACTCGGCAAGGACGACGAGGTGCTGGTGCAGGGAGCCAACAAGGCGAAAGACGGCGTCGGCCTGCACATCGTATCCAATACAAATGATTAAAGGAGGCGCGTTACTTTGAAAAAGCGTATTTTACCCTGTTTTCTGATTGTAAGTATGATGATCTGCCTCATGGCGCCGGCGGCGATGGCCGCGACGGACGCGTGGAAGGAGAAAGACGTCGCCTACGGAGACATCGAGGATATGGTGGACGATTGCGTGAATTTCACCGACACCGTCGGTACGCTGCAGCAGTCGCTCGGCACGCTGACCGCCTATGCTGAAGGGCTGAAAACGCAGCTTGGCGGGCTGAGCGAGACCGACCCGTCCTATCCGTCGCTAAAGGCCCAGTTGGATCTGACCAACGCCAGCATCCTGCAGCTCAAGGTGTCAATCGGCACGATCGAGCAGGCGATGGGAGGGAAGGATTCCGCGCGCGAGCAAACGATCATCGCCGCCGAAACCCTCTTTATCACTTATAGCAGCCTGCGCGACCAGGCCAACGCGATGTCCCGGCAGCAGGGTGTGTTCAACACCAATCTGAGCGCGCTGGAAAAGCAGCACAGCGCGGGTTATCTCAGCGACCTCCAGCTGGAGAAAGCCAAGGCGCAGAGCGGTTCTTTGCAGACGGCAATTCAGACGATGCAGTCCCAGCTGACCGCCGTGAAGCGCAGCTTCAACACGCTGCTGGGGCGCGATTACAATCAGTCGCTGAGCCTGCACGCGCTGCCGTTTTCCGAGTTGGACGACATCGGCGACATCAAATTCAGAAGCGATCTTGACGACGCGCTGTCGAACTATGGCGGGGATCTTTCCGGCGCGGGCTTCGAAAATCCCGACTATAATGAGGAAAAGGGCTCCTTTGCCGCCTCGGTCCGCAAGCTGTACGACGCTGTGAACGACAAAAACAGCCAGCTTAGCGCGGAGCAGGCGGTTCTGGCCGCGGAGCAGAAGAGCTATGACGCCTCCAAAAAGCAGTACGACTCGGGCTTGATCTCGCAGCTTGCCTTGAACGGCGCGCAGGATTCTCTGGACGCGGAAACCGCCAAGGTAAAGGCGGCAAAAACGGCCCTGTTCAGCGCCTATGCGCAATATCGGTGGGCGATTGACTACGGCATCGTCAGCGGAAGCTGACTTTTCGCCTTTGAAAAGGCGAAGATAGGCGAATGAACAGTGAACAATTGCTGTGGTCGCCTGCGGGCGGCGCGCCGGCCTGTCCATCCGGCCTAAAGTGTACATCAGAAAAGTGGTGTTTTTCCTTCCTGAGAATCCCGCCTGTTCTGCCGTCCCGCCATCCACAGAGCTTCCCACATCAAAGCCATAGCTTTTCTCAACTGATGCCCGGAAATCCCAGTAGGCGTCCAGACAGTATTCCATGCCTAATTCCTGATTCTGTTCGATACCGATGCCATAGAGATACATTTTCCCCAGCTCGTATTTCGCAAAGGAATGTCCAGCCGCAGCCAACCCTCGTGCCGTCGCTGTCATACACGAACCACAATTACATCGCTGCCGGACTTCTGTGCCATGATGGTGCTGCCGTCAAGGAAATAGGTTGTGGTCGCACCGCCAGCGGCTTTACTGGTGCGGATTCCGTCACTGTTGTAAGTATAACTCAGGTTTGTGTCGTCTGCAACTGCTGTTTTTAACTGACGGCCTTCCCAGGTGAACTCCATGCCGTCGCGGTAATCAAGCGGATTTCCGATATTGTCATAGGAAATGCCCTGACCGTTATAGCTGGTCAACAGATCCTTCCAATCATCATCGCCGTAATCATATGTTTCCGTTCCGTTTTTCAGCGGAGTACCAAGAGTACCGGTTGTGTACGGGTAGGCGATCGCTTCAGTAATATTTCCACCCGCGTCATAACTGTAAGTTGTGCTGGTGCCGGCTTTCTGATCATTTACCCGCACAAGCTGATCCAAATCGTCGTAGTCATAGCTGACAGTATTCCCGTTCTTGTCCTTTATTTTGCTTATATTACCGTTATCGTCGTAAGCATATTGATACTGCGACAGAATAGTCGGGGAATCTTCGCCCAATAAAGATCTTTCATTGGTGTAAGTGTCGATCAAGGTAGTAGTCGCCTTGCTGCCCGGGTCACTAACAAGTAATGTAGTTATCATTGGAATCGTAATACTGCGATGTCCCAATATACGGTTCTTCCGTAAGAAGACTGCCCTCCGCAGAAATAGTTCCCATGTACGTGATGCTGATATTGCCGGAGTTATCGTAAGCGTAGAATTGCCCCGTGCTCGTAGTTGTACCCTCTTTTTTGAGACGTACAGATTTTAATCTGTGAGGATTTCCGCCCTGTTTCAAAGATGCTTCATAGGTATATTCATAATTCTGGTTAAAGTTTGTGGGCGCATGAAAAAGCGACGAACAAGCAGGCTCCGCCGCCTCCGTTGGCACCGGTAGTCTTTACCTAAATGAGCCCTAAAGCAGAGGAAAAACGGCATGTTTTTAACTGCTGGCATAAAAAACATCGGATTTTCGCTCCGATGGCTCTGAATAATATTCTTACAATCGTTTCTTAAAGAGAAAACATACCCGGAGGGATCATGCAGCTATCGCAGAAGCTCTGCGGATGGATTGGACAAAAGCTTTTACAGACCCGTTTACGGGCAGGACGAATTGAACGGCATAGAAACAGCCCCTTGAGAGATGGCCTGAAAAATTGATCCGTCAATCGGACTTTTCAGACACATCTCAAGGGGCTGAACGTGTATTATGTTCTTTTGTGGTTTAATGAAGTCAACGGCTTGCCGTGACGACGGACTCTATTCCAAACCCTGACACTCTATCTGCTAATGCGAAGAGTTAAAGCCTCCGCCGAAAGCCGCGAAAACTTTCCCCAAATCCGGATAGCCGGGGACTTCTTTTGCCGTCTGGATAAACTTAGTGACATTTTCAGAGGTATTTAACATGACTGCCCGCTGCTGCCACTGGGATTCATAAAAATCGCCCTGATCCGCCTGATACAGCCGGTTGTATTCCTGAAGCCTTTCTTTGGACACGTCGCCTTCCGCCAGCGCCTGAGCCAAAACCTGAGCGCCGATCTTGCCCATGGTTACCGCCCACGAGAATCCGCCACCGCCTGAATTCTCGCATCCGTTCCCGGCATCGCCCACCAATATGGCTCCGTTGACCGCATTGTCACCGACTCTGCGGCAAGTCGGGATCTTCCAGCCCTTGATTTCACCGAGCAGCCGGGCTTCGCCCAAACGCTCTTTACCGAGCTTTGTGTTGTCGCGCCACCAGGGGAAGAAATCTTCCAGCCTCATGCCGCTGCTTTGCAAAGACCTCGACGAGATATACACGCCGATATCCGCAACCTTTTTCGCTTCATTCTCGGGAAACACCCACATATAGCCCGCAGGCAGCAGCATTTCATGGGGATAATGAAATTCGACCGTTTTGATATCGATACCACCGACGTTTTCGAAATAACCGCGCGCGGCATAAAAGACCATATCGGGGTCTTCGTTGAATACCCCTACCTGACGCGCCTGCATGGAATGGGAGCCGTTTGCGATCACGACGGCGTCCGCCCTGATGTCCATGCGCTTTCCCCTGTAAAGGCCCCGAACGCCCTTTACATAGCCGCGCTCAATGATCAGGTCGATCACCTCGAAATTCTCCATGAAGTCAACACCGCCGTTGTTAATCGCTCCCCGGCGGAGAATGTCGTCGATCACATAGCGCCTGGTTATGACGCCGCAGTGGCTGGGTGTGGAACTGGCGTCCAGTGTCATATAGTCGTCGTTGCTGTCGCTGAACAGCATTTTGTTAAAGGTGCTTCCCGCTGCCATAGCCTCGTCGTAGATTCCCATCTCTTTGTAGATCTTAAATATGAACGTTGACTGCTCATCGCCGCAGGCTTTATCGCGCGGCCAGGTTTCCTTATCTACCATCAATACGTCAAGCCCGGCCCTGGCAAGATAGAACGCCGCGACAGAACCGCCGGGTCCGGCGCCGATGACAATCACTTGGCGCTTTTCCATTACTGCTCAGCTCCTTTCCCGATCGCATCCATGGTGATGACGTCGCCCACGGGACAAACCGATTTGCAGACGCCGCAGCCGATGCATTTGTCCGTATCAACCTCCTGATAACCGCACTGTAAACAGCGCAGCACTTCTGTATCGATGATATCGGAGGTATACGCTCCTTCGACCTCATCGAAATTCTTCGCGCGTTCGCCCGGGTCCGCGACGGGCATTTCCGGCCGCGTGATCTTGAGCCGCACGGCGGGGTAAATTTTTTCGTTGATATCCGCTTCGTTCAGCTTTCTCAAATCCAGCGGATCCTTGATCGGATGTCCTTCCAGCTTCGCGGCGATCTGCAGCGCCGTTTTTCTGCCGTCGGCCATTGCGTCAACGACCGAGCATTCGGTTCTTTCGACGTCTCCGGCAAAGAATATGTTCTCGTTCCCCTTAAATCCGGACCAAAGACTGTCCCGACCCTGCCCGATGGCGACGATTACCCAATCCGCTTTCAAGGTTTTGGTTTCGGACGGGTCTGTTTTCACAACGAGCTTTCCGTCGCTGCCTTTTCCGAATTTGGTCACCTTCTCAAATTCCACGCCCGTAAGCGTATTGTGGAGACCGGTGAAGCGTTGGGGCGCCCAGCCTTCCAGCAGCGTAACCCCTTCTTCCTCCGCTTCCGCCAGATCCCAGGAATGGCACGGCACGTTTTCATCCATTTCCAGACATACGGCGGTCACCTTTTGCGCGCCGATGCGCACGGCTGTCCGCGCGGAATCGATTGCCACGTTTCCGCCGCCGATGACCACGACTTCCCCGTCAAGCTTGAATTCCTGACCGGGATGGCGCCAGATCTCCTGTCCGTGATTGATCCGTTCCATAAAGTCCAGAGCCGTCATGACGCCCTCTTTTTGCCAGCCGTCAATTTTCAGCTCCTTGGATTTCGGCGCGCCGGTTGCCACGATCACCGCGTCATAGTCTTTTAACAACTCTTCCATCTGGAATTTGCCGATGTGCTCGCCCAGCCTGATTTCCATGCCCGCCTGAACGAGCCGGTCGATATCCTTCGCGATGACTTCGCGCGGCAGACGGAACGGCGGAATCCCCCTGAGCATCATGCCGCCGGCTTCCGCCTCGGAGTCAAATACCGTAACGGGAAACCCTTCCATGGAAAGATAATGCGCGGCGGTCAGCCCCGCTGGGCCCGCGCCGATAACGGCGATCCTCTCTTCATAGATTTCGGGGTATTTTTCGGGGACAAAGTCGATATTGTCCGTTAAGTAACGCTTGGTGGCACGGATCGCGATCGGTTCGTCTACCAAAATACCGCGTTTACAGGCCTGCTCGCAGGGATGGTGGCAGATACGGCCGCAGATTGACGGCAGCGGGCATTTATCCCAGATCAGCTGATACGCCTCGGTGTCCTTCCCGATGCGCACAAGATTGATATAACCCTGCGGGCTGATTCCAAGCGGGCATGCGGTCGTACATGCTTTTTCCGTCGCCAGCGAAACCATCTCGTCGAAGGTTAACGCGGGTTGAGAGGTACAGGACGGGCAAATCCTGCATATGACCCGCTGTTGTTCGGAGATTGCTTCCACGGGGCAGATTGCTCTGCATTTCCCGCAATTTACGCAATTTTTCGGATTGATTTTCGCAACGGCCCGTTTAGGAATGTTGTATTCTTTGCCGCCGACCGATACGATCCTGGTAGTTGCTGTTTCCATTGAACATACACCTCCATACGTTTCATTTGCTCCCATGATAGACATCTGAGGCCGCCGGGAAACGCTGCATCGGATTCACATCCTTTCCTTCTCCCGAAAATGACATTCCGGAAAGAATTGAACAAGATTGTTAATTTGGTAACAATTAAGGGCGTTTTACACATAAATTATGCTTTGCAAGTTTATTATATATGTGTTATACTGAATTTTAAAGAAACAATAACCGGAATACGTTACTTGCTGTAACATATTCCGCAAAATGTTATACGACGCTGACATTTTTTTTTGAAAGATATTTTCGCGGTCTGAGGGGGGATCGTATGTCGATCAAGAAACTGGATACCAGGGACTTATTGGCGGACGCGCTGCTCGAATTGCTGAAGGAAAAATCGTTCGAAAGCGTTACGGTAGAGGATATTATTAACAAATGCGGAGCATCACGGCCCACATTCTACCGTCATTTTAAGGACAAGTACGATTTGATGGACTGGATCTATTTAAGACATGCGAATAAATTTAATGAATACAGGGATACCGCGGGTTACAAATTTCTCCTGTTCCAAAGCGCCTCCTATCTGAAAGAACTACAGGACTATTTTACCAGCATCATAAAATTTCACGGCCAAAACTCTTTTGAAGAATTTTTGTTTTCATACATATTCAATTATTATAAGGAACATATTATAGAAAAGGCGGGAGCCGATCAGCTCACGGACGACGTCCTGTTCTCGCTGAAAATGTATACCGCCGGTCTGGTGTATCTCACTTCCGAGTGGTTAAACTCCGGATTGAAGGAATCCCCGGAAAAAATATCGCAGATCGAATACGACAACATGCCGAAAGCTTTAAAAGAGCTTCTCGAATGAGAGTCCCAGCGCACGGTCCGCATGATGATATCGACGGTATCCGCCATCTCTTCCGGTGTCAGTACGGCGCCGGGAGAATATTTGCATATAAACCCTCGCGGTTTTGCTCATGCGGTAAAGCTGGCGCATGCTTTATCGATTACGATCCGGTGCCGTGCTGAAACGACCGTCGGCACACCAATGATTTCCATGTATTCCATTTCCATTCTCCATTCATAAAAAATGAGCAGACCGGGATTACTCCTGATCTGCTCTTGTTTTTCCGGTGTGGTTCCCCATTCTTCCAAAACAGGGAAAAAAGAGGCCGGGCATCGCTTATTAAAGAATGATCTATGGCTGCATTTTACTGCAGTGCAAAAGATGATGTCAGAAGCGCATAGACATAAAAGAAAAGACCGTTTTCAGCGTAACAAGTACGTTAAAAACGGTCTTAGGTCATCATGGTGCGAGTGTTCTTACGGCATTTATTCAAAAAATCCAGTAATATCAAGGGTTTACGGGCAGTTTAGAAGCAGTATTTACCCCTAAAAATCGAATAAGTTCATCATATTCTAAGGGCGTTCCGTGAAAAGGAGCGTCCTTTTTCTATTTCAGCGGGAGGTGAAAAATCACATGACCAATGTAATTGCCGTCACCAACCAAAAGGGCGGTGTCGGCAAGACCACAACTTGTGCCAATCTCGGCATCGGGCTGGCGCAGGAAGGGAAAAAGGTGCTTTTGGTGGACAGCGATCCGCAAGGTTCCCTAACCATCAGTTTGGGCAATCCCCAGCCCGATCAACTGTCCGTGACGCTGGCGACGATCATGGGCAAGGTGCTGAACGAAGAACCCATTGACCCCATCGAGGGACTTCTGCATCACGATGAGGGCGTAGACCTGATGCCCGCCAATATTGAGCTTTCCGGCATGGAGGTTTCTCTCGTCAACGCCATGAGCCGTGAAAAAATTCTGAAGCAATATCTGGACAGCGTGAAGCGCCAATACGATTATGTGCTTCTGGACTGTATGCCCTCGCTTGGGATGCTGACCGTTAATGCGCTGGCCGCAGCCGACAGCGTACTTATTCCCGTTCAGGCTCAGTACCTTCCGGCCAAGGGCCTCGAACAGCTTTTGCAAACAATCAACAAGGTGCGGAGGCAGATCAACCCCAAGCTCAAAATCGACGGTATTCTTCTGACGATGGTGGACAGCCGTACCAACTATTCCAAAGAAATCAGCGCCCTGCTGCGGGACACCTACGGCTCAAAGCTGAAAGTATTTGACGTGGAAATTCCACATTCCGTCCGTGCCGCCGAAATCAGCGCGGAGGGCAGGAGCATTTTCGCCCACGACCCGAAAGGCAAGGTTGCCGAGGCATACCGGGAGCTGACGAAGGAGGTGCTAAAAATTGAAAAGCAGCGTCAAAAACATAAGTCTGAACAGCTACGATGATATTTTTTCTACGGAAGAAACCCGTGAGGACGCCAAGCGGGAAAAGGTCATTGATATGCCGCTTTCGGAGATGCACCCGTTCCCTGACCATCCGTTTCAGGTGCGGGATGATGATTCCATGAAAGAAACCGTGGAGAGCATTAAGGAATACGGCGTATTGGTTCCCGCCATTGTACGCCCCAGCGTGGAGGGCGGCTATGAGCTGATTTCCGGTCACCGGCGCAAACACGCCTGTGAGTTGGCGGGGCTTCCCACCATGCCGGTTATCGTCCGCGATCTGGACGATGACGCCGCAACCATTATCATGGTTGACAGCAACATTCAGCGTGAAAATATCCTGCCGAGTGAGCGGGCCAAGGCGTACAAAATGAAGCTGGAGGCCATGAAACGTCAAGCCGGTAGACCTTCTCTTGAAAATGGTGGCCAAGTTGGCCACGATTTACGAGGGATAAAAACTCGTGATTTGATTGCGGAAAACTCAGAGGATAGTGCGCGTACTATCCAGCGGTATATCCGGCTGAACGAGCTGACACCGCAGCTTCAGCAAATGGTGGACGATAAGAAAATCGCCATGACCCCCGCCGTGGAGCTGTCATACCTCAAGCCGGAAGAACAAACGCTTTTGCTCGACACCATTGAAAGCGAACAGACCACCCCTTCGCTCTCACAGGCCCAGCGGCTGAAAAAGTTCAGCGCGGAGGGCCACTTGAACGAGGACAGTATGTTGGCGATCATGTCGGAGGAAAAGAAACCGGAGAAAAACGATCTCACTATTAAGGCGGATAAACTCCAACAATATTTTCCCAAATCGTACACTCCGCAGCAGATGGAACAGGTCATTATCCGGCTGCTGGACGGATGGCAGAAAAAGCGGCAGCGGGATCAGGAAAGATAATAGCCGGCGTTTCAGGCGTTCCGAAAGGGACGCCTTTTTTCATGTCTGAATGAAGGAGGAAACCGCATGACAACTGAAAAAATCAACAAAAGCAAAGGTAAAAAGGAGGATGAAAAGCGAAAACGCAAGTGGCCGTACATTCTTGCGATTCTTCTGTTGTTGCTGCTTCTCCTGCTGCTTTTACTGCGGAGCTGCGGAAATCAGCATCCCTGCCCGAACCCGCCGCCGTCCAGCTCCGTTCCCTCATCGTCCGTTCCGTCTCTGGACAATACTGGTAGCGCGGAACCGGGAAGCAGCAGCACCCCGTCGCGGCAGGAAATCCTGTCCCGGCTCCAAAAGCAGGAAGTCACCGTCACCGACAAGGTGAGTGCGCAGGCGTCCTTCCTCAACGGGTCGAAAGGAACTTCCGGTACATGGGAAGTGGAGAATCCATCTTCCAACACTGTCATTATGCAGTGTGAAATTGTGCTGGATGGCGAAACTGTAGCAAAATCCGCACCAATCTATCCAGGAGAGCACATCGACGGCCTCACCCTTTCCCGGCAGGTTTCATCCGGAAGTTACAGCGTGACCGCAGCAATCAAGTACTATAACAAAACAACCAAGGCTTATCTCGGCATGGCCGACTACAAAATCCGTCTTTTCGTTTCGTAATCAGCCGGACGGTCCGGTTGATATAAAAATTCACAAGGGAGGCTTCTCAATGAAAAGCAAACTCAGAAAGGTTCTCGCGGGCATCGTCACCTTTGCCGTGCTCGGCGTGACGGCGGCAGTCCCGGCGTTCGCCGCCGACAAGACCGATACCGGCACGGGCAGCATTACGGGGAACGTGACGATCAACGGCTCAATCTTGCCGCTGACCATTTCCGTCACCCACCCGATCAACGTGGCCTACGCCATCAGCCCGGACGCCGAAACTTTTACCGCGCCCGACATCAAAGTGACCAACAACACCAAAGTTGCGGTGATCGCCACGGTGGAATCCCTGAAAGCCGCTTTGGGCGGCTCGCTTACCTTCACCGACGTTGACCCGTCCGCGAAAGCGTGGCGCTCGCTCAACCTCGCGGATTCCAAAAAATACATCGCGCTCGGCATTGCGGCAAAAGGCAATTCCGGCTGGAGCAGCGGGTACAGCACTTCCACCCATTGGGCGGTGAACGATTCGCCAATGCAGGTTGGGACGCTGAACCCGAGCACTTCCGGTGCGCTGTCCCTCACGGCGGACTACGGCCTCGCGTTCGACGGGGCGTACACGGCAAGCCATCAGCTCGTTTTCCAGTTCCAGCTCGCATAAAGACATAAGCGCAGGAATTGGCCGGGGTTTTCCCGGCCAACCTCCACGCCGAAAGGAGGGTTTCTGTTTGAGGCAATTATTCAGGCGGCTTTTTCTCATTCCGCTGCTTGCCGCCAGTCTTTTGTTTACCGACATTGTTCCCGGCGTTGCGGCCTTCGCCGCGTCGGTTCTGACGCTGACCGCGACGCCGAACCCGTCCGGGAACTATGTGGCGCTGAACTGGACAAACAGCGACAAGAGCCAGCCGTACAGCTATATGCTCTATTCCAAGTCCGCGCATGAATCAACTTTCCAGAGCATTCCGTCAAAAGAGCATGTGAATGTACTCAATATATACCCGGACAAACAAACAGATTCATGGGGCGTGTCCGGCACAGTTTCTTTTACAAGCGCCCTTGACGGAAAATCATATACGATGCTTAAATCCGCATCCCTCAAAATGTGGATGGAAGCCGCCAATTCAGACAATTCGCACGGTTACGGTAAGGGGTTCATATCTGTGGATGCGGTTTCTTTTACCGATTTCAATGCGAACCCAAACTTCTATTTAAAAGGCTCCAGCGGTTCCTACAAATATGATGTAGTATTCTTTGGCGCTTGGGACGGGTACTCCAACGAGGATATATCGGCATCCACAGAAACGGTAGTTGAGGCTTATGTAAATACTGGGCGTGGGCTGTTGATTGGCCACGATACCGCGTCCTGTGCTCCGGAGTTCATGCACACAAATTTCAGCCGATTGGCTGAGAAATATGCACATCTGTATGCTTTGGGCGGCTTGAACCAATATCCCGCTTACGGATATGATCAGGTGACTATCAAGAAAAAGGGGCTTCTGACTAATTATCCCTGGCCTATCGGCGACGTGGGAACAATCCTGAATACTCCTATGAGCCATTCCTATGGGCAGTTTGCCATGGGCGACATATGGATGACGTACCCTAGAAATTCGTGGAGCAGTTCCGCCGAGATGAACACCTATAACGGACATTCAGGCATAAACAACTTCTACCTGACCACATGGAACAATGTCGCCATGATCCAGACCGGTCATTCAAACTGTGCCGCAACGCCTGATGAACAAAAGGTACTTGCCAATACCCTGTTTTACCTTGCACAGATCACTACCGACACAAGCTGGAACGACCACAAAGGGCAGGATTTGGACGCGCCGGACGAACCGGCCATTTCCGGCGTCACGCACAATTCTGACCGGACACGGTATACCGTCAATTATTCCTCGCAGGACAACGCCACCGGCTATCAATATTATGTGGAGGCCACCGGACAGAACGACGGCGCGAAATATGATTCCCCGGTTGTTTCCACCTTTTTAAAAACCGGAATGAGGGGCTATTCCATCGTAGTGGATAACAGCCCCGATACTGTCCCTGGCGGGAGCATTACAACTACGTCGGGCAGTTACACCTTTTCCCGCCCGTCTGGAAGCAGCTTTTACATCCATATTGCCGCCGTGGACAAGGCCGGGAATATCTCGGCTGTCACCCACTACCATACGGATGAACTGGTTTCCGTGACGCATCCGGTCAGTATTGGCTATTCCATCGACCCGAACAGCAATACCCCTTTCACCGCGCCGGATATTCCGATTACCAACCATTCCACTTTCCCCGTTCAGGTTTCCGTTGCGGGGCTGAAAGCGACCTCCGGAATCGGTGACGCCACCCCTACGGCTTATTCTAACTGGAACAGTCTGACGGCGGCGCAGACCGGAAGCGGAATCGCCCTCGGCGTGGGAATCAGCATAACAGCCGGTTCAGGGTGGACGGCGGTTGACCGAACAACTCCTGTGTACACGGGCGATATTGCGTCGGAAGTCCCGTTGGGGACGCTCGGCGCGAACGGAGCGTCGGGGAATCTGGCGCTTGCCGCCAAATTCGGTCTGGCTTGGGCGAAGGCAACGAATGTGTCCCATGAGCTGACGCTGAATTTTACGATTGCGGACTGAATCGTCCGTATGGAAGGGAGTGATACAAAATGGCGGTTTTTCGTGTGGAACGGACGCGGGATTACACGGTCATGAGCAACCATCACCTGAAAAACAGGGCCTTGTCCCTGAAAGCGAAAGGACTTCTGTCCGTGATGCTCTCCCTTCCGGACGATTGGGATTATACCACGCGGGGCCTTGCCTCCATCTGCCGCGAAGGGGTGGACGCCATCGGAAAAGCGCTCAAGGAGTTGGAAAGCGCGGGCTACATGGAGCGCCGCCAGCTTCGCGGTAAAGACGGGCGCATCACGGACACCGAATACACTATTTACGAACAGCCGCGCAAACCGCCGCGTACGCCTATCCCGGATACGGATTCACCAGATACGGAAAAGCCGTATCTGGATACCCCGGATATGGAAAAACCGGATACGGAAAAGCCCGCGCAATTAAATACTAAGGGAACTAATATCCCTAAAAAATCAAATACGTATGGAGCAAATCCTTATCAATCCAATCCGGCAGATCAAAAGCCGGAGGCCTTTGCCCCGGCTGATTCGATGGAAGTGACGGATGCATACCGCGAAATCATCAAGGAGAATATATCCTACGACGTCCTACGGGAGAGATGCGACCCGGAGCGTCTGGATGAAATCGTGGGCATCCTGCTCGACACCGTGTGCAGCCGGAAAAAGGAAATCAGAATCGCCGGTGAGGACATGCCCACCGAAGCGGTGAAAAGCAGGCTTCTGAAGCTCGACGACAGCCACATCGAATACGTGCTGGAGTGTCTCGACAAAAACACCACCGACGTTCGCAATATCCGAAGTTACATCCTGACCGCGCTGTATCAGGCGCCCACCACCATCAGCAGCTATTACTCGGCGCTGGTCAATCACGACATGTACGAAAGCGGCCCGCCCGGACGGTAAACGCCCTGCGCGGGCTGTTTTCATGCCTGACAAAATTGGAAAGGAGTAATTTTACCATGAAACGACCCCTCGCATACATCACCGCCCCGTGGGGCGGAAACGAAATCGAAAACACCGAGGACGCGGCAGGGTATTGCCGCAAGGTCTATGACGCGGGCTTTTCGCCCATCTGCCCGGTTCTGTTCCTGCCGCTTTTCCTCAACGACGCCATCCCGCAGGAGCACAAGGACGGCATCGACATCGCCTGCAACTTTCTGCGCCGCGCCCATGTGCTGGTGGTCTGCGGCAGAAACGTGGACGAAACTGTGAAAAACGATATCGCCACGGCGGAACGGCTGCACATCACCGCCACCACACTGGACGGCATCCTCACCGTCAAGGGACAGGGCCGGGAAAAAGACGCGGAAAAGGAGAGAAGGTAACGTGCCGGACTATCAAAAAATGTACCACTCGCTGTTCAACGACGTAACCGACGCTATCACAAAGCTCCAGCAGGCGCAGCAGAAAACCGAAGAAATGTACATGGACAGCAAGGAAACCATCCTCACCCCGTTCCTGAAAAAGAGTGAGGAAAAAAGGCCGGACAGCCGGTCCGACAGGAACCCGGCCCCGGCAAAGAAAAAACCGCCCTCTCACGACGAGCGGTGACGGAGGGCGGCTTTCCCATGACAGATGGAGGTGATTTGTTTGCAGGAAGAAATCGAAAACCGCTCCGTGACGCTCATCATCAGCGGCGCGAAGCTCACGGGCCGGGTGCTCAAAGCGGCGATTGCCAAATATCTGGCCCACCGAAAGGAGAAGAAAAACGCGAAGGCCCGCGCCGGGCCAGTAATTCCCCACGGCAGGCAGACGGTCAAACAGCTCGTCGGGCAGAACGCGGGCGTTTCCAACATGGAGATCACCGACAGCAACATCCGTTCCTTTGACCGTGTGGCTCGGAAATACGGCGTGGATTACGCCGTCAAAAAGGACCGCAGCGTGTCGCCGCCGAAATATCTCGTCTTTTTCAAGGCGCGGGACGCGGACGCGCTCACCGCCGCTTTTACCGAGTTCACGGTCAAAACGGTGAACCGGGCGAAAAGGCCCTCCGTTCTCTCGCGGCTCCGGCAGTTCAAGGATTTGGTCAAAGCGAATACCGTTGACCGGGTGAGACATAAGGAACAGGAGCGGGCGCGATGAGTGAGAAAACAAAAAAGCTGCTCCTGATGAATCTGCCGTATCTGTTCGTCACGCTGTTCGCCACCAAGTTCGGACAGGCGTGGCGAATGGCCGCAGGCGCGGACGCTTCCGGGAAACTCCTGCACCTGATGGACGGCCTTACCGCCACGTTTTCCTCTCTACTGCCAAGCTTTTATCCGACTGATTTGGCGGTAGGCGTTCTTCTTGCCGCCGCTCTCCGGCTGGCGGTTTATGTCAAGGGCCGGAACGCCAAGAAATTCCGCAAAAACGTGGAATACGGTTCGGCCCGCTGGGGCAAGTCCGAGGATATTAAACCCTATATTGACCCTGTTTTTGAAAACAACGTCATTCTCACGCAGACGGAACGGCTCACCATGAACAGCCGACCGAAGGACCCCAAGACGTCACGGAACAAAAACGTGCTGGTCGTCGGCGGCTCCGGTTCCGGCAAGACGCGGTTTTTCATCAAACCGAACCTGATGCAGTGCGATTCCAAGGATTATCCGACGAGCTTCGTTGTCACGGACCCAAAGGGCAGCATTATCGTGGAGTGCGGAAATCTCCTGCGGCGCAGGGGCTACCGCATCAAAATTCTCAACACCATCAACTTCAAAAAATCGATGCACTACAATCCCTTCGCATACATCCATTCGGAGAAAGATATTTTGAAGCTGGTCACGGCGCTGATTACCAACACCAAGGGTGAAGGCAAGGAAGGAGATGATTTTTGGGTGAAAGCCGAGACGCTTTTGTATACGGCGCTCATCGGCTACATCCATTATGAGGCCCCGGTCGAGGAACAGAATTTCGCCACGCTGATCGAGTTTATCAACGCCTCGGAAGTTCGGGAAGATGATGAGGAATTCAAAAATCCCGTGGATCTCATGTTCGAGGCGCTGGAAAAAGAAAAACCGAATCACTTCGCCGTCCGGCAGTATAAGAAGTACAAGTTGGCGGCGGGCAAGACAGCAAAATCGATCCTTATTTCCTGCGGTGCAAGAATGGCCCCCTTCGACATTCAGGAGCTGCGTGACCTGACAGCCTATGACGAATTGGAGCTGGACACGCTGGGCGACCGCAAGACCGCCCTGTTCATCATTATCTCAGATACGGACGACACGTTTAATTTTTTAGTTTCGATGGCCTATACGCAGCTTTTCAACCTACTGTGCGAAAAAGCCGACGACGTGTACGGCGGGCGCTTACCCGTCCATGTCCGGTGCCTACTTGACGAATTTGCCAACATTGGGCAGATCCCCAAGTTCGAAAAGCTGATTGCCACCATCCGCAGCCGTGAGATCTCGGCCTGCCTTGTTTTGCAGGCGCAGAGCCAGCTCAAGGCTTTGTACAAAGACAACGCCGACACGATTATCGGCAACTGCGACAGCGCAATCTTCCTCGGCGGCAAGGAGCGCACGACCCTGAAAGAACTGACGGAATCACTTGGGAAGGAGACAATCGACACCTACAACACCGGCGAAAGCCGGGGCCGTGAGGTTTCTCACAGCCTCAATTATCAAAAATTGGGGAAAGACCTCGCTTCGGTCGATGAGCTGTCCGTACTTGACGGCGGCAAATGCATCCTCCAGCTTCGCGGCGTCCGGCCTTTCCTTTCGGACAAATACGACATCACAAAGCACCCGAACTACAAGTACCTGTCCGACTATGACCTCCGCAACGCTTTCCATATCGAGAAGTTTCTGTCTACCAAATTGAAAACCAAACCGGATGATGTGTTCAATGCATATGAAATATTGTAAAAGGCACAGCCAAGATGACTGTGCCTTGTGTTTGGTGGGGCATGGAGGAGTCGAACCTCCGGCGTTGGTCCCATATATCAATGTGCTATCGACTTATAATAGCCCACTTTCATTAAGCTGCTACGAACCCCACAAACGCCCGTAGATGCCACCAGCCCACTTGTCACTATTACGATAAATCTCATTAGAGCATCTCCTCCAATTTTAAGCGAAAGCTCAAAATTATTCTTGAATTTCTTGGTGAGCGTAACAGAAAGTCCGGTGAGCAAAAATGCGATAGCACTAAATATGGACAACTGCAAGAATATACTAGCAGTTCTTACATCGTTTATCAATGGGCTAATAAATATTTTGAAAAATCATTTGGAGGTAACATTATGAGTTTCTTTCATTCCGCAATCGGCGTTCTCCAGACCCTTGTAATCGCCCTCGGCGCGGGCCTTGCCATTTGGGGCGCGATCAACCTTCTGGAAGGTTACGGCAACGACAATCCGGGTGCAAAAAGTCAGGGCATTAAACAGCTTATGGCGGGCGGCGGCGTGGCCCTGATCGGCATTACGCTGGTTCCTCTGCTCTCCAACCTTTTCGGTTGATGCCGACGCGAAAACACTCCGTGCCCCATTTAATGGGGCGCGGGAAAGGAGTTGATGCCGTTTGGATTTCATCAAGCAGCAGATTACCGAATGGCTGAAAGAAATACTCGTCGGCGGCATCATGAACAACCTGTCGGGCATGTTCGACAACGTGAACAGCCAGGTCGGGCAGATCGCCTCTCAGGTGGGAACGACGCCGCAGGCGTGGAACACCGGCATTTACAACATGATCCGGACCCTGTCCGAAAACGTCATGATGCCCATCGCGGGCCTGATCCTCGCGTTCGTCATGACGTTGGAGCTAATCCAGATTATCACCGACAAAAACAATTTTCACGACATTGAGAGCGCCGTTTTCTTTCGGTGGATTTTCAAAACGGCCTGTGCCATCCTCATTGTGACCAACACATGGAACATCGTTATGGGTGTATTCGACGTGGCGCAGAGCGTGGTCAACAGCGCGGCGGGAATCATCGTTTCCGACACGTCCATCAACATCAGCTCCGTCACGGCAAACCTTCAGACGCGCCTCATGGCAATGGACCTCGGCCCCCTGCTCGGACTGTGGTTTCAGAGCATTTTCGTGGGCTTTACCATGTGGGCGCTCACGATCTGCATTTTCATCATCGTGTACGGGAGGATGATTGAGATCTATTTGGCCACATCCATCGCGCCGATCCCGATGGCGACGATGCTGAACCGGGAATCGGGCGGCATGGGCCAGAACTATCTTCGCTCCCTGTTCGCGCTCGGATTTCAGGGCTTTCTCATCATCGTCTGCGTGGCGATTTACGCCGTTCTTGTAAAAAGCATCAGCGTGAGCACGGACATCAGCAAGGCGATCTGGACGTGCATGGGCTACACGGTGCTGCTGTGCTTTACGCTTTTTAAGACCGGAAGCCTCGCAAAATCAATTTTTAACGCGCATTGACGGAGGTGATATTCAATGCAGGACAAATTACAGGAACTTCTTGACCGGCTGGACGCCAACCTTTCGGCGTTTCAGACGGCATGGGAAGCAAAAAGCAAAACGGAACTGATAGACACATCCCGCGAGATCTCCGCGATTAAAGATGCCCATTATTATCTGACCGAAAGTCACGGCTTTGAACCGGAGGAAATCGCCTATCTTCTTCTGTTTGAAAATCCCTTGCAGGTCGTTGCGGACAAATGGCTGGAACGCACGGAAGATCTGAGCGATTTCAGCTTTGCGCTCGACGAGGTGTTCGACAAGCAGGACGCGCTTCGGGATTATGAACGAAAGGAAAAGCCGTCCGTGCGGGAACAGCTCCGAAAAGCACCCGGCCCTACGCCTGAACCGCATGAAAAACCTGCGATGGCGAAGGAGGCGCGATAAATGGCTTATGTTCCCGTCCCAAAGGACCTGACCGCAGTGAAAACGAAGGTCCTGTTCAACTTGACAAAACGGCAGCTTGTCTGTTTCAGCGGCGGCGCGCTTGTGGGCGTACCGCTTTTCTTTTTGCTCAAAGGACCGGTGAATCTCAACGCCGGAGCTGCTTCCTTTTGCATGGTGCTCGTTATGCTGCCGTTTTTCCTGATGGGCGTCTATGAGAAAAACGGCCTGCCGATGGAAAAAATCGTCCGAAACATTGCCCGTGTGCTATTTCTCCGGCCAAAGCAGCGGCCCTACCAGACTAACAATTTTTACGCCGTGCTCGCGCGGCAAAGCCAATTAGATAAGGAGGTGCGTCAGATTGTCGGTAAAAAAGCAAAAACCGGCCACAGGGCGGTCATTGTCCCGCGCCGAGAGGCGTCAGATCGAAGCCGCCGTCGCAAAGGCACGGCAAACCGATAAGAAAAAGCAATCGGCGCAGGACAGCATCCCTTTTCAGCGGATGTTCCCGGACGGAATCTGCCGTGTGACCGACAGTTATTACACGAAAACCGTTCAGTTTCAGGACATCAACTATCAGCTCAATCAGAACGAGGACAAGACCGCCATTTTCGAGGGCTGGTGCGACTTCCTCAACTATTTCGACAGTTCCATCAAGTTTCAGCTCTCGTTTCTGAATCTCTCCGCGACGCGGGACAGCTTTGCAAAAAGCGTCACCATCCCGCCACAGGGCGACGATTTCGACAGCCTACGTTTGGAGTACACAGAAATGCTCCGGAATCAGCTTGCCAAAGGCAACAACGGCCTCATCAAAACCAAGTACCTGACCTTCGGCATCGAAGCGGACAGCCTGAAAGCGGCCAAGCCCCGGCTGGAGCGCATCGAGATCAACATTCTCAACAACTTCAAACATCTCGGCGTAACAGCCGCTTCCCTGAACGGTGCGGAGCGCCTGCGACTGCTGCATGACATTTTCCGCATGGATACACCGGAGCCGTTCCGCTTTTCTTGGGACTGGCTGGCCCCTTCCGGCCTGTCCGTCAAGGATTTCATCGCCCCCAGCTCGTTTGAGTTCAAAAGCGGCAGCATGTTCGGTATGGGACGTCAGGTTGGGGCGGTGTCGTTTCTCCAAATCCTCGCGCCGGAGCTGAACGACCGGATGCTGGCCGATTTCCTGGACATGGAATCCAGCCTCATCGTCACCATGCACATCCAGTCCATCGACCAGGTTAGCGCCATCAAGACGGTGAAACGAAAAATCACGGATCTGGATTCCATGAAGATTCAGGAACAGAAAAAGGCCATCCGTTCCGGTTACGACATGGACATCATCCCTTCCGACCTCGCCACCTACGGTGAGGAAGCGAAAAAGCTGTTGCAGGATTTACAGTCCCGCAACGAGCGCATGTTCCTCGTGACCTTCCTCGTCCTCAACGTGGCCGAAAACAAGCAGCGGCTGGACAACAACGTGTTTCAGGCAAGCTCCCTCGCGCAGAAATACAACTGCGCGCTGACCCGGCTCGATTTCCGTCAGGAGGAAGGGCTGATGAGCAGCCTGCCGCTCGGTTTGAATCAGGTGGAAATCCAGCGGGGCCTGACCACATCAAGCACCGCTATTTTTATCCCCTTCACCACGCAGGAACTGTTTCAGACCGGGCGCGAGGCGCTGTACTGCGGGCTGAATGCTTTGAGTAACAACCTCATCATGGTGGATCGGAAGCTCTTGAAAAACCCGAACGGCCTGATTCTCGGCACACCGGGCGCAGGCAAATCCTTCGCCGCCAAGCGGGAAATCGTCAACGTGTTTCTTGTCACGAACGATGACATCATCGTCTGTGACCCGGAGGCCGAATACGGTCCGCTGATTGAACGCCTGCACGGGCAGATCATCAAAATATCGCCCGCGTCCGCCGATTACATCAACCCGATGGACATCAACCTTAACTACTCCGAGGAAGAAAATCCGTTATCTTTGAAGTCGGACTTCATCCTGTCGCTCTGCGAGCTGATCGTCGGCGGCAAAGAGGGTTTGCAGCCTGTAGAAAAAACGGTTATCGACCGCTGCGTGAGGCTGGTATACCGGGATTACCTCAGTGACCCGCGCCCGGAGAACATGCCGATTCTGGAGGATTTGTACAACGAACTGCGGCGGCAGGACGAAAAGGAAGCGCAGTACGTCGCCACGGCGCTGGAAATCTACGTCACCGGCTCCCTCAACGTGTTCAATCATCGCACGACCGTCAATGTGAAAAACCGCGTCGTCAGCTACGACATCCGGGAATTGGGCAAACAGCTCAAAAAGATCGGGATGCTCATCGTGCAGGATCAGGTCTGGAACCGCGTCACCGTCAACCGCGCCGTGGGGAAATCCACGCGCTACTATATCGACGAGTTCCATCTGCTCTTAAAAGAAGAACAGACCGCCGCCTATTCCGTGGAAATCTGGAAGCGGTTCCGCAAGTGGGGTGGCATCCCGACCGGCATAACTCAGAACATCAAGGATCTTCTTTCTTCACGGGAAATTGAGAACATCTTTGAAAACTCGGATTACATCTATATGCTCAATCAGGCGTCCGGCGACCGTCAGATTCTCGCCAAGCAGCTCGGCATTTCGCCGCATCAGCTTTCCTACGTCACCCATTCCGGCGAGGGCGAAGGGCTGCTGTTCTACGGCAACGTTATTCTGCCGTTTATCGATCACTTCCCGAAGGACACGGAACTGTACCGCAACATGACTACCAAGCCGCAGGAAGTGGCGGCAACATGAGTGTTCCTATTCAGTGGGATCGGAGGTGATACGGAATGGAAAAACGAGCGCCCCGCCTGCAATTCACGGATGAAGAACGCACTGACCCCGCGTTGAGACGGCCAATTAGCAAGGCTCAGAAAGCGGCAGCAAAAGCGGATCGGGCGCAGGCGAAAATACCGAAAAAGAAAGTCCTTCGTAAGCAGCACACCGTTGACCCGGCCACCGGCAAGGTCACGACACACCTGAAATTTAAGGAAGTGGACAAGAAAAAACCGTCCAAGCTCACCCACGCCGTCCGGGACGCGCCCGGGAACGCCGTTTTGATGCAGTTTCACCGGGAAATCCGGCAGTCCGAGGATGAAAACGTGGGCGTGGAGGCCGCGCACAAAAGCGAGGAAGCCGCCGAAACAGGCGGGCGTCTGGTTCGCAGCGCCCATCGCTCCCGCAAGCTGAAACCCTACCGGAAATCGGCCAAAGCGGAAAAGCGGCTTGACCGCGCCAACCTCGGTTATTTGCAGAAAAAGGCCGCGCGGAACAATCCGCAGCCCTCCGGCAATCCTTTGGCCCACTGGCGGCAGAAGCGGGCCGTCAAAAAACAGTATGCCGCCGCGAAGCGGGCCGGTCAGTTTACCGGTTCTGCCGGGAAAGATGCCGAAAACACCGCGAAAGCGGGAAAAACGGCGGCGCGGGAGAGCAAGCGGGCGGCGGCTTTTGTCGGGCGGCACCGGAACGGTTTTCTGATCGTTGCGGGCGCTTTTTTAGTACTTGTCCTGCTTTTGAATGTCCTGTCCTCCAGCTCGGTTCTACTGGAAGGGGCGCTGTCCGGCGTTACCGCGTCCACCTATCCTTCCACGGACGATGCCATGCTCGGCGCAGAAGCTGCTTACGCCCAAAAGGAAGCGAACCTTCAGGACGAAATCAACCATTACGAGCAGAGGCACAGCGGGTACGATGAATATCATTACACCCTCGATAAAATCGGGCATGACCCCTATGTGCTGGTTTCCGTTCTGACGGCATGGCACGGCGGCGAATGGACGCTGGATGAAGTCCTGGATACGCTTTCCACTCTGTTCTCAAAAGAATACCAACTGACGCAGACCGTGGAGACGGAAACCCGCTACCGCACGGAAACGGATACGGTGGCGGACCCGGACGGCACGACCCACACCGAAACCAAGCAGGTTCCCTATACCTACACTATCTGCAATGTGAAGCTGCACAACGAGGATCTGTCCCATCTTCCCATTTCCATTATGAACGAGGATCAGGTCGGCGTGTACTCGATGTACATGTCCACCCTCGGCAACCGGCCCGATCTGTTCCCCACGTCGGCCTATCCGAACGCCTCCACCCTCAAAAAGCCCACGGAGTACGACATTCCCCCGGAGGAAATGACGGACGCACGGTTCGCTGCTATGATTACGGAAGCGAAAAAATATATCGGCTACCCCTACGTTTGGGGCGGCAGCAGCCCGAAAACCTCATTCGACTGTTCCGGTTACGTGTCGTGGGTAATCAATCACAGCGGATGGAATGTGGGACGGTTGGGAGCACAGGGTCTCTGCGATATCTGCACTCCGGTTTCTCCCGCCGACGTAAGACCCGGTGACCTTGTTTTCTTTGAATACACCTACGATACCGACGGCGTGTCCCATGTGGGCATCTACGTCGGAAATGGCATGATGCTCGCGGCGGGGGACCCCATCGGCTACTCGAACCTCAACACAAGCTACTGGCAGAGCCATTTTTACACGTTCGGACGTTTACCGAACCCATAAACAGATTGGAGGAATCACTGTGAATCCGAAATTCAAAAAAATCGACGCCGAGTATGAGAAGAACGCGGCCAAAATCTCCACACTGCAAAACCGGCAGAAGAAACTGGAGAAGCAGCGCCGTGAGCTGGAAAATCTCGATATTGTCGGCCTTGTGCGGGGCATGGGCATGACGGCGGAGGAACTGTCGGCGCTCATGAAAGCATCCCGCGAAAACCGGCCCGCGTCCAACCAGAACAAACAGGAGGAAAATGTTCATGAAGAAATCTAAAATCCGCATATTCGTCTGCCTGATGGCCGCCGTATCCTGCACGGCGGCTTTTTCCGTCAATGCCCTCGCCTACAGCACAGGAACAACCTCTCCGACTTTGAGCAGTTCCAGCGCCGCGCAGAGCAGCGCCGCATCATCGTCGGCCTCGTCCGAAACATCTCTCAAGCCGCTGACGCCGGACGGCACCGGGACGGTGATCGACAACGTGACTAACGAGGACGGCAAGGAGTTTTTTACCATTACCACGCCGAGCAAGCACGTCTTTTACCTGATTATCGACCGTCAGAAAAATGCCGAGAATGTCTATTTTCTCGACGCCGTGACGGACAAGGACCTGCTTGCGCTTGCAAAAAGCGACAACGAGGACGTTTCCGGTTCTTCCTCATCCAAGACCGCTTCTACCCCGGAAACATCCTCTGCGCCGACCGCATCGACGCCCACGGTTTCTTCCGTTTCCCGGCCGGAAAAGCAGAACGGCAGCGCCGGAATCGCGGCGATTGCCGTGCTCTCAGCCGTTCTCATCGGCGCGGCGGTATGGTTCTTCAAATTCCGCAAGCCGGGTAAAAAGGACAAGAACAAGCCAGACCCGGACAATTACGATTACACCGGGGACGATGATGAGGAATCCGGACCGGAAGATGAACCGGAAGTACCTGACGGAGAAACAGAGCAAAAAGATGAGCCGGAAACTTCCGACGGTGAAACGGAACGTGAGGACGAATGACCTTTTTCACCGACAGCCCTTTCGAGCGGATGATGGTGCAGAAGCCGCAGTACAGGCGGGAGGAACGGCCTCCCGCCCCGCCGAAAGGCCGCCCTGACCATTCCCATGACTGTTACCGCGACCTTATCATCACACAGAAGATCGTCAAGCCGGAGCGATAACGTTCCGGCTTGTTTCGGATAAACCTGTGTGTTAAGATATTTCGTAAGCTTTTAGATCGTTGATTATTAAAATAATCTCTGGCGCAAAAGAAAGCATCGATTTCCGCAAGTAAAATCAAGCAATGCAATTTCCTTTACTCTATAATTGTTATAGGGTAGTTGAAACGGGGTGAGCAGACGAATGTACGAGTGGCACAAGCAGATCCAAATAATCGTTGACCAAATTGACGAGTGTATCAGACATCATCACGATGAAGCACTAACGCTGCGGTTTCTTTCTCGCAAGTTGGGTTATTCTGAATTTCATACCACCAGAAAATTCAAGGAAATATCGGGGATGCAGTTTAGAGATTATCTGCGGCTAAGAAGGTTAGCCTTTGCACTGAAAGAAGTTCGGGATAGTGAAAAAAGCATTTTGGATATTGCTTTTGATTATGGCTTTTCATCACATGAAGCTTTTACCAGAGCTTTCAAGGGAGCATATGGTGTAACTCCAAGTGAATACCGAAAAAAGCCTAAGCCTGTCGTTCTTCGTACAAAAATAAACCCCTTCGACCGCTACTTTTTCGGATTGGGAGAGATTGGTATGATGGAATCCGCAGATGATGTTAAAATTTATTTTGTAACCATTCCCGCACACAAATTCTTGCACATTAAAAACTATGAGAGTAATGGGTATTGGGATTTCTGGCAAAAGCAAAGTCTTATTCCGGGACAGGACTGCGATACAATTTGCGGCTTACTCGATAGTATCAAAGGCAAATTGGATGACGATGGTGGGAGCGAATCAAACAGCAGCAGCGGTCAGATTATGGCGTACATTAATGACCCGGGCGGCAGACTTTGCGATTGGGGTATTCCACGTACAGAATGTTATGGTGCGCGTCTTCCTTTTGATTATAAAGGCGAAATACCGCCACAAATGCTTCTTATTGATGTTCCCGAAGCCGAGTATATTGTTTTTGAACATGGACCATTCGACTATGAGCAGGAAAATCGCAGCGTGGAGGAAAAGATTGAAAAGGCAATGGCAACCTTTGATTTCACGGACACTGGTTACTGCTATGATACTTCCCCCGGGAGAATAATTTACTTTTATCATGATCCGGAACGTTTTTGGAAGTATATCAGACCGGTGAAAAAGTCATAATCACGGGTTTATTTTCACGACAGGCATAGCTACTGTGTAAGGGCAATCGAGAAATCGGTTGCCTTTTTTAATGCAAAAGGGGCTAATAAAATAACGCGGCTTGTTTTGGATTATCC